>NZ_LUUK01000205.1 GCF_001644025.1 Methylomonas koyamae
AGCGGAGTCGAAGGGAACGTCTCCCATCCAAACGCCGAATCGATACAATGCCTCCCACGCCAAACCAACCGGCATCGACTTGGATTTTTGACCAGCCAAAGGAAAACTCGAATGACTCGCTCGATCGCGAAACCGGCCAATCCGCAGGGGAAGGGGAGCGTCGCCGTGCTGGACAGCTTGCAGCAGGCCCGGAACCAATTGGTCGCCCCGGCCAAAAGCCTGCGGCAAATCAGCAGCGACTTGTTTACCTCGTTGTTCGTGTTAAACAGCCACATTCGTTTCAAACCGACCGCCAAGCAAACCTATTGGCTGTATCTGAAAGACGGCGAATATCGGCTGTCGTTGATCGCGCCGGTGCAGTGGTCGCCGGATCGGTCCGGCCGCTTCATTGGCGCCTGCGAGCTGCAAGCCGATTTGACCTGGACCCTGGAACTGTCCGCCGATTGCGCCAACGACCGGGCCTTCCTGCAAACAATAGCCGAACGCCGCCGGCAACTGGAACAGGCACTGCAACAGGCCGAAAAAATCGGAGACGCTTTGCCGGTCTACGTCGAAACCCTGCCGTATTACGCCAGAGTGCTGGCCTCGGCGTTGGCGTATTCGTTGAAGCAATCGATGCAAAAATCCGGCATATTGGGTTTGAGCTTTCGGCAAGCCGAAAAGCAACGGCGGCTGACTCAAACCGAATAGCGCAGCCTTGCCGCGCCAATCACGTGGGTCTTGCCGGAAATTTAAAATCGGTCAGGCATAAGCCCAACAACATACCGGTAAACAGACGACGGGATAAAAAAACGGGGGACGTTGCCGTTTGAACAGTCGCGCGGCCGTGTTTGAACCGCAACGATCTCATCGCGACAGCCAACGCCGTCGTTTGCATGTGCAAGCTTCTTATCCGAACCGTCGGCGTTGCCATTTAAACATCCACGTTTCTCCGCCGAACAGGCAGACTTGCCTGTTGAACACGCAGTCTTCTGCGATGCACATGCAACGTCGATGGTTTAACACGCAAGCTTTCATGTTCACCACGCAAGCGTCGCCGATCAAGAGGCGCGGGCCGCTGTTCATCGGACACGCGCCGCTGTTCGACGGAAACGGCCGACTGTCCATCGGCGACATCTCGGTGTTCGCATAAAATCGCCGCGTGTTCATCGGCGGGCGCCCGGTGATTATTCGCGGAACGCGGGTGTTAAACACTGGCCGCCCGGTGTTCGAATCAGACGCTTGCCTGTTAACCAAGCATCGCTCGCTGTTCGCGTTGGAATGCCGGCTGTTTAGCGGCGATGTTTGCGTGTCCGGCATGAAGCAACGCCCCTGTGATGGAGAAGCGCGAAGTGTTAGCCGAGCCTATTGGCGATTGGCTAGCGGTTACCGCACGCTAGCCGGAAGGCTTGGATATTTTGGGGTTCGCCCCCTGTTACTGCCTTTGCAAACTTCGCGGTCGATCGGTTACGGTTCGGCTAGGTTTTGCCGGATTGCTTGTGGACCGTATTGGCGCCGAGAAGGGGCAATGATGCAGGCTCAATGAGTAAATCGAACCTAACGATCATGAAGGCTTGGCAATCGCCCCGGTAAATCAAAGGCTTCTGTAGGAGCGACGCATAGTCGCGATGCATGACTATGCGTCGCTCCCACAATGACTTTCAGAGTAAAGCGACGTTCATCCCAAATTTGCAAATGGCAAATACACGCTAGTAAGCAGTCAGTGCGTTTTAGCGATATGCAACCACGAAAGCGCTATCGATCATACGACAATGACCTTTATTTCCTGAATAGCAGCCAGCTTCTTATCACCGGTCAAAAACTGGTCCGCTCCGGACAAGAGGGCACAAGCCAGTTGGATCGCATCCGGGGTGCGTAAGGTTCCCGCATGGTTGGCGCGTAGTTCGGTGGCGATGTCGATGACCGTGGTATCGAGTTCGACGATTTCCAAACCCGGCAATCGAAAAAATCGGTCGTAGCAGTCCAATAATTCCGCGTTCCTGGTTTTCAACGGCAGCACCCGGCATTCCAGAAAGGAAAGCCGCGATACCGCCAATTGCGCGTTCGCTTTCCGAGCATCATCCACCAGGACGCGGGTTTTTCGGCCTTGTTCCTGGTGCGACTCGATCAAATAAATGACGGCGCAAGCGTCCAGGAACAGTTTCACGGTTGATCCCACTCGTCGCGCATGGTTTGAAATTCTGCGTCGATTTCTGCATCGCTACGTTGTCCGATAGGCAGACTTTGCAGGAAAGCGGCCAAGGCTTCGTCGGCTGCGGGTTCCGGTGTCGAGTCGGGCTTCGATTCCAGAAATTCGACGAAATGTAAGACCTCCAAGGCTTTGGCAGGCGGCAGGGTCTTGACGTGTTGGTAGATGGTGTCGGCGATGGTCATTTAAGTTGTTCTCCAGAAATTTTAATTTAAAAATGTCCAAAAACTTGCAAAGTCCAATGTTTCAAGGTTCTTCAATATCAATTTTTTGCTTTACGCAAACGATTTCATTTTGCTTGTTCAATGAATAAACGAATGAATGAACTCTGCGCCCAACGAAATCATCGTGATGCTCGCCATATGCGCCTTTTTCTCCAGCAATAATCCAGACCGGAGCCAAGTTTTCTTTATCCAGTAAATCTAAAAATGCCATTCTATCGATCAGTGCTGCGCTTGGCCCTTCTTCATGCACCGAGGGATCTTTGAACAAAATTTGGCCTTTCGCGTCTGCGAATGACAATGTGCGTCCGTCAATTAGTCTTAAACCAAGTTTTTGTATTAGCCACGGCGCCGGCAAATAAGTATTGATCGTCCCTTCAATCGAGCAATCGTAACCTCCACGTTCCGCAGTGTACTCGGCGAATGTAGTTAACACTTTATGCCGAAAGCCATAGTCACGATCAACCGTTGACCAGTCATCGTCTATTTCGTACGACGGATGCCAAGGGTATTCGCCTATAAATGAGCCATAAAATTCGCCGACTTTCGGAAATGCATCAGGATCAATCAAGTTATGTGTGGAAATTGCATCAATGAATTGGTTTTTATACCGATTTCTAACAACCACACACCAGCATCTGCACCATGAGTCGATACGCGCATCCAAATCATAGGAAGTGCTGTACTGCTTAAAACTTTTCATAACCAACCAGCGCTGACCTGTGTCCGGATCGATTACATCCAGCAACGATGCACTATTCAATTGGTCGGATTCGTTTTGTAACCAGAGTTTTTGCTCCTGCTTCTTCAGTAAGCGCAACTTTAGCGTTTGTGGTGACCACCAAGCATGGGGATGATTTTCCCAATTGTCGTCTTTGGTTTTACTAATAAGTAATGAAGGATCGATATTTCGTTTGTATATTTGCCAAGGACCTTCATATCGGTTAGCGCCATCGCTATAACCGGAGTAATAAATCAGATTATCGGCCATACGAGACAACAATTCATACAAAGCTAACCATTGGTATTTTTTTCCAATCCGTTCCATTTGTTTATGGCGTCTGCCTCGGCCGGAGCCAATTCTTCTATCGAATTCTCCAAATAAATCAGTTGACCATCCGTAATCGTGAGCCCTTTTGGTTACCCATAGCTGAGCTAAAATATCGTCAAAATGCTCAGGTAGATTATTCGAATATCGATTCAGAATTTGTCTTATTCTTTGTCGGCATCCAGGCCAGTATTTGTATTTATATTTGTCATCGAGTAAGTTAATAAATTTTGTTTCAAGCTCTTCGAATCTGGCTTCGTTTTGCTTCTTAATTTCTAACTCCTTATAGTCATAAGCAATAATTTTGATCTTGATTTCAGTGCTGGACGCCTTTTTTTGTGATTCTTGACCTACCGAATTTGGCTCCGGTCTATTGCAGTCGATACAGAATTGTAGAATTTCATTAAATGCCGAAAGTTGGTCGGAATTTGCATGATCGGCAAACATTGAATAGAAGACTTCAAAGTTTTCGTATGGTGTTAACGCCTTATCGACGCCAAGCGGTGTTGTTGTCCAATGATGAACTGAAGGTTTGATAATATATTTGGCAAAATCGCCAAGCCACTCGCTGCTTGCCGACCTAACAATATCATCTTTGTATTTGTCGCCATATATCTCTAAATTATTTTCGGCTACAAATTCAATCGGCCAATCACTTTGATAGGGCGGCCGTACTTTTTCAATTTTAATTTCTTCAGGCAATAAGTCACAATGCAATGTGTATTCGATAATACCCCTGGCGTAGTCGCGCAGTAGCAAATGGGCTGGCGGCTTACCATCGGCAAAAATCCATTGGTAAACAAAAAGAGCAAGTTCGGCAAGATTTTTCTGGGTTTGTGCTTGTAATGCAGCGCCATAGCAGGCGGCCAATAATCGCTCTAAAATGTAAAGGTCATCGACCTGCTTGAAGCGTTCCAACAAGCTAAGTGCCAACGGCAAACGTGGCGCCAGTAAAGCGGACAATCCCTTGGTAGCCCGATCTCGAACAGCGCGATACGATGTCGAAAATAACCATGTCAACATAATTGCCGCCAGTTCGGCACGCAGCGGATCTATTTCCTCAAAACCCGATTCCACTGTCCAGGAAAGCAATATATCAAGTGGTGAACCATCCTCTAGTTCGAGATTAGCGATAGCAATAGTCCATTTCGCATCGCGCTCAAGCATCGTCAGATGAGCTAATTTTTCATGCAGATAATTGGCATTGAAGCGGTTGTTGGGCTCCGTACCAACTGCGATAAGCGTTTCCAGCCAGTGATTCGGATAATTTTGCGATAAACCAATCACTAATTCACGGGTTCTATCGGTAAAAAAATTCTGACGGCGCAATAATAAACTTTTAAAAAATGCTTCATTAATTGTCCATTTGTATGATCCGTTCGCTGATGGAAATATATCGAGCAATTCGTAATCCGTAGATTCTGGCAGCAAAACCGCTAAAGCGTGGATAATGTCGGCAACCCTATTTATATCTTTACGGGAAAGAAAAGTATGTAGCGGAGTCCCTGTTTCCAAGGGTTGAACGCTATTTTTCGAAGAAATATGCTCATTTAACAAATGCCCAGCAATTTGAAAATCGCTGAAACGCTCGAACGTAAAACGTGCTTGTTCTTCTAACTGATTATTTTCGATATAAACAGGCTCAATCGTTAAAATTCCCTCGTGTTCAAATTGGCTCAACAAGCTGCGATCTTGTTGGCCCTTAGAAGCATATATCGAATCAAAACAAGCGATAGTCGTTTCAATTGAAAGGTAGGAAGATTGATTGGATGTTAGTTTTTCAGTAAATGCCTTTAACGCACGCACAATAATATTCTGCCGTTTATCCAGCCCCATCCGCAATTCAATTTGGTTGGCTAATGATTTAAGATAAAAATCGAAATATTCCGTTAAACCTTGTATTCCTCGTGGAAAACAATCGAGCCCTTGTCGTTCCAAACTGTCGCACAAGGTTTTAAGGAAAAGCGGGTTGTTAAATTCTGGCAATAAGTGCGGAACACTAGGCCTGATAATTTTGCGTTTGGCCAGATAAGTTCTGGCTGCGTATCCGCCTCCATCGGCAAAACCGTTGTGTTCTATCTGCTTCAAGCTATCGCACAGAAGAGAATCGGCTGGCAAAATAAAGGGCAGGTAAGTTGTGCGGCATGAAACGATAAGGGCAAGATGAGGGTAGCGTTTAACTTCTTCGATTAACGGTGCCAGGTATTGAGGCCAAATTTCGGTACCGAAACGTTCGTTTAATGCGTCGATTATCAGCAATGCTCTCACGCCTGCGGCTTGGCCCGCCGCATCCAACGCTCCAAGAAAAGTTGAAAATGGAATATGCCTTAAATCCAAGTGCTCAAGAATTTGCGTACGTGGGTCTTGTTGGAAGAACTGACTATTAATCAAAAAAATAGTCGGGTAACCTTTTTTGATCGCATCATTGGCAATATCAGCCAACAGATGAGATTTGCCTGTTCCTGCTTCGCCGTAAAGAAGCACAGCCTGTTCATTTGCCAGTATCCAAGTATCTGAGTTTAGTTTTTCGTCTATTTCATCAAGCGTTTGTCCGAACCCATGAAGTTCGTTTAATGCGGCCCGGATATTATCTTTTTTAGATTTATCTTTTTCTTCTGAGTCGAGGTGCCAGAAATGGGCCTGCCATTGATTCGCAGCAGTTTGAACTTGTTGAATTTGGCTGCGCCAATCCGCGATGGGATAAGGCTTTGTTATGGGAAAACTTTGCTTGAGCGCGTCGATTAAGTTGTTGCTGTAATTTAATAGAACCTTTAAATCGGTTTCCGAGACATTGGCCTGCTGAAAGTCATATTTTAGGCTATTGAGTTGTTTTCTTAGTGGCGTAATTAATTCCTCTCGCTGATCCTCAAGCCAAGGTGATCGACTAATGCCTAAAAACACCTGCCGTATTGGTAACGATATATGAAATTGAGGTGTATATCGGGAATCTAAAGAAATACAGGCAGCGTTGATGTGTCGAGAAAACCAAACAGGCGTAAAGCGAAGTTCATCAAAGAAAAAACTTATCCTCCCGGCGTAATACGGATCGTTGCGATGCAAGCGTTCTCGAATATCGGTGGCTTGCCAAAGTATAATTTCAATATTGCGCTCTTCGCTTAATTCTGAGAGACGAGTTGTTTTCCAATCTATCCAGCGTTGCCCCTCTGTTTTATTCTTTCCGGTTCTCCCGTCTTTAAGATCTATTGGCAAACAGACGATATAGCGGGTCAGTTTTGGATGCTTTTCGATGGCTTGTTTCAAAGACTCGGTAAGCTGAGATATCTGGCCGGAATCAAATTTATCGAAGAATTTTGCTTGCCAACCTGTTTCGGTTCCGTCAGCGTGACGTATGTAGCATTCAACTCCGGCATCTGATCCAATACCTTTGCGGAGAAACTCATCTTCTATTGCTCTTGGTTCAAGAGATGCAAGCTGACAACATAATTCTTCGAAAGCAAAGTGTTGGCTACCGTTCAATGCTCGAATTTTTAGTAATTCGGTGTTATTCATTCTTGGTTGGCTATGTCATACCAGTTTTGATCAGCGATTCTAAGTAAGGCTGCCAAATCCAGGCGATCCAATGCTTGTGCCGGCAGAGATACGGCAAAGCTTCTTTGTTGGTAGGTTAATTTGTCCAGTGCCAGTGAAGTCCACCAGTCTGAATCCAGTGCTTGTAAAGATGAAGCTAATAGTTTGACCAGTTGCTGATTAAGCAGACTAAGGATTTCCATATTCGATTTTCCAATTCCGGCGGGCTGACGGCCGGTTAGTTAAAGAGCTCAGTGTTTTAGCTAATTTTCCGAACAATGTCACGTTGCAATCGGAGAATGCTAGCAAAAGCCATGGTTTACCGATCGGTTGGGTCACGAACCATTTTATTTCTCAGTCGTTTGATTGCATATCCAAGTCCGAGTCTGACAGGGGGCTTGCCACAAACAAATTCAATCCGAGCGAATGTCAGGTAGATATCTGATTTAAGCCTACCGGATTCGAAAGATCGGGGGCTGCAAATAGCCGTTTGGTCCGCCAAAAAGGCAAAACTCGCTCAGCCAATCCTCGACAAGCCGCTGGCAGCGCTGACAGTGGGCCATAGGATCGAAACTACGGAGCGGTTGATAGCTGCCGAGGCAGGAGGAACAGCGGGGCGCGGTCTGTTTGAGTTCTATTGATTGGGGGGCTTGGTGTTTTCTGTTCCCTTCGGCTCCGCTCAGGGAACGGCGGCTGTAGACAGGCAACGGCAGCTCTAAACAGGGAGAGGTGGCTTCACTTAGGGAACGCGCAAGTTGCTTAGGGGAACAAATAACCCGCTTGAGAAATGAACGGAACCATTCATGGCGCTAAAGGCTACTCGAGGGGGCGAAGGATTTCGTTCGCGAATCGAACGATTCCGATTAGCGAGTGACGGGCATGTTCCCGGAGCGGACTTAAAGGGAAGCTGCCGGTTATTGAAACACTGACGGTTCGGCTCCATCGCATCCCGAAATCGCTTCGCGCGGTTCGGGATGCTTTGGCCGGAAAGCGCGGTCCGCCGGCTTTATTGGGGGCTTGCGTTCGCTTATTTTCGTTGGCGCTTGAGCGTCATAAAGCCCGCCATCGCGCTGAACATCAACCACGCCGAAGCGGGTAGCGGTACGTTGGAAATTCCGCTGACGTTAATCAGCGCGCTGCTGAAATCCGGGGTGATGACATTGCCGGCCGAGCCGAAGGGGTCTTGATTGTTCACCGACAGATTAATCGCGCTCGAGCCGCTACCGACCGCTACAAAGGTGAAAGTGGCGATGTCGAACGAGCCGCTGCTCAAATTGGCGCCGAATTGGCTGAAATCGGTAAACTCGATCTTCCCGGCGTTGTTGTCGATCGTGCCGGGTTGATTGATGAAGCTCCACAACGTGGCATTCACCACCACCGAATCGGCTTGCAGGATGGCGCTGTCGAAGCTCAGATCCACCGAACCGCCGTCCAGTCCGCCGCTAAAGGCTTCGCCTTTCAACACCAAGCTGAAGGTATCCCCCAGATTGACATCCAGGCTGCTTGGATCGAAGAACACGTGGTTGGCTAACGCGGCCTGGCCTTCGCCGAAACAGAGCGCGCCCAGCAGGGTGAATGCGGCGGGCAAGGTTTTTATTTTCATGGATTTAACTCCCAATTAAAGTTGATTTTCAGCCTGGCGCGCTTACGGGCAAGTCGCTTGCGCGGAAGGTCCCGGCGCTTTGCCGTAGATGCGTTTGAACAAGCCCAGGTCCAGCGAGTTAACGTTGCCGTCGCCGTTCATGTCGGCCGCGGCCTTCAGGTCGGCATTGCCGGCGGCGTTACCGTAAACGCTTTTGAACAAGCCCAAGTCCAGCGAGTTGGTTTTGCAATCGTTGTTCAAATCGGCATCGCAGAGGTTGCCGAAGTGATCGCCGTTGCTATCCAGTTGCGTGGCGTTGGCGAGCGCGGTGCAGTTGTCCACCGCATCGACCACGCCGTCGCCGTCGCCATCGGTGCCGGCCGCTTGAGTAACCGCTAACTGGGCGGCGTTTTGATTGCTGCCGCCCAATACCGTCAGGTTGCCGATACGGGTGTTGAGCGCCGGATTGACCGCGACGTTGTATTGAATCGTCGCCGGGCCGCTGCCGCTGGTCGGTGACATCACGCTTAGCCAAGCCGCGTCGCTTTGCAATTGCCAGGCGCAATTCGCGCCGGTGGTCAGCGTCGCGCTGAAGCTGCCGGCGCTGTTGGCGGCGGCTTGGCTGCCGGGTTGCAGGCTATAAGAACACGCGGCATTGACGGTAATGGTCGCCGTGGCCGGAACCGCACCCTTGTTGCCGGTGCTCGTCACGGTGTTTTTGGCGCCGTCGTAGCCGGCGAACAAGAAGCTATCGGTGCCGCTGAAGCCTTCTTCCGGGAAGTAGGTGGCGACCGCATTGTTCAAGCCGACCGTGCCGTGTTGCGGCTGCTTCAGGATGCGCATCGTCACGCCGGTGCCGGTGACCGGCAAGGTCAAATTGACCGGTGTGCCGGCGGCGGTGCTTGCCGAAACGTCGGCGGTGATCGGATAGGCCGCCGTGTTCATGCTTTCGCTGTTCGGACCTCGGTGGCAGGAATAGCAGCCGACCGTGCCACCCCGATAGAATTTGACCGTACCTAGGCTCTCGACGTTGAACGAGCGGTCGCCCTGGACTCGCGACAACTCGGTACCGCGCAGGTCGCTACCGTGGCAGCCTTTGCAGCCGGCGGTACCGGAGCGCTCGACCGCGTCACCGTGCCGGCCCACCCAGGATTGGTCGATCGGGTGCAGTCCGTGCGGACCGCCGTTGGTGGTGTTGGGTACGCCGGCGGTGTGGCAGGTTTTGCATTCCACCGTCACGCCGGCATGGCCTTGCAGTTGCTCGTTGCGGATATTGTCGTTTTGATGAGACGACGGGAATTCCGCATGGGTGGAGCCGTGGCAGGCGGAACATTGCAAGCCGCCGTGACCCTTGGAAAAACGATACAACGACAATCCGGCGGCCGGCGTATCGGCGTTGGTGGCGAAGGTTGGGTTGACCGCGACCCGTTGGCTGTCGTAGGTCAGCGGATTGTTGAACACCGAGCTGTAACGGATTTTGCCGTTGTTGTTGGTGGCGGTGCCGGTATGGCAGCTTTGGCAAGTGGGCTCTTCGAGCCAGCCGGTGCGATGGCTGTCGCCGACCTTGCTCATGTTGCCGTGGCAGCTTTGGCATTGCATTTCCATGCTGCCGTCGGCGGCGACCGCGCTACCCATCGCGCCGCGCAAGCAGCGGGTTTTGGAACCGGGGTGGCAGTCGTAGCAGGCCGCGCGATTGTCGGAGCTATCCAAGGTCAGCGAACTGCCTGGCGCGGTGACGGTGGCATGGGTACTGTGTACCGATTGGGTCAGCGCCGGCACGGTGCCGTTGGCGCCGCTAAAACTAGGCGCACCCAGTGCTTCGGAGGAATGGCAAGCCGCGCACAGCATGGGCTTGACCTGTACGCCCGGCATCGCCGGGTCCTGGTCGGTGGTCGCGGCGGCGTACAAGCCGGCCGGGTCCAGGCCTTTGGCGGCAAGCGCTTCGTTGTACAAGGCGGCGTGCTCGGCGAATTCGGTGTCGTCGTGCAGTTTGAGTATGTTCAACCGGTATTCGCGCTCCAGGTTGGCATCGCTGATCCAACCGCCGGCTGGTTTGGCCTTGTCGTTGGTATTGGCGGCGTGGCAGGTTTTGCAGCTCATTTCGTCGGAGACCGGTAACACGATGTCGGTTTGCGCGACCACGGCGTTGTTGGCATCTCGGGCGACCAAACGCATCAACGGATAGGTGTTTTTGTTGCCCTGATCGTCGGTGGGCGTGATCGGCACGCCTTCGGCCTGGTAGGTATTTTCCGGCGAGTTGGCCGGTTGAAAGCTCATCGGTTGCGCGGTGTTCAGCACGTAAGGACTATCGATCCCCGGCATGTTGCAGCCCGCCAAGCCCATGTCGGCGGTGTAGGCCGGATTGAACGTTTTCAAAACCGGAAACAGCGTGGGCGCGTAGGTTTCCCAATCGCTCTTGCCGCTGGAGGTGCTGTTCATCACGCCGCTGACTGGATCGACGATGGCCTGATAACTCAGCGTGTAATCGGCGGCGTTCGGTACCGTGCTGGCCTTCATCAATTTGCCGCCGACGATCAATTGCGCTTCGATGGTGTTGTAAGGCGGCAGGATCGCGAATTCGGCGTAGCGCGAATCCATGCAGTGCATGCCAAGATTATTCCAGCCCAACAAAACCGCATTGGCGGCCTGGCTTTGGTGGCTCATCATCAAGCCCAAAAGGCTGGTCAGCAGAATCAGAAAACCGGTTTTTCTCATGGTGTTCAACCTATTACCTTCAATAATCGGTGACGAGTACTCGCGCGAGGCTTCCTGTCTTCTGGCTTGGATTCTAAGATCGCAACGCGAGTCGTGACGAACGGCGGAACCGGAAAAGTTCCCGGCTGAACATTAGCATTTAATAATTAACTTAAAATTAATTTATGATTAAAATCACATAAACTTTGTGTTTATTAGGGAACTTTTTCGCCATCGCCGCAATGAGTCGCGGTGGGGGCTGGCGGTGTTGTCGTTTGAACAGTCGAGCGTCAGTGTTAGACCGGCGGCGGTCTAATAGAGATAGGCAACGTTGCCGTTTGCATGCGCGGCGTTCTTATACCAACACTCGGCATCGCCATGTAAACAGCCAAGCTTCTCCGCTGAACAGGCAGACATGCCCATTGAACACGCGGTCACCGATCGCGATCAAGCGAGAATTTCACCTTGATTATTTGGCCGCAAGAAATAGTTGACGGCTGGCTTGATGTCGAATCTTTCTAATGCCGAGGCAGTCACTGTTCCGAGCTTCTGAATTCTGAAAGTACCTCGTCTAGCGTTGGGTTTGCCTTCGCTCGGCCGTGGACAAAGACGACTGGGAGCGGACCGGTCATCACTTGGTCGATTTTGTCCAGATCGGCCTGTCCGCCGTTGGGTATGTCAAAGTTTACCGAGTGCGTTCGGACCACCGGCACGCCATTTCGAGACAAGTCCTCCGCGAGTCGATCGGCGCGCCGCGCATCCGCATGCGGGCAGTGTTCGGCCGCGACCACAATAACCGAGGACGGACTCTGACCGCTGATCGCGGGTAACTCCACAAACGCGCTGGATACGTTTGCGAGCGTTTCGGAACTCCCAGGGGGACTATCTTGCCGGTGCCGCAGCCAGTGATTATAGGCACCGGCGCCGACGGTTATCGCGAGTAGAAGTTTAAGGAGTTTCATCAGCGGCGGCCGCGGCAATCAGAGATAGATGCGGAGTCTAACTCAGAGCTAACCGGCGGCGCACGGCTTTATCGCGCGGGACCGGAGGAATGATTGCCTAGGCCGCGGGTTTGACCGCACGCATTTTATTTCCACCTCGTTTGCCGACGCGGCTGGCGGACCGCGACGCCGGCCAAGGCGCTTGCGAACAGCCAAGCCGCGCCGGGTAGCGGTACCGGGGCCGTGGTCGAGTAGGTCAGGTTGTCGACGACGACGCCGTCCGACGTCCCGTGAAAATAGATTTTATCGATTAGCCCAGCGTAGCCAGATGCCAACCAATAAACTTCCGGCGGCTGATTTTCCGGAACCAGCGGTGCGCTGTAAACCAGTTGGTTTTGGTAATACAGGTCGTAGCTGACATGACTGTCGAAGCCGACAAAATTATAATGCACGCCCTCGAATACCACCGGCGCCGAGTCGAAACTCAGCTCCGCGCCGCCGTAAGAAACCGCAAAATAACGATCCCCCATGTCCGGTTGATGGGACGGGTAAATGGAATAATCTCGCAAGCTTCCGCCGGCTTGCCATCCGGAAATGCCGCCGTAACCGTCAACCAAATCCCAATCGTTCAAGTTTTCAAAGGTGAGCACGGTTTGCGAGGCATAAGCCTCCGATACGCTTAATAAGGCCATAACCCAAACCCCAGCCATTTGTTTCAATTTCATAAGATTTCCTCGAAAGTAACAAGCGGCCTACAAAAGCCGCCCGCCGGATTAAAAATCAAGTTATACGCCGCGACGTTTCGCGTATATCAAGCCGATCAGCGCACTACCGAACAGCCAGACCGCGCCCGGCAATGGCACCGGCGCGGCGACGTCGCCGTCACGGACTGCCCAGACGTAATAATTGGTGCCTTTGCTGATGTAATTTTGCATGCCGGTCGCGGTGCTCAGATACCAGGCTTTACTGGCGTCGCCGCCGTAACTGGTGCCTAGCCAATAGCCAAAGGATTGCAGATGGCTGAACAGGCTTTCGTCGTCGGCCGTGGCCGGGTCGTCGACGAGGCCGTAGCCGGACTGCGGTCCGCCATGCGAATCGAGGGCGCCTTTGTTAGCGAAATCGCCGTAGAACAGATGCGCGAGTTCCGAGCTGGCCGTGGAGACGTTGAATCCGCAATCGCTACCGCTGTATCCATAGTCGCAACCGGGCACGCCCAGGTCGTTGAAGGTCGGCAGGCGCCAATCGTCGTAACTCGCGCCGCGTACGTCGTCGAAGAAGGTCAAGCCATCCACCCAGGCCACGGCGTTTTGCCAACTCATTTTGCCTTCGGCGTCGTAGCCGCTGGTTTTGGCGTAGTTGGCGTCCGCCAGCCAAGTGACGTTTTGTTCGCTGTCGTAGATCAGGCCGCCGCCCCGGTCGAACAACTGGGCTTGCGCGTTGCCGACAGCCAGCGTGCCGAGCGCCGACAACGCGGTGCGTAAAATTATATGTTTCATCGTTTTCTCCAAAAGGTTGTTCTCGAACAGATGCCGATACTCGGTAACGGGACTAACGGCTCTAAGGCTGGGCACATTATCGGAAGACAGATACAGGCTGGGAACCCTACCGGAGTAGGGTGTCATGCCAACCAGGCGGTTTGTTAAGATGTAATTATTTTGCATGTTTTGAACCGGTCTGAATGAGTCCCGCCAACTGCAGAAAATCAGCCAGTGCCGGCAATCGACTCATGTGGCAATAACCCACCGGATGCTTAGTTTGGCGGCTTGATACCGTAACTCGACGTTAGGCATATCTTCACGCTCCGATGCCTTGCGTTTTTTGTAACTCGGAGCGTTGGAGAGCAAAAATGGTAGAAAAACTTCTGACGGTAACGCTGTTGTCGGTACTTTCCGGCTGCGCAACCACGGCAAATAACGCTCCCGCCCAAGGAGGCAACAAAGCCGAGAGCAAAATATCAATGGCGATCGGCCGTGAAATTGGCAACTTCACGATCACTAATTCACAGGCAACGGAAGCGCCCACTGGTTATAACGGTATGCAGTACACCGTTAAAACGAACGATGGGGCCACCTTTAAATGCGAAATTTTGGAGCCGTCGGGGCTCGGTAAATTCGCGACGTGGGGGATGGCAAGCGGGGCGGACGCCATGTGTACGGATTTTACTCGGGGATCGAGCGACATCGGAAAAACCAACAATGCAAACTGTAATGCATTACTACGAGCTGCCGGCAAATGCTGAAGTAATGCCCGACATCGGAGTCGGAGTCGGAGTCGGAGTCGGCGAAGACGACCGGCAACGCTTCTATTCGCCGTTCTTCCGCCCCGAATCTGCCTGGCGGATAGACAATGCCGGCCACGGTTTGGGTCGGGCGGGGCGCCGTCGGGGCCATGATCGGCGGCGAGTTCGATTCGCCGACCCTGGCCCAAGCCGAGCAGCAGGGTTATCTGGTGTTGCACAAGCGGTCGGACCCGGTGGCTTCGTATGCTCTGCTAAGCCGGCTATTGCCATCCGATCTGCCGACAGGGGTAGCCCAGACAAATGAAACTGCCACTTAGTAGCCATGCCGGCTGGTTGGGACTGGCATCCTCGGGCCTGTTGGCTTGGGGAAACTGGCACTATGCCCAAACGCTACCCAACTACGACGCCGCGCGCCAGACAGTCAGCGAATTGGCTGCGTTCGGAACGCCATTGGCGGACCAAATCAATTACGGACTTTTCCTGCCGGTGGGCTTGATGCAATGGCTAGCACTGGTCTGCCAGTACCGCATGCTCGAGCAGTACCCCAGTCTACGCGAAGGATTACTGGCATTTTCCTGGGTGGGAACGGCTTATGTATTCTGCGCGCTATTCCCGTGCGATCCCGGCTCCCCGCTGATCGGCTCCTGGCGCCAGCAAATTCATAACCTATTCGGTGCGCTTGAATACCTGGGAGGCGGTTTGGCTTTGCTGCTGTTTGGGCGCATTCCGGGCTCCCGCATCGCAATCCCTTTGAAGATTTCCGGCGCACTGGTACTGACGGTTCTGGTGTCGCTTGCCATCCCCTGTCTGGCGGACTACAGGGGACTGATCCAACGCGTTGCCGAAGGCGTGTTGTTCGGCTGGCTCGCGTTAGCGAGCGCCGTGCAATTGGCCGAAGCCTACATCGGCCGAATCGAAATTACGATGCGACCCTAAGTCATCAGTTTTCATCAAGCCGAGCGACAGCGCTAATGTTTTCCGACAGCCTGCTGTAGACGTCGAGCAAACTCGACGGATTTGCCGTCGGACGGCAGCGAGTCCGGTA
The DNA here is from genome assembly GCF_001644025.1 of Methylomonas koyamae. GTDB lineage: Bacteria > Pseudomonadota > Gammaproteobacteria > Methylococcales > Methylomonadaceae > Methylomonas > Methylomonas koyamae_A. The sequence continues at coordinate 15,487 of NZ_LUUK01000205.1, forward strand.
CATAAATCTTAGCGTTCCAAATGCCGTCGTCATCCGCTTCTTTACTCATACATTGCTTTTTGCCGTCCGCAGTGACGGCGCATCGGCGCTGGTAACCATTGGGAAGCGTATAAGTCTCTATTACGTCCTTAGGCCCGCTATCCGGAGCGTGAAGATTTTCCGGGTTAACTGCCAATTTGCGGCGATCGAATTTCTGTTCTCCATTATGCTCCGCCGATTCTCGGGCGACTTGACGCACGTCGTTCAATACCTTGGATAGGTCGAGTTTGGGAGGCTCCGGATGTGCGGGGTTAGCTGACTTATCGGTCCGCGGTGCAACGTTAATCGCTTGCCGTGGCGAGGCCGTCAAAATCGGCGCAGGCTTGGGTTGAGCCCTTGATCTGCCTCCCGCCATCTTAGCAGGCAAGCTTGGCGGCGACTGATTGTCCCTGCCATTTTCCGCTAAATGTAGGATTTTGAATTCCACTGGTAGCACTGCCAAGCGATCCGGCAACCGGTCCGCCGGTTTCCTCGGTCGAAATATATCGGTCAACGCCGACGCTAGCCCAAGATGTATCAACAGAGACACGATCAGGCATGAGGCAAACCTGCGCCGCGCTGTTTCAACCATCGGAGCCGGCTATTGTCGGTCTTGTAACGTCAAGCGGAACAGCGCGTTGGTCTCGGAAAATGGGTTTCGACTGAGCAAGAATCGTAGATCGCGTTAAATGTTGCGTAAACACCGACTACCCTAGCGGGCTAGTTGACTCGCAAGCTCACGGTGATGAGCGCCTGATCGTTTCGGACATCGCATTTGAGCCGGTAGATTCGACCTGCTTGTAGGACCAGCGTTTTCTTGGGTCTACGACTCGAAAACCCTTTAAAGCAATAGACTTGAATTTCATACTCTCCAGGCAGGAGATGAATTTCGCTGGGGTAGTCCGTAAAACCCGGCCAGCCAAATTCCTTCCGTTCGCCGGAGCCGGTGGGTTCAATCTTCGAATAGCCGATGATGGTCGTATGATAAGCATCGGCAAACGGGGAGCCCACAACACTTTGGATTACCGCAATCTCGTCTGGTCCCAGACTGTCGCCCGCATATTGCTTGGCCGGCGTCATAAAACCACATGAACAGAGCATGGACGCGGCAATTGTTGTCATAACATTTTTCATGAATTAGCCTTGTCATTGGCGTGAAAACCTAAAGCACATCCAACTAATCGTTAAAACAACAACCGATAACGATAGAAAGCAAGGTCTCACCGCGCCTCCTTTTAATCGATAGGCCTTAGTGATGCATACGGCATCGAATGTCTTATAAAATTCGTAACTTGTCGTACCTTCGGCATTAGCTGCTCTAATTAATTGTTTTATAAATCAGCAAGGCCAAAAAACTTCCGCCAAACAGCCGTTTTTGAACGGATGCGGATACCCGAAAACCAGGCTATTGGCTACATGAGTGGGCGACATTATCGGAAGCGCGGCGTGGCGGCGGAACCCTACCGGAGTAGGGTGTTGGGACACGCCGGCTATTGTTAAGATGTAATCATTTTGCATGTTTTAGCGACAGCCTTGTTCGGCGGAGAATGCCGAACGAGATTGTCGACCATTGGGGAGAATTGAATGTGACAAATTCGGCAAGCGCGTTGGTTATCGACGACCACCCGCTGTTGGCGAGCGGCATCGCCGATTTTTTGCTATCGCATTGCGGCTTTGGTCAGGCGCGGCCGGTGTCCAGCATCGCCGAGTTTTGGGAAGTTCTCGATACCGCCCAGCCGCCGTCGTTGGCCGTGGTGGATTTTTGGCTGCCGGAAGGTGCGTCGCTACCCTTACTCGTGCAAATGAAACGGCAATGCCCAGCGACGCGTTTGCTGGCCATCAGCGCGGACGACAATTCGGCCGTGTCGGGCAAGGTGCGCGAAGCCGGTGCCGACGGTTTTCTGCACAAGCAGGAAGCGCCGGATATTTTTGGCCGCGCCGTGGCCGCGTTGCTGCGGGGCGACACTTGGTTTCACACCGGTCCATTTGCCGCGACCGGTATCAATCAGCCGCTCAAGGAGCTGCCGGTCACCGCCGCCGAGCTGGGTCTGACCGCCCGTCAAGGCCAGGTACTGGCGATGATGTTGAAGGGCTTGCCCAACAAACGCATCGCCTTGAACCTGTCGTTGTCCGAACAAACCGTCAAAGAGCACGTCACCGGTATTCTGGAACGGCTGGGTGCCCGCAATCGGATCGAGGTGATTACCATGCTGCGCGGCAGAAAACTGGAAGGTTCGTAATGAAGTCGGCGCTCTCTGATTCAACTGCCGCCGACCCTTTACGTTTTGCAGACATCAGCCCCGACGGTCAGGCGCGCTTGTTGGATATGACCTTAAACCGCTTGGTCTACAGCATTACCATTATTCCTTTCGTCGGTTTGCCCTTCGCTTATTGGAAATACCAACTGGACCGGAACCCCTGGGGTTTGTTGATGTGGACCGCATCCTACTCGATTGCCGTGGTCGCGGTTCGGCGGCTGCATCGCCAATATCTGCGCGATCGCGCGCAACTCGATCCGGCGCTCGCGGTGGCCGAATGGTTGCCGGTAGTCCTGAGGACGGCGCTGCTGCACGGCTTCGGGTTGACCGCATTGGTGTTGGTCGTCGCCGGCCGGGTGCCGTTCGAATTCGCGTTGACGCTGTACATGAGCTTGGCGGCGGTGATGGCGGCCAACGCTACCCATCAATCGCCGGTATTCAGCGCCTTCAAACGCTTCTTCGCCGCCAGTTGGGGCGTTTGTACGCTGCTGACGCCGTGGACCTTTCCCGAGCACTGGCCGTTGACGCTACCCTTGTGCCTCAGCTACGTATTGTCGATACACCGCCATTCGTCGATTGCCCACGGCTTTTTCTTGCAACAGATCAAACTGGAGGAAGATAGCGCCAGACTCGCGGAAAGTTACCGTCTGGCCATGGAGCAGGCCGAGGAAGCGCTACGGGCCAAAAACCAGTTTTTGACCACCGCCAGCCACGATCTGCGCCAGCCGGTACATGCGATGGGGTTCTTGATCGAATCCATCTCTCGTCGCAACCGGGATTTGCTGCTCAGTCCGGCCTTGCAAGACCTCAAACAGAGCGTGCAATCGGTGACGCAGATGTTCAATTCGCTACTGGACCTGTCGCGCATCGAACTGGGCGCCCAACCGGTCAATCTGCAAACCGTGGCGCTGGAACCGATGATGAACGACGTTGCCACCTTGTTTCGCGAGGAAGCCCATGCCCGCGACATCCAATTGCGGGTGCGCGTCGGTGCCGGTAACGCGCTGGTGCGGGCCGACTCGACTTTGTTACGCCAATCCATGATTAATCTGATGCAGAACGCGCTGCGCTACACCCAACACGGCGGCGTGTTGCTGGCGGCGCGCCGACGCGGCGGCGGCTGGCGAGTGGAAGTGTGGGATACCGGCGTGGGCATTGCCGAGGACGACCGCCAACGCATCTTTTCGCCGTTCTTCCGGCCCGAGCACGCTTGGCGCATCGACAACGCCGGCCACGGCCTGGGGTTGGCGGTGGTGGCAAGGTGCGCCGATCTGATGGGGGCCAGTCAAGGCTTGAGTTCGCGGGAAGGCAAGGGCTCGCGGTTTTGGTTGCAATTGCCGAGCGCCGACATCGTCGAACGGCGAGCGGCGACCCGCGACCGCGATTTTTCGCCGGCGGGGCGGGGCGGGGCCTTGAACGGACGCTGCCTGGTGTTGGACGACGAGCCGCAAGTACGCGGCGCCTGGCAAGCCATGTTGGCGGCGTGGGGCGTGGAAACCGTCTGCGTCGGGTCCGGCGGCGAGGCCTTCGCCGCGCTGGCCGGCGGCTTCGAACCGCAGGTGATTTTTTGCGACCAGCGCTTGCGCTCCGGCGAAAGCGGTTTCGAACTGCTGCAAGCCTTGCTGGAACGTTGCCCAGCCGCAGTCGGCGCGATGATCAGCGGCGAATTCGACTCCCCGGCGCTGCATCAAGCCGACCTGGAAGGTTATGTCGTGTTGCATAAACCGGTCGATCCCGAGGCGCTGTACGCCTTGTTGAGCCGCTGGCTGCCGGCGGCCGACGCGGTAGACGCCGAATAGCCTTGCGCATTTCAAATTTCGGCGCGTCCGCTCCCTCGCCCACGGAGCGTGTCGTAAAAGCCCCGGTGGAGGCCGTCGTAAAAGTCGAAACAGAACCCTCTCCTCGCGGGAGAGGGCAGGATGAGGGGGATAAACCCAAAGGTGAAGTGCGATGACGACGGCGACGGATATTGCCGGGCTGGCGCTGACGGCATGATCTCCGCTATTCCCGGTTCGCGGCTTGGTGCCGCGCGGAATTGCCGTTGTTGGGCAGCTTGCTCTGGGAAAGTGGCATGCAATTGGCTGACGGATTTCCAAGCGCCGGCTGCCGTCCGGCCAACATTCGCCTCAGACCGGACGATCCGCAAGTCCATTAACCGGAGCTCACTATGAACATTGCCACGATCGGGCAAACCCTTGCCGCCTATACCGCCCAAGCCGGCAACAGCCGGCCGGCCAACGTAACCAGCCGCGAAGCGGGCGCAACGCCGGTCGCTGCGAACGCAACGCGTACGGTCGATCTACGCAACGTGTCGCTGAACGAAATCAACTCGCTGATCAAGGCCGGCGTGGACGGCTTGCTGGACATCGCGCCGATGATGCACGGCAACCTGTTCGCAAACGCCGATCCCCAAGCCCGCGCCGACGTCAAGATCGATTATCTCGGCCAAATCGAAGGCGCCATCGCCTTCGACAAAAGTCGAGGCACCAATACCGATTTTCTGGAATCGGTACTGACCAAACTGAAACGCATCGATGGCATGCCGTTGCCGGGCGGGTTGGACGTCAGGGCTTAAGGTTAGTCACCGGTCACGAACGTTGCCCTACCGGATTGCCGCAACCGTCTTGTGGATTGTTTAAGATTTAAGAGCCGGGAATTGGAGGGAGTCGGCTTCAGACATATTCAGCTTGGTTTCGACGGCGTTGTCGCCGAAACGTCGAGCACGAAGACGTCGATTAATTTTCGTTCCGCTGGTGTCAATGTGGCCTTCAGCATGTCCTCCAATTCGCGGGCTGACTTGGGTGGCAGCAAGCCTTGCGGATGGAGCGGCAGCTTTTTAAAGTTAAACCACAGAACCAAATACAAACCACGGCCTTCGGTTTCCGGTGAGATGGTGTAGCGCGGTATCAATTGTTGGTGAATGGTCTTCCACAAATCGCGGTGATAATCGCGCTTGATTTCGATGGGCAGGTAATAAGCTCGGCCTTCATGGATGAAGGACAATTTCAGATCGGCGCGCTTCTCGTTGGCTTGCAATGTTTCCGGTTCGACATTGACATCGTATTTCAGTAGCATCGGCTTGAGGAGATCAACCAGATAATTGCGACCAACCTCTTCGCATCTAGGGTCGTTCTCCGGGTAAGGCTCTGTGGGGACTAAAGTTTCTTTGCCCTTTAAGTTCCAGAAATGTTGGTAGCGGTTAGTATTGCTCGTATGCATTTCCGCCGCCAATTGCTGTAAACAATCCAACGCCAGCACCGAAAGATCGGCGACGTTGGCCGGCTTTCGGTCGTTCAACGTTTCGATAACTTGGAATGCGTCAGGGTGTTTATACAGCGCTTCCCGGCGGCTGATTTGTTGGGCTTGTTGGGCGTCGCGGATTAGTGAGTGCCAAGCGGTCAGTTTTGGTTGCAATAATAAAGAAGTAAGAATTTCCGAACTGCTTTCGCTTGGGTCGCTCGCAAGCAAATTCAGAGAGTATCGAACATAATCTCGTTCATTTTCGGCTCTACCAACAAAATGAGCGCCTGTTTCGATGCGCGGCGAGCAACGAGGCCCGAACAGTTCAATTAACAAACCGACTGCCGAAGCGGCTAGTGCGTAAGTTTCGTTTCTTATCTTCCAGCTTGGGCATAAAAAAGCGGATAAATGATTGATGCGTTCAGCCTTACCGATCAATTCCTTTCTGAATAAATCCTGATATTTTTCCGGTCGAATAATTAATCCGGTAATCAGCCAGTAGATACGCTGGGCTACATCCATACCCTTACAAGCCAACTTTTTATCGATTAGTACCAATAGCTCATTTTTATCTAGCCAGCTAATGCTCGCCTTTAGTAAACACTCCAAATGTGGAGCCTGTTGTGTAATGGCTCTAGTAGGATATTTATTTAAAAGAGGAATAACCGACAGTTTGGCAATTTCTCGATAGTCCTCGTCATATGCCAATTGGTAAAGGCCGTTAATATGTTGTTTTTTTCCGCTCAACATGGTGCCGATATAGGCAGCTAATACTTTAGCGGTTAAAGCTTTATGCAATAAGCTTAACGGTTTAACCCATATAGGCTCGTCTCCGCAGCCGTAGGTGTGCCAAAACGCTAGAGCCTTACTGATCAAATCGGGGCTTAAGTTAAGTAATATGGAAGGGCTTTCTTGATAAAGTTTTTCCATGCATGCCAAGAAAGGCAGGCGAATATAGTGTTCACGGTCTTCTAGGGCGAGTGAAAATATCTCATCGAGTTCAGGAAAATCGGTTCTATCCAATATTTTTTGTAACCCGCTTTTTGCAGCCTCTATCAGCTCAGGGTCGTTGTTCAGGAAGTCCGATAAACGCTCTTCTCCGGTGCTTCCATTGACACCGCTAAAATGGTCAAAGTATGCCAATGCAAGATGATGAAAGGCATGTGGATTGGCTCTGCCTTCCTTGATTTCAGTTTTATGCTGCTTAAAAAATGCCAATCTTTCTTCTAACTCTTGTTTTCGCTCCATTTCCCAATGGTTTTCGGACTGTGCATCTTCAAATCGCCAATCTTCGATAGGATTAAAAATTAACGATTCGAATAACTCACTAAATTTATTATGTTGAATTATCCATTCCTGAAAATACTCAAGCGATAATCCATGATTACCTATCTCATTTATTAAAGTCATAAAAGCCTGGCGAACGAGCTCTCTACCGATTTGAGAATCGTCACAATCTTCGGCCTTTTCCAAGCACCACAATCCGAAATTGTTAGGCGCGGCAGCACCGTAAAGAAGAGACCCTACTTTTTTATACAGCTCGTGGCTAAACTTATTGGTATTTTTAGCTATTTTTTGCAAGCCTAATTCGAAAATCGATAAATAAATAGCCGGCTGTTGTTCAAGCCATTCTCGGATTTTCTGCTTATGTTCATTCCGTAATTTAGCGTGGTGCTCATGCTGTCCAATGCATAGCCAGTCATATAATCTTTCAGTTGAAATCAATACTCCGTGTGTTTTTATTCCCCTAGTCAGTAATTCGCCAGCCATTGAAAATAGGTCTTGTACGGGTGAAATTTTAAGTAAATTGACACCAAGCCCTACTAATTGATCAAGAACAATTGGCAAATCTTTATCTGCCACACGCGTGCTAAATTCATTTCGCCAAAAGACATCGTAGTGTGACACTAAATGATCATTTCTAATTGGCTTTAAATACTGCAATATGTCACTGGCAGGAATAAAAGCCGGAAACAATTTATAGAGCAATAAACCCAAAAGTCGCTTGTTGTCTTCAATTTTGTTTTGACGAATCTCATCGGCGAGCGTCAATAAACTGCTCGCGTCTTGTGGGTATTGGTGCATAAACGCCTGTAATGCACGAACGCGAATACCTTCCCAGTAAGAACTATCTCTAATTGTGGCTAACAACGCGGGCTTAAGTTCTTCGATCACTTCACCGTGGTATAAACCATCTAACACACAATCTAAGAGACTTTGCTCCGGTTGTTCCCGCGAAGGGTTATTGAGTAGCCCCAATAAGTGCGGCACCATGTCTCTTGTTGTGATGGCAGCAAAAGATCGGTCGTCCCATTCGTGGCGCGAATAGCTTGTTTTTGTGACTTCTGCTTTCAAAGCATTCAACAGTTTTACTTTGGTTGCCGGAGAAAACAACTGCACATCCCCATACAGCACCACACCTAAAGGATCGATTTCAATCAAAGGATCACGCGCCGGTTCCGACAATACGGCTAACCAGGCCATCAAACCGCGCAATGCGGCAACGATGCCACCATCCACGCCGGTCGTTAACGCCAACACTCGATTGACCGATAAGCCGTCCTTGATCTTGCCAGCTATGTAGCCGGCCGCCAGATATTCCGCGACGCTACGATGTACATAGCTGTATTCGTCGCCCACCTTTCTGAACAAGCGGGTTTTTAAGGCGGCACGGGGCGCAGGGGGAAGGTCGAGGGAGTCAAGGCTGATGCGCCCCGCTTGGGCGTTACCTTCGCTGAAGCCCGACAGGTTGGCGAGTAATTGAATCGCGCATAGCAAGCCAGCCGCATCAAGCAAGCTTGGAATATTCAAGGGGGATTTTTTGGCGACCCGATGCTCTTCGTTGAATTCCGTCGCTAGCTTTTCCGACGCTAGGCGATATACCTGTTGCTTGGTCTTCGGCCAATCCACACCACCCTTGACCACTTCGATCAACATATCAAGGGTTTGCGGGTTTTCCAGCAAGCCGGATAGGCCGATGCGCTCCGCCTTTTCGATGAAACTATCAGTATCGCCGACACGCTTATCGTTCGTGAGTATCGTCTTAACGTCAACGGAATTTAAAGGGTTTAAATACAATTGAACGATTTCTTGAGATGGGCTGACTTTGGCTAAATCTTTGTTATCAAAATCCCCCAACCAATCCGCTTCCCGGCAGGAAATACGAAACCGTTTGCAGCCTAATTTATTGAGCTTGCCGCGAATGGCGCCCAATGGCGTTCGCGCGTCGTCCTTACCGGCCCGTGCTTCGTCGAGACCGTCAATAAATAGAGTTTTATTGCGCCAATCGTCATTATCTAAATCGATAAAGTCTCTGGCGGAAATGCAACGCCCGCCGGTAAGCGTTGCTTCCTCTTCGAACAACGTGGATTTCCCAGCGCCCGGTTCGCCCAGCAATACATAGGCTGGACGATCCCTGTAGTCTGCGATAGGACGGCTCTCTACTGGGATATCTTCCGTTGGTTTTTCGGTGACGGTTCGAAGTACGCGGTACTGCAACATTTGTTATTCCAGCCAGTCGTCGGCAGGTTGAGATAGAAACTCCGCCAGCGGCACGCCGCCCGCGCCCACCAGAATCTTTCTGGCCTGGGGATATTTTTCGGCAAACACGTTCAATCCCGCCGATACCACCGGCTTGGGTGCGCTTTTGACTTCAATCGCCGTCAGTTTCTTGCCTTTGGCCAGCACGAAATCGACTTCCTGATTGCCTTCGCGCCAGTAGTAAAGTTTGGTGTCTTCGTCGCAGGTATTCAAGAGATGCGCGCCGACGCTGCTTTCCACCAAGCGGCCCCAATAGCTGCGGTCGGCTTGAGCCTCGGCAAAGCTGTAATCCTGCAGCGCCGACATCAGGGCGGTGTTGAACACATGCAACTTGGGTGCGGAATTGCGCTTGCGGACTTCCTGCCCGGCGTATTTGTGCAGGCCGGCCAGTAGTTTGGTTTCCGCCAGCAAATGCAGATAGTCGGCCAGAGTCTCGGTGTGTTTGGCTTCAATGATGGCTTCTATCATCTTGGTCAACGACAGCTCCTGGCCGGAATAATGGCAACCCAGTTCGAACAACTGTTTCAGCAGCATCGGATTTTTGATACGCACCATTTGCAGGATGTCTTTTTCGATATTGGGCTGAATCAAACTGTCGCGCACGTAGCGCCTCCAGCGGGTTTCGTCTTTTATCAGCCAGGCGCTGCCCGGATAGCCGCCAAAGTAGACGTATTGTTCGAGCGTCAACCCAAAAGCTTCTTGCATTTCGGCAAAGCCCCAATGACTGACGGGCAGGGTTTCGTAACGTCCAGCCAGACTTTCCGACAGGCCTTTTTGCATCAACAGCGGCGCGGAACCCAGCAACACTACATGCATCGGCACGCCGTTGGCACGGTCGGCGTCCCATAAGCCTTTAACGATGTCGGACCAGTGTTCGATTTTTTGGATTTCGTCTATCGCGAACACAAAGGCTTCGTCGCGTTGTGTGGTTTTAAGCCAGGCGGCGGCGCGGTTTCTGGCTTCCTGCCAATGAAATGCCAACCAGGCTTTATCCTTCCTCTGGGGCGGAGAGGTAGCTGCGGCTAAGTTGCTTTTCCCATACGAAACGTTGCTTGGCTCATCGTCCACGGACACGTAATAGCCTTGCGTCGGCACGGATGCAACGATGTCACGGATAATGGTGGTTTTGCCGACTTGCCTAGGGCCGGCGAGTAAATTGATGAAGTGAACCGGGTCGCCAAGGCGGGTTTTGAGCAGGGCTTCCTGGGGGCGGGTATATTTCATGTTACGTTACTGAGTAAATTTACTCAGTAACGTAACATCTCTATTATCGGTTGTCTAACTTCCCTATGAAGGTCTTCGGCAAAACCCATTTATGGGGAAGGACTGTCCTCAATCGGGGTTAAACTGTTCTGTCCGTCTTTTCATTCTCCGAGGAGAAAATCCTTTCTCGACTGTCAGATAGCATCTTTGATCGTTTCAAACAGCATTTTCGCGATCCCCAAAAGCTCTAAGGTGCCCCCGGATCACTCAAATGCGCATACGCCGGAAAGGTTTGCAGGCGGTTGTCGTCCAGTGGTTCGCCGACGGTGAAGTGGTAGAGGCTTTGCCAAACGTCGTTTTGCAAGCCCAGAACGCCATGCACGGCGTCGTCGAAGAAGCAGCCGATGCCGGTGCCGCGTACGCCGGCGGCTTCGGCTTCCAGGTATAAAATTTGGCCGAGCAGGCCGCATTCCCAAAACAACCGCCGGTAGCGCCAGGCTTCGGCGTTGACGTTGGCGGCGAAGCGGGCCAACATCCCCAAGCTGAAGGCGCTGTCGCTGGCAATCGGTTGGTGGCAGGACAGGGTTTTCGCGGCTTGGCGGACGTTGCCGGCGGTCAGCAAGTAAAACTCGAACGGCGCTTCGACGCGCTGCCAAACGTAGTCGGCGGAGCAGACTTGTTTCAGCGCGTCGAGTTCGCCGGCGCGCGGCAGACAGTACAGTCCCGGCTCCAGACCGTCCACCCGATGTACGAAGAAGAACAATTGCACTTGCGCCGGCCAGTTCCAGGCCGTGAACGGCGGTTTGGCGCCGGGCAGAAGCGCGGCGAGGATGCGGTAAAAATCGGCGAGCGGCAGCGGCGCCGATTTGCCGTTAAAGTGTTGGGCGCTGCGGCGGCCGCGAATCAGCCGGCTGGCCGAATCGTCACGGCTGGGCGCGGGCAGGTCGGCGGCCGGCCAAGTTTGCCGCTCGGGCGGCGTCGGCGGTTTCAACGCGTGTTCGGCGACTTCGTCGACCACCGGCCAGCGGTAAAAATGCCGGCCGCTCAGCCGACCGGTTTTGCCGAACCATTCCGCCGTTTGCAGGCAACCCGACAACGCGACCGGATCGAAATCGGCCGTGCTTGGCGCGTCGGCGTGAATGCGACAAAACAGGTCGGCCGCCTCGCGCTCGTTGGCGACGAAGTCGTCGGCCCGATCCAGGCCCAACCAAGCGGCGATGTCGGCGTCGCCGCATTCGCTCAGCAATTCCACGCGCCAGCCCAGCCCGGCGGCCGCGTAGCTCAGCGCCGCTAGCGCATGGCCGATGTCGTGTTGGCAGTAGCGGAAGGCACGTTCGCCGTATTTCCAGGCTTCCCGCCAATGGATGGACGACAAGCCCAGGTACAGCGCCGGCTCGCAACCGTCCGCGCTAAACGCCGCCCGCCGTTCCAGCGCGTGGTCGTGGCTGACGTAGTGGTAGACGCCGGGGCCTAGCAGCTCGGGGTCGGTGCTGATCAGATAGGCTTCGGTCGGGTGTAGGTTGCCGCTGGACGGATTGCAGCGCAACGACCAGCGGTCCGGGCCGAATTGTTTCCAGGCCGACAAGCCGAAGGCCAGTTCCATCAATAGTCCGACATTTTCCAGTGAGACGGGCCGAGGGGCTATGGCTTCGGGGCGGTCCAACTCAGCAAAGCGGCACGCCAACTCAGCGCCGGGTAACGGTAGTTTGACGATATCGCAATCGGCAAAACGCCGAAACGGGCTGGGCTGGTCGTCCCAGTCCAGCGACTCCGGGCCTTTGGCGTAGGCGTTGAGTTGGTGTTTGGTGCGGTTGTGGTACGCAATGACGGCGGTGGCGTTGGGCATGGGGCGGTAAGGGCTCGGTTCGGTTAACGAGTGGCGATGAAAGTCATGCGGCGCGGAATCGCCAATCCGGTGTCGGAACGCCGTCAATCGCGGCCGGAACCGCTGCTACGCCGATGTATTTCATTCGCCGGTACGATATGGAATGGTTGCGGTTCAGTGATGGGTGACCGCTTCGGCCTCCGATTCCGGCACGACCAAGTCTTCGCTCCAGCAGCCTATCGGGCGGCCCAAATTCATTTCCTGGTCCTCGAAGCGCACCAGAAAAACGGTCAGCGACGGGTCTTCCTCGACGTGGCCCTTCATGACGATCACGCCGCGAGCGCCGGCTTCGGCCAGGACCGCGCCTTCCTCGCCTTCCGGCATGCTGCCGTCGTCTATGATGCTATGAGCCGCATAAACCACGTCGCCCAAATCCAAATCTTCTACGTTCATTTTTTTCTCCAATCTTGTTTGTAGCAAAGCCGACAAATAGGCCGGCATTGTTGCGAAACGGCTCGCCGAATCGAGGTTTTCGGCGGCCTGCTATCCAGCAAAATCAGCCTTTTTGCCGAAATTGGCGGGCATGGCATGCTGGTTGCATTAACGAGTTACAAGATCAATGCCAAACCGTTCTCAGGAGACTCAAGAACATGATTACATTAACAGAAAGCGCAATTAAGGCCGTGGGTCGTTTTATCAGCAGTTCCGACAAGCCGACCGGCGGACTGCGCATCGAAGTTACCGATGGCGGTTGTTCCGGTTTGTCTTACGGCTTGCGATTGGAAGCCAAGGAAAATCCCGATGACAGTATTATCGATTGCGGCGAAGTCAAAGTGTTTGTCGATCCACTCAGCTTTCCAAAACTGGACGGCATGTCGATCGATTTCGTCGATAGCCTGGAAGGCTCCGGGTTCAAGTTTACCAATCCCAACGCAGTGAAGAGCTGCGCCTGCGGTTCGTCGTTCACTACCGGCGACAACGGCGGTGCTCCTAAATCCTGTTCTTAAGTTTGCGAGGTTAAAGTCATGTGGGATTATTCAGATAAAGTTAAAGATCATTTTTTCAACCCGAAAAACGCCGGCGCGGTTGCCGATGCCAACGCGATTGGCGAAGTCGGTTCGATCAGTTGCGGCGACGCGTTGCGTTTGACCTTGAAAGTCAATGAAGATACCGAGGTCATCGAAGATGCTGGTTTCCAAACCTTCGGTTGCGGTTCGGCGATTGCCTCTTCTTCGGTGTTGACCGAAATCATCAAGGGTTTGACGCTGGACGAAGCGTTGAAAGTGACCAACCAAGATATCGCCGCCGAGCTGGACGGCCTGCCGCCGGAAAAAATGCACTGCTCGGTGATGGGTCGTGAAGCCCTGCAAGCGGCGGTCGCCAACTATCGCGGCGAAGAGTGGAAAGACGATCACGAAGAAGGCGCGCTGGTCTGCAAATGCTTTGCTATCGATGCCGTGATGATCGAAGAGATGGTGTGGGCCAACAAGCTGCGTACTGTTGAAGACGTGACCAACTACACCAAAGCCGGCGGCGGTTGCGCGGCTTGCCACGAAGACATCGAAGCGATTCTGGAAAAAGTCCTGAAGGAACGCGGCGAGACCTTCGATCCGAACGCCGCGCCAATCGCTAAACCGGCACCGGTGGTCGCCGAAAAAGGTCCTATGACCAATTTGCAACGCATCAAGAAAATCGAGGAAGTGATCATGTCCTTCCGTCCGCAATTGATGGCCGACGGCGGCGACGTCGAGTTGGTGGAAGTGGTCGACAAAACCGCTTACGTCAACATGACCGGCGCTTGCAACGGTTGCCAAATGTCGGCGATGACCATCGCCGGTATTCAGCAAAGGCTGATGGAAGTCATGGGCGAATTCATTAAAGTCGTGCCGGCTTCGCAAATGCCTAAACTGGTGAGCATCCAGGAGGCGGGTCATGCCTGATATTTATCTGGATAACAACGCAACCACCAAGGTGGATAGCGTGGTCGTCGATGCGATGATCCCGTATTTCACCGAACAGTTCGGTAACCCGTCGTCGATTCACCGCTTCGCCGACGGCGTGGCGCGGGGCATTAAAAAAGCCCGTAGCCAGGTTCAGGAACTGTTGGGCGCCGAGCACGATTCCGAGATTATCTTTACCTCGTGCGGTACCGAGTCGGATTCCACCGCGATTCTGTCGGCGATCAAGTGCCAGCCAAACCGCAAGGAAATCATTACCACGACGGTCGAGCATCCGGCGATCCTGAATCTGGTCGAAAATCTGGAAAAAGAAGGCTACACGGTACACCGCTTGCCGGTGGACAAATGCGGCCGCTTGAATCTGGATGCCTATCAAAAGCTGTTGTCAGACCAAGTCGCGATCGTATCGGTGATGTGGGCCAACAACGAAACCGGCACGATTTTCCCGGTCGAAAAAATGGCCGAAATGGCTAACGCGGCCGGTGTGATGTTTCACACCGACGCGGTGCAGGCGGTCGGCAAGATTCCGATGATGTTGCAGGACACCAAAATCGACATGCTCAGCCTGTCCGGCCACAAGCTGCATGCGCCTAAAGGTATCGGCGTGTTGTATTTGCGCCGGGGCACCCGTTTCCGTCCGTTGTTGCGCGGCGGTCATCAGGAGCGCGGTCGGCGGGCCGGTACCGAGAACACCGCATCGATTGTCGGTCTCGGCGTGGCTTGCGAGTTGGCGATGCAGCACATGGAGTTCGAAAACGTTCAGGTCAAGGCGATGCGCGACCGCTTGGAAAAAGGCATCGTCGAGGCGGTTCCGCATTGTTTCGCGACCGGCGACCTGGAAAACCGTTTGCCGAACACCACCGACATCGCGTTCGAATACATCGAGGGCGAGGCGATTTTGATGTTGCTGAACAAGGCGGGCATCGCGGCTTCGAGCGGTTCGGCCTGTACTTCGGGCTCGCTGGAGCCTTCTCACGTGATGCGGGCGATGGACATTCCTTACACCGCCGCTCACGGCACGATCCGCTTTTCGTTCTCGCGCTACAACACGATGAGCGACGTGGAAGAAGTGTTGAAGGTAATGCCTAACATTGTCGCAACTTTGCGGAAACTGTCGCCGTATTGGGACAGCGTCAACAATTGCCCGGTCGCCAATCCGGAGCAGGCGTTTCAACCGACTTACGCCTAAGTTCGGCCGGCGCGGCTTGTTCCGCGGCGCCAATCGAAACCCCAGCCGTTGGCGAAAGCCGCGGCTGGGGTTTTTTGCGTTTCAGGCGATAGTTCTACTTTGTCAGATTTGAGCAACGCCGTCATGCCCGCCGGGAAGCGGGCATCCAGTGCCATGGATGGCAAGCTTCGATCCGTCCGTGGAGTCTGGATTTCGGCAATCCCTGCCGAAATGACGGGCACTACCGAGAATCTGACAAGGTAGAAATAGCCCTTTTCGCGATCAACGATGTACCGGTAGCCGGCTCAGGGTGCGTAGGTTGATCAACATCGCCACGCTTTCCGCGATTAGCGCCGGCCAGGCTTGCCAATACCAGTCGTTGCCGATCCAGGCTAGACTGGATGCCAAAAGTCCGATGCGCATGCGCCGGTTGTCCAGATAAAACAAGGCCAGCGTGGTGTTGACGACGGCGAACGCCGGCAGCAACGAGACTTCGCCTTGCCAGGACATTGCGGTCAACCCGATGAATAATGCGACGAAGCCGATTGCCGCCCAGTGCTTATGCGGCGCTTGGTCCCATTTGGCGGACAGTGCTGTCCGCAACGCGGTACACGCCATGGTCAGCGCGGCGGTCCAGGCGGCCAGCAAAACGTACTGCAAGGCCCACAACAGCGCTCCGGCGGCGGACCAGCGTCGGAACTTCAAGCCGTTTTGGGCGAAATAGGCCCGCCATTCCACGAGCACGCCGATCCCGCCCGCCACATAAGCCCAGCCGTGTTGAATCGGAATGCCCGCCCACAGGGCGGCCAGTTCGGTCATGGATTCCAGGGCGGTTCGTCGCCGTCGTAGGGAACGAAATCGGCTATTGTCGGCAGCGTGACGGTAGCGTTGCCGCTCGAAGACTTGGGCGGCGATGATTTAGCCGGTTTGGCTGGGGAGTCGCCGAGCTCGGCGCTGGTCCACTGCGCGAAGGCGGCGAGATCCTTGCCGGCCGGGACGTACCATTTTTTGGCGGCGGCATCCCAGCGCGCGCCCAGCGCCTTGGCGGCATCCTTTTGCGCGTAAGGCACGTTCAGATAGAGTTTACTGTCGGTCATTTCGAATTAAAGACTGCGCGGGCACCTACCCGCGCCGGCATTTTAGTGCATCGCCGTTCCGATCGACAGTCCATGCCAGCCGCGTTTGCCGTTCCAAGGGAACGGAACGCTAGTCGCCGCCGTCTTAATCGCACTCCAGTGCCGATGCTAACGTGCCGGGTTGATGCCGCTTTGGTCCATTCGCCACGAAGCCCGAACCACGGTCGCGTTTACTTAGAGTGGTTTTTTCTATCGTCCCCGCCGAGATTGCTGGCGTAGGTGCTGGCCGCGAACAGCGCCGAGGAAATAATGTATTCGCCGGAGAAAAAGCCGACGAGACCGGTGACGAAAATCAAGCCCGTCAAAATGTCGCGTTGTAAATTACTCATGTCGATCTCCTAAAAATCTAACACGCTGACACAATAGGGCTTGAGCAATTAATTAACAATGGGTGAAACTTGACATGGCTTATTTCTTTTTAGGAAGCAAATTTGCCGGAACTTTGTGAAAAAGCCCCCTAGACGCAGACTTAGACCGGCTGCTTGTTAGCTGTCATTTGTAGAGCGGTCTGCAACGCGAATTGTAGGCTGCCAAGATTGGCCAGCCCGGTGCCGGCCAGTTCCAGCGCGGTGCCGTGATCGACCGAGGTCCGGACGATGGGCAATCCCAGCGTAATGTTGACGGCCTGACCAAAGCCTTTGAATTTCAGCACCGGCAGGCCTTGATCGTGGTACATCGCCAACACCGCGTCGGCATCGTCCAGGTATTTGGGGGTGAACAGCGTGTCGGCCGGCAGCGGGCCGATCAGGTTCAAACCGGCGGCGCGTAGCGAGGCGAGGGTCGGTTCGATGGTCTCGATCTCTTCTCGACCCAGATGACCGCCTTCCCCGGCATGCGGATTCAGGCCGCAGACCAGAATTTTAGGTTGGGCGATACCGAAACGTTGGCGCAAGTCGCGGTCCAGCAAGCGGATAACCTCGGTCAAGCTTGACGGCGTGATTGCCGCGCTGACCTGCGCTAGCGGCAAATGTGTGGTGGCCAGCGCCACGCGCAATCCGGGGGTCGCCAACATCATCACCGGGGTGCCGCCGGTTAGGTCGGCGATGAATTCGGTATGGCCGCTAAACGCGATGCCGGCATCGTTGATGATGCCCTTATGCACCGGCGCGGTGACCATTGCCGCGAACCGGCCGTCCAGGCAGCCCAGCGTTGCCAATCGTATCGTTTCCAGCACGTAAGCGCTGTTGGCCCGATCGAGTCGGCCGCAGTCGGCCGGGGCTTTCATCGCGACCGGCAGGACCATGAGGTGGCCGGGTTGGCTGGGCTCGATAGCCGCTGAGTGGTCGAACAGGTCTATCGTCAGCGGCAGTCCAAGTTTATCGGCGCGTTGCCGTAACAGTTCGGGATCGGCGACGGCTACCAATTGGCAGGGATGGGCGGACTGCGCGAGCTGCGCGCACAAATCTGGACCGATGCCGGCCGGTTCGCCCGGCGTCAGCGCGATGCGGACCGCCGGAGTCATGCGGAACGCCGTTTGCGGCCACCAAGGTTAGCGCGGCGCATGTTCCTGGCAGATTTGTTCGCTATCGGCGCTACTGAGTTTTTCCTGGGTCAGCAGGCAGAAATAGTCGCCGTCTTTCTCGCTGAAATTGCGGCAGGTTTTACAGACGCCGAACGATTGCGACTGGTTGGCTTTCTGCAGCGCGGTCAGCGCTTGCTGAAATACGTTGGCGTCGGACGGCGGGGCGTCGCTGGCGATCAGGATTTGGGTGGCGCTTTGAAACAAGTCGGAGGGTCTGGCTTGTTTCAGCACGTCCGCGCCGTCGGCCAGCAATTGCAGATGCACGACCCGCTTGTCGCGGGTGTCTTGAGTCTTGCCGATATAGCCTTTCTTCTCGAGGATAATCAGCGATTGCGATACGGTGCCGCGTGTCATTCCCAGATAATTGGCGACCGCCGCGGGGGTGTCGCTGTATTTGTTGCAGCGAGACAGGTAGTTTAAAACTTGAAAATGGACCGGTTGCAAGCCCAACTCCGTGCATTTCTTCCGTTCCTCGGAACGGATCAGCGTGGTCATGCACTCGATAAGTTCATAAATATCAGTCTGTTGCATACGTTGCTTTCGGTTTGGATGCGGAAGGTTGACAAGAGCGTGCATCGAGCGTTAAATTGATAGCGAATCGAAACATTAATGTATAACATTCGGCCTGGAGTCAACAAGCGCTTATTTTACCATGCGGGTCCCAAGGCTGTCCGGCCTGACCTTTTATGGTTTAATGCCGCGCGTTGACTCTTTTTTTCACCAGCGGATGACCAGGAATTTCAATGAAAACAACTAGAAAAAGACAACTGAACCTATCCCTATTGGCGGGCGCCGTCGCGACACTGTTGTCATCCGGTTTGGCGAACGCAAAATCGGACGACATGCACCAGATTTTTCAAGATAACTGCGCCAGCTGCCACGGCTCGGATTTGGGCGGCTATTTGGCTCCGGCGATCAACGCCACCACGCTGAAGGGCCGCAGTCCGACCGCATTGCGCACCATCGTGATGGCCGGCAGTTTCGATACCTTGATGCCGCCGTTCTACGGCAAACTCAGTGACGACGAAATTCGCGGCGTCATCAAATATTTGCAAGCCACGCCGAAGCAAGCGAATCCGGCCTGGACCATGGACGACATGAAGAAGTCGCTGAGAGTCTACGTCAAGGACGAATCCACGTTGCCGGCCAAGCCGACCTTTCAAATCGACGATAAATTCGAAAATCTGATCGGCGTCGCGGCGCGCGGTAAATACGGCCGCGGCGAAGGCTCCAAAGCCATTTTCATCAATAGTGCGACCCATCAAAAAGTCGGCGAAGTGCCGACCGGCACCGCCGCCCACATTATCGACTTCAACCCGGCCAATCCGCGTTGGGCTTACGTGAAAACCGATACCGCCGAGATTTTCAAGGTCGATCTGTATTCAATGAAGGCGGTGCGCAGCATCAAAACCGGTTGGAACGGGCCCGGCATGGGCGTCTCGCGCGACGGCAAATACATCATGGCCGGCTCCTTCGTGCCGCATAACGCCGTGATCCTGGACGCCGACACGCTAGAACCGCTGAAAACCTTCGAACTGGAAGGCACCGATCCCGACGGCAAACACGTATCTTCCGACTCCGGGATGATCATCGGCACTCCCTATGCCGACATCTTCGCGATCGCACTGGAAAACGCCGGCCAGGTTTGGGTGGTCGATTACAAGAAAGAAGGTTTCCCGGTGACCCGGATCGAAAATGTCGGCCGCCACTTGCATGACGCCTTCCTGACCCACGGCGGCAAGAAGTTGATGGTCGCTTCCTATGACGACAGCATCGTCGCCGCGATCGATTTGGAAGAACGCAAATTGATTAAAAAACTCGAAGCCGGTTGCGTGCCGCACGTCGGCGGCGGCTCGGCGGTCAAGGTCGATGGCCGTACCTTGGGCTTCGGCACCAACTTCGGCGATTGCGACAAGATGGTGGTCAGCGTTTGGGACTTGGACAAAATGGAAGTCGTGAAGCAAGTACCGGTTTCCGGCGGCACCGAATCGCCGGCGGCTCACGCCAACGCGCCTTATGTCGCGGTGGACATCATCAGTAAGGACAGACGCGCCCGCACCGTGCAGTTGATCGACAAAAAATCGTTGGAAGTCGTTAAAACCCTGGATGTCGGCGGTCACGCCTACTTCCCGGAATACAGCGCCGACGGCAAATTCCTCTACATCAGCGCCGGCTATAACGGCGACGAAGTGGTGGTTTACGACTCCAACAGCCTGCAAAAAGTCGCCAGCATTCCGATGGAAAGCCCGGCCGGCATTTTCTCCAGAGGCCGGGTCAAATACATGACTCGCGGTTTGTCGCCCGACGAAATGGAGCAAGGCAAATGAGAGCGAAAATTTCCTTGATCCTGCTCGGTGGCTTAATCGCGGCCGGTCCCGGACAGGCCACCAGTTTGTACGTCGGCCAAAACAAGGCCGGCGCGGTTTGCGCGCAATGCCACGGCATTCGGATGCCGAGCGCCGACGCGCCGTTTCCGCCGCTGGGCGGCCGCGATCCCGAGTATTTGAAAACCGCGATCAAGCAATACCGCGATAAAACCCGGAAATCGGACATCATGAACGCGATTGCCGGCTCGTTGACCGATAGCGAGATCAACGACATCGCCGCGTATTACGGTAGCGTCAAGCCTTGATCGCGCGCGCGGCGGCTTGCTGTCTGGCTTGGAGCGTCGGCGTTGCCGCGCAGGCGGACCAACCCGGCCCGGCTCGCCAGCAGGAATTGCT
Organism: Methylomonas koyamae; assembly: GCF_001644025.1. Lineage (GTDB taxonomy): Bacteria > Pseudomonadota > Gammaproteobacteria > Methylococcales > Methylomonadaceae > Methylomonas > Methylomonas koyamae_A. The sequence continues at coordinate 36,078 of NZ_LUUK01000205.1, forward strand.
GAACATGCTCAAGCATGATTGCGGTTCCTGCCACGGCCTGCCGCCGAAAGGCGGCTTGGGGCCGTCGTTGATGCCGGAAGCATTGGCCGACAAGAGCGACGATCTATTGCTGGACGCGATCCAGAAAGGTCGAGCCGGCACGGCGATGCCGCCTTGGCAGCCGTTTTTGAGCATCAATGAAAGCCGTTGGTTGATCGCGCGATTGAGGCAAGGTTGGCTGCCATGACACGCAATGCGCTGGTTCTGGGCTGCGCGCTATTTCTCGCCGTCCAGCCCTTGGCTTGGGCGGACAACGCGCAAATCGAACAGGCTTACCGCCAGCAGCGTAGCGACCTGCAAATCGAAGGCGAAGGCACGGTGATCAAGCTGCTGGCCGACGACAATCGAGGTAGCCGTCATCAGCGTTTCATCATTCGCCTGGAGTCCGGACAAACCCTGTTGGTGGCGCATAACATTGACCTGGCGCCGAAAATCGAAGGCCTCAAGGTTGGCGACAAGCTGGCTTTTGCCGGCGAATACGAGTGGAGCGATAAAGGCGGCACCTTGCACTGGACCCATCGCGATCCGGGTGGGCGGCACGCAGCTGGATGGTTGAAGCATGGCGGCAGGGTTTATCAATAAGACCTCGCCATTTACAATCGGACCTTGCTTTTCGATTTCAGAGGAACAGCCATGACCACGATTACCGAACTCTCGCAACTGGACCCGAACGGTCATTATTCCTATGCCGATTACCTGAGCTGGAGCCTGAACGAAACCATAGAGCTGATTAAAGGCAAGATCAGCCTGATGAGTCCGGCGCCGAGTCTGGATCATCAACGAGTTTCCTGGCAGTTGAATGGTTTGCTTTTCGAGTATTTTCGGAAGAAACCTTGCCGGGCATTTGCCGCCCCGTTCGACGTGCGTCTATACGACCGCCGTAAATCGGTAGCCGCCAACCAGGATATTTATACCGTTGTTCAACCCGACTTGTGTGTGATTCGCGATGTCGAAAAACTCGACCCGCGCGGTTGTCTGGGAGCGCCGGACTGGATCATCGAGATTTTGTCTAAGGGTAATTCCAAGAAGGAAATCCAGACCAAATTCGAGCTGTACCGGGAAAGCGGCGTCAAGGAATACTGGATCGTTTACCCGTTCGAGCAAGCGGTGCATCAATTCGTGCTCGACGAGGAGCAGGATCAATACCGGTTGTTGGCGATGTTTGCCGGCGAGGATACCGCTTCACCGCATATGTTTCCGGATTGTATGGTCGATTTGCAGGAAGTATTTGCCGAATAATTTTTACGGTTTTTCATGAAACGACTCATTGCTTTGACTGGCGCTTTCGCTTTTTACACCCTGTCCGCTAGCGCCGATTTGCGCGCCACCGGCGATCTCGGTGTAGTCATCGAGCGCGAGGCCGGTACGGTGCAAATCGTCAACACCAGCAAGCCGGCGATGCTGAGTCGCATCGAAGGCCTGGGCGACTTGTCGCATGCTTCGGTGGTGTTTTCGCGCGACCAGCGTTACGCCTACGTGTTCGGTCGCGACGGCGGATTGACCAAGCTGGATTTGCTGCAAGACCAGATAGCCAAGCGCATCGTGCAAGCCGGCAACAGCATAGGCGGCGCGATTTCGCAGGACGGTAAGGTCATCGCCGCATCCAATTACACGCCGGGCGGCGTGAAATTATTCGATGCCGATACGCTGGAGCCGCTGGCCGATATTTCGGCCGTCTACGGCGACGACGGTAAGTTGTCCAAGGTGGTCGGCTTGGTCGATGCGCCCGGACAACGTTTCGTCTGCAGTTTGTTCGAAGCGAATGAAATTTGGCTGATCGACGCCAAGAATCCGCGTCAACCGATAGTCAAAAAATTCAAAGACATCGGCAAAGCGCCTTACGACGCCTTGTTGAGCCCGGACGGCCGTTTCTACGCCGCCGGCCTGTTCGGCGAAAAAGGTTTGGCCTTGCTGGACTTGTGGCAGCCGGAAAATGGCGTCGAGCATATCCTCGAAGATTACGGCAAGGACGACGAGCAATTGCCGGTTTATAAAATGCCGCATCTGGAAGGCTGGACCATGGCTGGCGATTGGTTGTTCGTGCCGGCAATCGGTGCGCATGAAGTCTTGGTTATTGATAAAAAGGACTGGGAATTGGTCAAGCGGATTCCGGTGGCCGGCCAGCCGGTGTTCGTCAGCGGCCGGCCCGACGGCCGGCAGATTTGGGTGAATTTTGCCTTTCCGGATAATCAGACCGTGCAAGTCATCGACGTCAAGGATTTCAATATCGTCAAAACCCTGCAACCGGGCAAGGGGGTGTTGCACATGGAATTCAGCCCGCGCGGCGAAGCGGTGTGGCTGGCGGTGCGCGATGACGACCGGGTGATGGTTTACGACACCGAAACCTTCGCCGAAACCGCCCGTCTGCCGGCGCAAAAGCCCAGCGGCATTTTCTTCTCGGACCGCGCGAATCGGATAGGCTGGTAGCGCATGTTGACCCCCTTGCAGCAACGTCTGCTCAACGATTACCAACAGGATTTTCCGTTGAGCCCGACACCCTATCGCGACATCGCCGCGCAGCTTGGCGTCAGAGAGGACGAGGTGTTGCAGGCCTTCGAACAGTTGGCCGGGCAGCAAATGATCAGCCGTATCGGCCCGGTGATCGCACCAAACAGTATCGGCAGCAGTGCGTTGGTGGCGATGGCTGTTCCGGGCGCCGATCTGGCCCGCGTCGCCGCATTGGTCAGTGCGTATCCGGAGGTCAATCACAACTACGAGCGCGAGAATCGCTTCAATCTGTGGTTTGTGCTGATCGCCGATGACGAAAACCATCTTAACGCGGTGATTGCCGCTATCGAAGCGCAAGCCGGCTATCCGGCCATGGTACTGCCGATGCTGGCCGATTACTTCATCAACCTGGGCTTCGAGTTGAATTTGCATGATTGATGCCGTCGATTACCGTTTGATTGCCGCCGTGCAGGCGGGCCTGCCGATTGCCGCCCGGCCGTATGCGTTGATTGCCGAGCGCTTGGGCTTGAGCGAAAACGAAGTGCTCAGCCGCTTGGCCAGGCTGAAACAGCAGGGTCTGATCAAGCGCTGGGGCGTCGTCGTCAAACACCGGCAGTTGGGCTATCGCGCCAATGCAATGATCGTGATGAACGTGCCCGACCAGCGGGTCGCCGAGATTGGCGGCTTGGTCAGCCGGCAGGCCTGCGTCAATCTTTGCTATCAACGGCCGCGGCAAGGCGAGGTCTGGCCGTATAACCTGTATTGCATGATTCACGGCAAGAGCCGCGACGTGGTGTTGGCGCAGTGGGCGGCGTTGCGCGATGCCTGCGGCTTGGACGAGTACTCCTTCGAGGTGCTGTTTAGCCGGCGTTGCTTCAAGCAGCGCGGAGCCTTGTACGCCCGCCACGCCGCTCATCGGCAAAGCCCGGTTTTGGCTGGCGAGGGCCGAGCCGAAGCGGCCGCGGCCACGTTGAACTTCGACCTGCAATTGGCTTGAACATGGACGCCACCGACAAAGCCATCGTCAACCGTTTGCAGCAAGGTTTTCCGATTTGCGCGGCGCCGTACCGGCGGATCGCGGACGAATTGGGCATCGCGGAAGCGGATTTACTGAGCCGTTTGCAAGCCTTGTTGGCCGACGGCGTGTTATCGCGGTTCGGACCGATGTATCACGCCGAGCAAATGGGTGGCGCGTTAAGCTTGGCGGCGCTGAAAGTGCCGGAAGCGCGTTTCGACGAAGTCGCCGACATCGTTAACGCCTTCCCGGAAGTCGCCCACAATTACGCCCGCAACCATGTCTTGAACATGTGGTTCGTGCTGGCCACCGAACAACCCGAGCAAGTGGCGGACGTGATCGCCGAAATCGAGCGCCGCACCGGCCTTGTCGTCTACAACATGCCGAAGATCAACGAATATTTCGTGGGTTTGCAGTTGGAGGCTTAGCGTGGCCGAGTCTCGAAATACGAATATCCGAGTCATGGGTAACGTTGTTCGGTGTGTGGAATGAGTGTATAAAATACACATCATTTATTAAATAGGAGTCTGCCATGTCCGTGCGTTTTAATGTCGTGTTGTCGGACGATCTCAACCGCGAGCTCGATCGCGTGGCCCAGGAAAATGAGACCAACAAAAGCGAGATCATGCGCAAGGCCATGACCTTGTACTTGGCCGCGCAGGATGGTCGCCGGCGTGGGCTGAAGCTGGGCTTGGTCGAGCCGACTACCCAAAAATTGGAAACCGAAATCATTGGTTTATGAACCATATCGATCTTAACCAGCCGCCGCCCAACCATACCTTCAGCGTTTCGGTAAACCGGGAAGAAACCGACGGCGAGCGGTGGGTAAGATTGTTCAAGGATTTGGCCCTGTTCGTGGTGGCGCTGGGCTTTGTGATCACGATTGCTACCTTGTGTTACTCCACGTTGCTGTCCGCTTCAGCCAGTGCCGAGGAAAAGAAATGGACGATGTCGATTCTTTCAGCGGCCACCGGTGGCTTGATCGGTTATCTGATCCGCAAATGACCGTGCCCCGTCTCAGCCCGCTCGATCCCCTCGATCGCCAAATCATCCAGGCTACCCAATCCGGCTTGCCCTTGGTGGCCGAGCCCTATCAAGCCGTTGCCGAACAATTGGGAGTGTCCGCGCGCACCGTGATGTTGTGCCTGGCCGAGATGCAACAGACCGGCGTGATTCGGCGTATCGCGGCGGTGCCTAATCACTACAAGCTGGGTTATCGCTATAACGGCATGACGGTGTGGGACGTCGAGGATCATCTTGTCGACGCGCTTGGACAACAGGTGGCGAAGCTGCCATTTGTCAGCCATTGCTACCGGCGTCCCCGGCATTTGCCGGATTGGCCCTACAATTTGTTTGCGATGGTGCACGGTAAAACCGAGCGGGATGCCGCGCGGCAGGTGGCGATGATCGCCGAACGCCTGGGCGAACATGCCCGCGCCCACGAGGTGTTGTACAGCACCAAAATTTTGAAAAAGACCGGCTTGCGGATTGGCGGCTAAACCATGTTCAGACTGAGCCAATTCATGCGTGAAGTGCTGGAGCCGACGCCGTTAACGCCGGCGCGCAAGCCGTCCGGACCGGTGGTGATCTGGAATCTGATCCGCCGCTGCAATCTGACCTGCAAGCACTGCTACACCACATCGGCCGACATTGATTTCCCCGGCGAACTGGCCACGCCGGAAATTTACGCGGTGATGGACGACTTAAAGGCCTTCAAGGTACCGGTGTTGATTCTGTCCGGCGGCGAACCCTTGCTGCATCCGGATATTTTCGCGATCTCGCGGCGCGCCCGCGACATGGGCTTTTACGTGGCTCTGTCCAGTAACGGGACTTTGATTGACCAGTCAAACATCGCCCGGATCGCCGCGATCGGCTACCAATATATCGGCGTCAGTCTGGACGGCATGCGCGAGGCCCATGATAAATTTCGCCGGAAGCAAGGCTCGTTCGACGCTTCGCTGGCCGGCATTCGCCTGTGCCGCGAGTATGGGATCAAGGCCGGCATTCGGTTTACGTTAACCCAGGACAATGCCCACGATTTCGAAGCTCTGCTGCAATTAATGGATGACGAGGACATTGACAAGTTTTACCTGTCGCATCTGAATTACGGCGGGCGCGGCAATAAAAACCGCAAGGACGACGCCGAGTTTCGATTGACCCGCCAAGTGATGGAGGTGTTGTTCGAAAAGTCGCTGAGCTGGGAGGCGCAAGGCCTGCACCGCGAAGTGGTCACCGGCAATAACGATGCTGATGCGGTGTATTTTCTGCATTGGGTCAAACGCCGCTTTCCGGCGCGAACGGAGCATATCCAGGCTAAATTGCAACAATGGGGTGGCAACGCGTCCGGCGTCAACGTCGCCAATATCGACAACTTAGGCAACGTCCATCCGGATACCTTTTGGTGGCATTACGGTCTGGGAAATGTTCGCAAGCGGTTATTTTCGGAAATCTGGCCGGATGTCTCCGATCCGCTGATGGCCGGATTGAAAGCCTCGCCCCGGCCCTTGCAAGGCCGTTGCGGTTCTTGCCACTATCAAACCATCTGCAATGGCAACACCCGCGTCCGCGCCCAGCAATTGACCGGCGATTTCTGGGCCGAGGACCCCGGCTGCTATCTAAGCGACGCGGAAATTGCCGGCCCCTCGAATCAGCTGGCGAGAACGGTCATAAACGGCTGATGCGAAACACGCCGTAGTCCGGGAGCGATCAACGCCCCTATCCTGACGATCGGCACACGGGCAGCCCGGAAAATCAAAAATCACTGGTGTAGGAGCGGCTTTAGCCGCGATCGATGTCGTTCCGACACCGGTGTCTCGCCTATGCGACCGCTGCCTTTCAGCGCCATCAACCCTTGATTCCCCGTCAGTCGTCCTGAAAACGTAACCAAGGTTTGGCCCTAGCCTTTTTTCCCGCGACACATGCTAAGGCAGCGGCGTGCCTGCATCCTCGCGCTCGTTTGTTTTAGCCGGTATCAGCCAGCGGTTCACTTGTTCCAGATCGGCCGGCGACAAACTACCCACCGCCTGTTTCAGGCGCAGACTGTCGAGTAAGTAATCGTAACGGGCGCGGGCGTAGTCGCGTTGAGCGCCGAGCAATTCGCGTTCGGCGACGATGATGTCCAATGCGGTACGCCGGCCGGCGTTGAAACCGGCCTGGGTGGCGGCGAGACCGGCTTCGGCAGATTTGAGCGCTTGCCGCAGTGCCTTGACTCGGCTGATGCCCGCCACCACGCCCAGATAGGCATTACTGGCGCCGCGCCGCACCGCGCGCTTTTGTTGGGCCAGATCGGCCAGCGCCTGGCGGTAGCGGTGTTCGGCTTCGCGGGTCCGGGATTCGGTGCGGCCGCCCTGATAGAGCGGCAGGTTCAGATTCAGGCCGATCACGTCGTCTTCGATATCCGCCGACCCGAACCGGCCGCCGGACGTGGCAAAACCGTGGCTGCCGCTGGCATCCAGCGTCGGCAGGTGGCCGGCGCGCTGTCGCTGGATTTCGTCTTGGGCGACCTGAACGGCCTTTTGTTGCGCCAGCAAACCGTAGTTTTGGGTGAGCGCCAACTCCACCCAGCGCTGCTCGTCGGCCGGTTCCGGGGCCAACAACGGCATGTCGGCGCTGAGTGCGTCCAATTGCGGATATTGCTGGCCGGCCGTTTCCCTCAGACCCTCGCGGGCGTCGCGCAGTTGGTGATCGGCGGCGATGGCGTCGGCCACTGCCCGGTCGTGGCCGGCCCTGGACTCCTGGACATCGGTCAGCGCCAGAAAGCCGACCGCCCGCCGTTGTTCGGCTTCGTTGAGTTTGCGTTGCAGCGATTGCTGTTGGGCCTGGGCAAACTTCAGGTTTTCCTCGGCGGCCAGTACGTCGAAATAGCGTTCGCAAACCTTCAACATCAACGCGATTTCGGCGGCGCTGCTGTCGGCCTCTGCTTGGGCGACCCGATTGTCGGCCTGTTCCAGCGCGACCCAGCGGTCGATATGCAGCAAGGGTTGGCTGATCGATAAGCTATAGGCGCCGGTCATGAATTCGCTACGACCGCCCAAGCCGATCGCGGCCGCGCCGCCGTAACGAATATTTTGGTAGTCGCGGGCGACATTCGCGCTAAAGCTGGCCTCCGGCAGAAACAGCGCGGCTTGCGCTTGGGATTGGCTTTCGACGACGGCTTCCACGCCTTCGCGGGCTTTTTCCAGACTGGGATTGTCTTGCAGGGCGTCGCGATACACCGCCAGCAAATTTTGCGCGCTTGCCGGAACAGCGGCTAGCGCGGCGGCCAGCAGCCAGCCGATCGAGCAAGTCCGGCGCGGAGCCGGCCTGGCATGGCGCTGGCCGGATGGGCTTGGGGCGGCCGCCGGCCGCGCCGCGCGGTTAAGCGCCATGCGTTTTACCCCGCAAGGCCCACGCCATCCCCAAGCGGTACAACAAAGGCATCAGGAATAAGGTAAACAGCGTCGAAAAGCCCACTCCCCAGACGATCGCGGTCGCCACCGGCCGCCAGGCGGTCGCGGACTGGTCCTCGCTCAGCGCCAGCGGCAACAGGCCGACCGTGGTGGTCAACGAGGTAATTAGAATCGGCAGTAATCGCCGCCGCGCCGCCCAGATGCTGGCATGTACCACGCCCATGCCGGATTGCAAGCGATCGTGGGCCGCCGAGAACATCAGGATCGCCGAGTTGACGGCGATGCCGGCTAGAGCCACGGCGCCGTAAAAGGTGTACAAACTGACCGCTTCCCCGGACAGCATCAGCCCCAGGATGACGCCGGCGAAGGCCATCGGGATTTTCAGCAACACCAGCAGCGGCAAGCCGTAACTTTGGAACTGCGCGCCGACGATGATGAAGATCAGCCCCAGCCCCAACACCAAAAATTGCCAGAGTTGTTTTAGGCCTTCTTCCACGGTTTCCATTTCGCCGCCGAAGCTCACCTTGATGTCCGGATAACGATCCTTGACCCATTCCCAACGGCGCTGAATCTCGCGGTTGGCGGCCAGGGTATCCATTTGGCTTTTATCGAGATCGGCCTGCAGGGTCAGCATCTGTTGGTAATCGATATGATTGATGCTGGCGGGGCCGATACGCGGCTCGGCACTGACCAATTGGCCGAGCGGCACGCTCGAGCCGTCGGCGCGGGCCACCGTGTAACGCAGTAGCTCGCCGATGTCGCGTATGTCGTTTTGATAGGCGCGCACCCGCACGCCGACCGGCTCGCCTTGCTCGGTATAGCTGGCGACGCTCTCGCCGTCCGCCAGTAATTGCAGGGTGCGGGAGACGGTGTCCGGGCTTAGGCTGGCCCGTTGAATCGCCGCGCTATCCAGCCTTAATTTCAATTCGCTGAGTCCGGCGATCCGGTCCAACCGGATTTGGCTGATGCCGGGCGTCGCGGCGAGCATGCTCTTCAATTCGACGACGGCGGCATCCAGTTGGGCGCCGGCGCCGCCTTGGATGTTGAGGTTAATCGCCTTGCCGACGCCGCCGCCCAATGCCGAGCCTTCGCCCTCGACCCAAGCCTCGACCGCCCCGTCCAGATTCGTCAGCAGGGGCTTGACCGAGGGTATCAAGCCGGCGGCATCGCGACTGCCATGGTTCAAGCTGAACCACAAATCGCCGTATTGGTGGCCGTACAAATATTGGCCTTCCTTGGCGATAGCGCCGCTTTCGGCCGCGCTGGCCCGCAATTCTCCCGGCTCGAATAACGGGGCGATGCGCCGTTCGATTTCCTCCAAGGTGGCCAGGGTCTTCGCGGACGGCGTGCCGCTGGCCATTTCCAGCGTGACGACAAAGCCGTAATCGGGTGGCGTTGGTAACCAATTAAATTTTACCCAGGAAAACGCCACGGCCGAGCCGGCCACCGCGAAGAAGGCCAGCAACAACAGCAAGGCCTGAATGGGGCGGCGTAACACGTAAACCAAGGCATGGCCGTAGCGGCGTTGCAGGCTTAAACGCATCCGTTCTCGCCAATGTGTCGCGGCTTTGCCGGAATTTTGCGCTTCGGCCCTGACGGTAGCGGCGGCGTGGGCCGGCAAAATCCACAAGGCCTGGACGATGCTGATCAGCAAGGCCAGGCAGACCACTTGAGGCACCACGCCCATCAAAATGCCCAGATAGCCGCTCATCAACATCAGCGGCACAAAAGTGGCGATCGTGGTCAGCGAGGAGGTGGCGACCGGCAGCCAGACTTCGCGCAAGGCCGCCACCGTCGCGGACAAGGGCGGCAAACCCCGCCGCAACTGTTGGCCGACCGCCTCGATCACCACCACCGCATCGTCGACCAGCATCCCCAGCACGATGATGACCCCCAGCAACACACTGAGATTGAGCGATTGGTGAGTCATCTGCAACGCGATGAAGACCCCGGCCAACGAGAACGGCACCGCCAACGTGGTCAGCAGCGACAAGCGGGTACCCAACAGCAGCCAGGTCACCGCCAACACCAACAACATGCCGGACCAGGCGTGCTCCTCCATCGTGGCGATGGCGCTCCTGATTTGATCGGACTGGTCGATCAGTAAAAACAGTTGCACGCCGGTATGGGCGCCGACCCGGTTGCGGGCATCGATATAGGCTTTCAGTTGATCGATCAAGGTCAGCGTGTTGGCGCCGGCTTGCTTGATAGGCATCACCGCCACCGCCGGTTGGCCGCGAAACCGCGCGCCCAGTTTCACGGCTTTGCTGGCGCGGCTGATGTCGGCCAAATCGCCCAGCCTGACTTCACCCTTGGCGCCGAGGATAGGCAACTGTGCCAGCCGGCTTGCCGCGTCCTCGGTGCCGGTCAGGCGCAGCAGCCACTCGCGTTCGTCAACCTTGACGACGCCGGCGGCGATGTCTCGGAAGTACGCGCCGACCGTATCGGCCAGGGCGGTGGGGCTGATGCCCAGGCCGGCCAAACGTTCCGGATGAAACGTCACTTGTAATTCCGGATCTTCCAGGCCCTTCGTTTCCACCGTTGCCACGCCGGGCATGCGCTGCAAATCGAGTTTGACTTGGCGGGCCTGGCGGCGAAAGTTTTCGTCTTCGCCGGGGCCGTACACCAAAATCTTGAACCAATCCGAACCCAAATTGCCTTCGAAAATCTCCGGCAGCGCGGCCGACTTCGGCAATTCCGATTGCGCCAAGGTCTGCAACTCGCGCCGCAGCTCCATCATGCGGCGTTCGTAGACCGGTTTGTCGAGTTCCTCGAAGCTGACCGTGATTGTTGCGATACCGGTTTGGGCGTTGCTGCTGACGTGCTTGATGTCGCGGATTTTGCCGCGCAGCATGCGTTCGATCGGGTCGACGATCAAGCGCTCGACGTCCTCGGCGCCGGCGCCGGGCAGCGCCACGGCGATGCTGGCGGCGTGAACCGGCGTATCCGGCGCCTTTTCCTTGGGGAGTTGCGGATAGGCCAAGACACCCAGAATCAGCACCATCAAATAGCTGAGATTGGCCAGGACATGGTTGCGGTACAGCGAATCCAGCCGCATGTTCAAGGTTTGCTCTTGGCGGCGGGCGCTGCTTCGACCGTGATCGCGGCGCCGTCTCGTAGCGCAAATTGACCGGTGACGACGAGCTGGCTGTCGCCCGGTAACGCGATGGCCGCCGGCCGGCCGCTTTGCGCGGCCGGCAAGGCGTGAAACTGCGCAGTACTCTGCCGGTTCAAAAACACGCCCAATTGTTCGCCGCGCTTGACGACGAATTCGGCCGGGACGTGCATTCGTTTATCCCGCCATACCACGCGGCCGGCGCTGCCGGCTTCGGCGGCGGTAGCGGCAAAATCCAGCCGGGCGTCGTGCGTGCCGGTTTCGGTGCGGATGGCCGGTAAAACGCTGCGCAGTTTTAGAGGGTAGCGGTTGCCGTTGTGTTCAAAACTCAAGTCGCTCGCCTGCCGTAAGGCCTGGGTTTCCTGATCGGGGATTTGCGCCGACACTTCCGGCCGGCTGGTGTCGAGCAAGCGCACCAACGGCGTGCCGCGCGCGGCGAATTGGCCGATGGCGATCAAACGTTCGGTCACCACCCCGGCAAACGGCGCACGCACGGTGCAGTGCTTGATTTGTTGGTCGGTGGTTTCCAGACGGGCGCTATTCGCGGCCAGCTCGCCGCGCAAGACCGCCAATTGCGCGCGTTTTTCCTGGACCTGCTCGTCGGGCAGAGTCTGTTGTTGGGCCAGGGTTTCCGCTTGCTTGAGCTGCCATTGCGACAGTTCCAGTTTGGCTTGGGCGGCTAGCCTTTCGCCCTGCAGGCGCGCGCGTTCCAGTTCAAAGTTCCGGCAGGCCAGTTGCGCCAGGGCCGTGCCGGGCTTGACCGTGTCGCCGACCCTGACCGGCAGCTCGACGACCGAGGCGTCGATTTCGGCCGCGATCGGCGAGTGATTCAAACTGACGACCAGCGCCGGCGCGGCGGATTCGGGGTAAATGGCGATTTGGGCGAGCGGCGCGACCCGCACGGCAACCGGATCGTCCGCCCATGCGGCAGCCGATAGGGTTAACCACGACGCCGCCAACCAGGCGGCAATCGGCTTTTCCAATGTAAACCTGGATGCGCGGGCCGTTGCCTTAGCGTGCGCCGCGCGGCGGGGTGGTTGGTTGGGAGTCAGGAAAACGGTCATGCCCATCATGCGCCGACTTTAAAACGGATTCGGCGCATGTTCCGCCAGCCGGCAACGACCAACAGCAAGCTTGGCAAGCCCACGCCGACGCAAGCCAGCGGCAGATTGGACCGTCGAAACGCATCGGCCGGCGCCGGGTGCCGGAATTGCGGAATGGCCTGGTAATCGTTGAATTCCGGCCCGTCCTGAACAAATTTCGGAAAATAAAAAGCCCGCAGTCGTTGGTGATAGTCGGCGACCGCTTCCAGAAAGGCTTGCTGGTAATCCTGGCCCTGCCCCGTCAGTTGCTGAACCGTGTGCTGATAGACGATGGCCGGCGACAAAAAGCCTAGTCGTTCGACCAGTTCGCGTTGATGGCCTTGCTGGGCCGCGAACTCGGCCCGGCCGGGTGCCATTACTCGCTGGGTTTCCTCGTCCAACGCGATGCGGGTCTGGATGAAGTCGTCGGCATTGACACTTGAGGTTTGCGGCACTCGCTCGGGATGATCGATCAAGTATTTGCCCAGCAATGCGCTCTTACGCTTGCCGACTTCAATAGTGGCTTCGCGGCTGGCGTCGATGAAGGCCATCCGCGAGGGTAGCGGATACCACTGTTTCAAACCTAGATTCAGGCAGCCCGGCAACACGACCACCAAGGACAGCCACAGTCCCGCCAATAGCAAACCGTTCTCGGCGCTGCTCTGACCGCGCGAATTGACCCAAAAGGCGCAGGCAAACCAAAAAAGTAGATACGCCGTACTGACCAGCAACCAACCGCCCCAAGCCGCGACAAAGCTTGGCGCGTCGGCGGGCGGTGCTGCCAGCCACAGCGCCAGACTCAACGGGAGCAGCGTCAACGCGACGAAGCATGCGGATCTGACAGCGAAGCGGGCGGCTATGATGCGTCGCGGCGGAACCGGTTGGCAGCCGAGCAGGGCCAGCGTGCCTAGCTCGCGTTCGGCGGACAATTGGTTGTAAGTCAGCAGCAAAATCGCGATCGGCAATAGCGTAAGGATCGCAAACGTGGCGTCGAAGCGGCCGAGCAGCAAGCGCAACGGGTTTTCCAGCGTGCGATGTAAGCGCTCGTCGTAAGCGCCGCCGACTTCCCAGGCGTTGACCAGAATACAGGCGTTGTACAGATCGGTTTGGCCGACGGTCAGCGCCGCCAGATCACCGTTTTGCCGGCATATATGTTGCGCCATGCCGCCCAGGGCCAGCGCGTAGCGCGGATCGCGTTCCCGCTCCGCGACGGTTTGGGCCGGCGGCTGGTTTTTAGCGCGCAGCTCCTTGGCCATGTTCAACAATTCCTCGAAATCTTGGCGGCTCTGTTGGGCGTAGTCGGCGATCAAGGCATCCTGGCCGGTTTGCCATTGCCTGCCGTTGTTGAAACCGAACAGTAAGGCCGCCGCGCACAGCAAGCTAGTCGCCCAAAATACCCGGTCGTGACGTAGTTGCCGGCACTCGAGGCGGCATAAGCTCCAGCCCTTCATGCCGATGCCCCCGACAAACGGGAAACCGCGTAGCGGGCAAACGTTACCGCCGCGGCCGTCCAAGTTAGTAATAAAGCGATGGCTCTTGCATAGGGGCTTAGTGCTTCCCGCCAATCGGGCGGCCGATAACGAAACGCCGGAACGCGTTGGAAGAAGCTCGCGTCGGCTTTGATTAACGTGCTGTCCCAACCGTTGGCGTTCCGAGTTTGATGGCGGGAGACGTAATCGTTGAGGAGGCGGTTCAAGTGGCGACGATAGTGTTCGACTTGCCGGGTAAAAGCTTGATGCTGCGCCGGATCGTTGCCGGCCAGGGCCATCGATAGCAGCGAGACGCCGGCGCTCGGCGCGATCAGCGTGCCCCACTCCAGTAAGCGGTTTTGTCGGGCGTAAATATCGTAGCGTTGGCGGTCGTAACGTTCGCACACCGCCCAGGCCGCTTCCTCGCCGACTTGCATACTCCGGCCCGTGTAGTCGAAGGGCAGGTCCTCAACGCGCTCGACCCGGTACTCGGCGAGCAACTGCTTTTGCAAGGTCTGTTTGGCGCTTTCCCAAGATTGGCTCAGATCGGTCATGAAATTGACCCAAAACCGATGAGTGGACGGGACCGGATAAACGTAGCCGCCGACATCCAGCAACATGCGGGGAAGCGCGAACACCGTGACGCCCCAGAACACCAACAGCACTGCCAGCGCGGTTCGCGCCGAGCGGCAACAGGCGGACACGCCGAGTGTCAGAAACAACAGCAGAGTCAGATACAGTCCGTACAACACCACCAGTAAACCGGCGCGGGCCAGTTCGTCGCCGCGCGATTCGGCCGGCGTTAGATAGCCGGCAGTGGCGATACCGAATCCGGCAAGCGGCAACAGTATTGGCAATAGCGCCCGCGCGATGCCGGCCGCCTTGCCCCAGAGCAGCAGCGAAGGCCGCAGTCCGAGGCTCAGCAATTGTCGCAAGGTGCCTTGCTCGCGTTCGCCGGCGAAAGCCGAAAAACCGAGCAGTATCACCAACAGCGGCAGCAGGGTTTGGGCGGCATTGGCCGGGTTCAAGTCGCCGAAGCGCTGCAGCGCGCTCATGTCCTGGGCCGGCGGATATTCCACTTCGCCTTGGATGTGGGCACCATTCAGGATCGAGGCGCCGACGTACGGCTCGATCCCGCCATCGACAATGGTCAGCGGCCGCGGCGTCTTGAAGGCGTACACCCCGTAATGAGCGGCGTCGTGCGGGTGTTTGGGGTCTTGTTGGCCGAAACGCCGATAGTCGTGCTCGGCGGCGATGTCGGCTTGATTTAGCAAATCCAGGTAGTTGCGCCAACCAAATCCGCTGGCGGCGATCATCAAGGCCAGCATCAACGATGCCGCCAGCTTGAAGCGGCCGTCGCGGCGGCATTCGGTGAACTCTTTTTCGGCGATGACGGCAATCATGAGACGGGCTCCGCAGCGCGCAAACCGGCCCGCATATAGTCCAGATAAATCCGTTCCAAGTCGGCGGCGCTGGTGTCGGCGGTTTTCAGAACCGTCAACAGTTGACCGACCTTCATGATGCCGGCCCGGTGACCGGTTTCCTTGACGCGAAACAAGTCGTGGGTCGCCATCAAGATGGCCACGCCGGCGTTCGCCAGTTTGACCAGCAAGTTGGAAAACTCGTAGGCGGCTTGCGGGTCCAGGCCCGAGGTCGGTTCGTCCAACAATAAAACCTGGGCTTCCTTGGCGCAAGCCATTGCAATGCCGACTTTCTGGCGCATGCCTTTCGAGTAAGCGGCGACCGGACGGTCGACGGCTTCGTCCGGCAAGCCGGCCCGGCACAGAAAGTCGCGCAAGCGGGTTTTGTCATAGCGATGGCCCGACAAGCGGCTGAAATAGTCCAAATTTTCCAGGCCCGAGAGCCTGGGATACAACGCGACATTCTCCGGCAAATAGGCGACCCGTTGCCGAACCTGATCGGGGTTTTGGCTGACGTCCAGGCCGGCTATCCTGGCCACGCCGGCGCTGGGCTTGATAAAGTTCAGAAACAGATGAATCGTCGTGGTTTTGCCGGCACCGTTGGCGCCGAGCAAACAAAAGATTTCGCCGGCCTTTACCTGTAGATTCAATCGGTCCAGCGCCAAATGGGACCCATAGCGTTTACTCAAATCGCATGCTTCTAATATCAAATTGTTCTCCCGGTTCGTTACGCCGAATAGTGAAGCTTTACAGTGCTATCCCGGTCGGTGCGGCTAGCGGTTAAAAAGTTGATTTACCGCACCAAGCTGAAAACCGAATGGCTGGCTGCGGTTATCGGCTTCATTGTTCGCTTGGCAGGCGATTTCGCGATTGACGCTTCAAGCCGGCGGCGCTCCGCTTTTTCAGCCAGATATAGACGCCGGTGACCGATAGCATCGCGACCACCAAGCCCATTGCGCAAACGAAGATTTGGAACGGCAGTCCCCAGACTTTTGCCATGTGCAACGCAAACAGCCACATACTCAAGGTCAAGCCGAGGTTTTCGCCGGTCGGTAACAGTAGACCGCCAAACCGGCCGCTGTCGCCGTCGAACCAGATCGCGGTGCCGGCGTGGTCCGGGCTGAGGTCGCGGTCGCTTTTTACCACGTACAAAAACATGCCCTTCTCCGGTTGATAGGCCAGCGCCTCTTCCGCCAGCACCCGCACGTGCGCCGCTTGGGCTTGTTCGGCCATCAAACGCCGGCCGAACGCATGCGCCTCACGCCAGGCTATGCGCGGTTCCGGGCGCGGTTCCGGCAGATTCGGGACCGGAAATTGCCGTAAATCCGGCATATCGAACAGCGCGGCCATCACCGGTTGGTAGACGGTTTCGCTCAAATTGAAGCCAACCGACGACCAGGCGAACACGAACAGCATCAGCCAGGTCCACAAACCGCCGGCCCGGTGCAAGTCGAAATTTAGCCGAAAGGCCGAGGCCGGCCATTTGATTTTCCACGCAATCGCCCAACGCGACCAAAAGCCGCGCGAAGTTGTTCCCTCTCCTTCAGGGAGAGGGTTAGGGTGAGGGGATTTACGCCGCACCGGAAAGGTCAGGTAACACGCGACAAAGCAATCGACGGTCCAGATCAGCGCGGCGATGCCGAACAACCAGACCCCGACTTCGTCCAAGGCCAACGAATAGTGCAAGCTGTAGATCACCCGGAGGATGTTGCGGCGGGTCAGCGGCCACAAGCCTTCGTCCTTACCGTAACCGAGCAACCCGCCGGTATAAGGGTCCAGCCGCAGGTTTTGATAAGCCAGCTCGTAGGGTTTGCCGGTGGCCGGATCGGTGCGCGGCGTCAACCCCGCTTCGAAAACCCGGTTGGATTCCCGGCTTAACATCAGTTGGTTGATGTACGCATGCGGTTCCAGTGCCAAGGCTTGGTCGCGCAATACAAACTCGTCCAGCATCGCTTGGTCGCTAAGTTCCACCCGATACAGGTCGGAATTCAGCCAGTTGTCCAATTCGTGGAAAAAGGCCAGCACGCAACCGGTCAGCCCGGCGACGGTCAAAAAGAACGCCATGTACAAGCCGGCGTAACGGTGTACCAAAACCCAGAAGTGTCGCGTCATATAAAGTTTGTTAAAGGTCGTTTAATCCATAAGACGAATCTCGGCGTCAAATCCAGACAGAAATTTGCGATTTATCGCATCTAGGTAACCATCATGAAATGCTTCGTCACCCCTGAGCATGAAAAAAAAGATGGGCCTAGCAGCGGCTTTAGCCGCGACCGAGAACCCCCTTCGGATACGCGTGTGTCCGTACTTTGCCCTACGATTTTTCATGCTCGATAAAGAAACTTCACCTCGAAAGCTCCGTTAATCCTCGGCAGCGTTCTCCCGGCACGGCCGGACGGAAAACCCGCCGACACGGCCGGGAGAATCGGCAACGAGGGCCGTCAGTACTCGACGTTGAGCGAGCCGATGAAACTGCGCGGGTTGCTGAAGCTGACATAGCCGTAACCGGAGTCGGTCACCGGCGACGCGTCGGTGAAATAGCGTTGGTCCAGCAAATTATCGACGTTCAGTTGCGCCGTCACTTTCGATTTGCCGACTTTGAAACTGTAGCCGGTCATCAGGCCGACCAAGGTATTGCCGACCGAACGGGTTTGGTTGTTGGCATTCACGACATAATCGCGCAAGCTTACGCCGCCGCCGAATTTCAAGCCCTTGGCCGGCCCCTGTTGGATTTCGTAGGTACTCCAGGCGCTGGCGGTATTTTCCGGCACAAACTGCAAGCGGTTGCCGACTTTGATCTGGCCGGAGGTGTCCGAGCTTTTGGTGACGCGCACGTCTTGGTGGGCGTAGGTCAGGATCGCGTTCCAGCCGGGCAGAATTTCGCCTTGTATGTCCAGCTCCGGTCCGCTGCTATTGACTTCGCCGACCGACAAATAACAAAAATTGTTGCCGCAAGCCGCGCCGCGGGCGACGTCCAACGTGGCGACGTTTTGTTTGGTCAGATCGTAATAGGCCAAGGACAGGCGCAGACGGCCGTCGAACAGCTCGGATTTGGCGCCCAGCTCCCATTGTTGGGCGGTTTCCGGCGCCAAGGCCTTGCCGAAGGCCGCGCCTTCCACAAACGAAAACCGCCCGGTATTGGCGCCGAAATTCTCGACGTAATTGCCGTAGACGCTGAGCGACGCGGCCGGTTGCCACAGTACCGCGACGCGAGGGGTGACGTCGTCGTCGGTTTGCGGCAGGCCGAATTCGTCCGGCCGCAGTACGCCGTCCGCGCCGCCGCGAAATATTTTCGAATGCACATATTGGTAGCGAAATCCGCCCAGCAGGTGAATGTTATGCGTAAGCTCGATTTGGTCCTGAAGATAGGCACCGAAATTGTCGGTTTTTTGGGCGAAAAGCTGGCGCAAGCTGGGGTCCAATACCAAACCCGGACCGGGGTGGGCGGGCCGGTTGATGTCGATATCGGACAGCGTGAAACCGATGCCGCCGAAGGTCAGGTCCTGAAAATAATCGGTGGCGTAGTGGTCGCCGCCGACCAGCAAGGTGTGTTTCAACGCACCGGTCGTGAAATGGCCGGTCAGGTCCAGAATATTGGCCAAGGTGTCGTTGGTTTCCGGATTGATTCCGTAAACCACCCGGCTCAGGGTGTTGCCCGCCAAGAAAATCGGCAAGGTGCTGGGGCCTTGCCGCACCTCGCGGCGCCGGAAGTTGACTTGATGCTTGATGCTCCAATCTTCGTTGAACTGATGCGTCCAGTTGAAGCCGGCGAAGTAGCCGTCGGTCGTGGCCAGGTTTTTTTCGCCGAGGTTGCGCTGGTGGGGTAAGTCGATAAACCGGTTGTTGCCGTCGGTCGGCAAAATCATGAAATCCTCGCTGGCCCGCTTATGCTGATACTCCATTTCCAGGGTCGCTTGGGTTTTGGCGCCGATTTGCCACTGGATGACCGGCGCGATGAATTTGTCGTCGCTTTCGACCAGATCGCGGTAGGAATGATTGCTTTGAAACGAGGCGTTGACCCGGTATAGCAAACTCGCGTCGGAGTTGATCGCGCCGGTCGCATCGACACTGGTGCGAAACAAATCGTAGGAGCCGAACTGCTGGTTGATCGCGTAGTAGGGCGTGGCTCTGGGTTTTTTGGTGATGACGTTGATCATCCCGCCGGGCTCGACCCGGCCGAACAGAATCGCGGCCGGCCCTTTCAGGACCTCCACGCTTTCGACGTTGGCCATTTGTTGACCGTTGCCGTACCAGGTGCTGCCCGCATCCATCCGAAAACCGTTGCGGAACAAGGTGCTGGTCGCGAAGCCGCGCAGCGTGTATTGCTCGGCGTTGCTGGGGCCGGCTGAATTGTTGTTGCCGTTGGCGACGCTGACGCCGCTGATGTTCTTCAAGGCCTGATCGAGGCGTATCACTTGCTGGTCCTTCAAGACTTGCTTGGAAATCACCTGCACGTTCAGCGGCGTTTCCATAATCGGCGTATCGGTTTTGGTGCCGGAACTGGCGTTGGGCAACGCGTAATCCGGATTGTAGGGATCGGTGGCGTCATAGGCGGCTTGGCCGACCACCTTGACGGCCGGCAAGGTGGCCGCCGCGTCGGGCTTTTCGATATTGTCCGGATTTTGCTGGCTCGGTTTGATGGCCAAGGTATGGTCGTCAACCGTTTGCACGTTCAAGGCGGTGCCTTTCAGCAGATGCCGGAGGGCGTCCGCCCGGCTGTAACGCCCGTCGATGGCCGGGCTGCTCAGGCCGGCCACGCTTTCCGGGCGGAAGATCAGTTGCAAGCCGGTAGCGCGCGAATAAGCTTCCAAGGCCGCCGCCAAGGGTTGCGCCGGCATGTGCAAATCCACATCGGCTTCCACCGCCTGGGCGCTAGCCAACTGCAAGCCGGCCAGCGCCGCGACCAGCGCCAAGCGCATTATTTTGGACTTGCCGCGAGCGGATGGCTGATGGTTTGATAAGCGGTGGTGGTTCGGCATGGGCGCTCTCCTTGTAGACCGGGACACTGTTTTCGATCCCTATGCGCACTAAGCCAAACGAAGAGGCTGTGTACCCTACCTATAAGCGTGAAAAAAATTGCATCGGATGCCGACGACCCTTTGCAATCACATGAGATGAAATTTGCGGAGACGGCAATAAGGCAATACGCTGTCATTCAAAATTGTAAGGGTTCAGAGGGCGCTTGGGTAAGTTAGTTACCATTGGCGTTAAGTTGAACGGTTAAAGTCGATGTAAGCAGTTGGCTAAGCGGAGTAGAAATAAGGCGTTGGCTGAGCGGAGCCGAAGCCAGCGATTTCGCTTCGACTCCGCTCAGCGAGCGGCGTAGCTGACGTTGAGGTGTTCATTCCCCTGCTCCGTTGGGAGAAGGCGTTTTTACTTCGCATTGAATAGTTACTCAAAATTTAGGTGCGATTAGCTTGCGCAATCGCACATCTCGAAGCCAACAATTCCTCCGATTACGCTACCGCTAATCGGAGCTACGCGGGCTGCCATTCGGCTTTGGCGG
>NZ_LUUK01000206.1 GCF_001644025.1 Methylomonas koyamae
AACTGCCCTTTTTAGGATAATCAGCATTCTGCCGGCCCTTACCCATCAATACTGGGGCTGGCCAAACGCCGACGTCGGAAACTATTTGGTCCCGACGGTTATTTTGGCCGGCTTGGCGCCACTGGTATTGGTGGTGGTTGAGTTTTTGGCGCGGCGGCGAGGGCTGCTGGACATCCAGGGCGTCAAGATCGATTTCGGGCCCCGCGCCGAGCAACCCGGCGTTCAGACTGGCGGACAACATCGGCATATCGGGTACCGTCGTCACCGACGCCGCTCCGATGGAAATACTCGATACGCTGGCACTTGCCACCCAGTGCGAGGTTGCGGTGGTCGATTTGAAGGAAGGCGACACCTGGTGGATGTCCCGCTTGTTGCCCCCTGCGCGGAGGCCGTTCGCTGCCGTCTCCTGCTATTCACCGGCATAGGCGCGGCGACTTTGTTCCCGCACTCCGAAGTCGCGCGCTACGCTTTCGATGCCGTGCCGATCGCGGCCCCGACGAGCACGGCTAAGTCTTACTTGCGGTTGGTCAGCAACGAAGCAACGGTTTTGGAAACGTTCACCGCGCCTAGATAGATTTCGTCCATGACCTTCGACACCTGTGCGATTTGCTCGTTGCTGGATTGGCCGCTGCTTCTGACGATGTCCATCCGTTCGGTCACGGTCGCGGTCAAGTTGCGGTTGGCGTAAACCACTTGATCGATTTCGGCGGTGGATTTGCTGGTGCGGGCCGCCAATTGCCGCACCTCGTCGGCGACCACCGCGAAGCCCCGTCCCTGATCGCCGGCCCTTGCCGCTTCGATCGCCGCATTCAGTGCCAGCAAATTGGTTTGATCGGCGATCTCGCGTATCGTCGACACGATGGCCGCGATATTGCGGGATTGTTCGTTCAACTGGTTGATCACCTCGCCGGTCTGATTGATCTGCTCGGTAATTTCGTTGGACATCGTCACCGATGTCGCCAGCAATTCGGCGCCCTTCTGCGCAATCTGGCTGGTTTCCTCCGCCGTGGAAAACGACATCTCGGCGGCTTGGATCACCGTGGTATTGCGATTGACGCTCTCGGTCACGTCGGTGGCGAACTTGATCACTTTAACCACGTGCCCGTCGGCGTCGAACACCGGATTGTAGGAAGCCTCCAGCCAAACGCTGTCACCACGCGCACTGCGGCGCTGAAATTGTCCCGATTGGAACTGGCCACGCTGGATTTTTTCCCAAAAGTTCGGTTGATCCCGATAAAACTGATCGAAGCACAACACCCGATGGTGCTTGCCGACCAAATCGGCGAGCTGGTAACCCATTACACTCAGAAAATTGGTGTTCGCGGTGACGATTTGTCCATCGGGCGTAAATTCGATGACCGCCATCGACCGGTCGATGGCCTTTTGTATCGCCAATTGGTCGCGCAAGCGATCCTGCATCTCGGTGACGTCCGCTGCGATCTTGAACACGCGCGTGACATCGCCCTGACGATTGACGACCGGAAAATACGTGGCTTCCAGCCAAAGCGTCGTCCCGTTTTTATGGCGGCGTTGAAAAGTACCGTGTTGCTGACGCCCGGCTTTCAAGGCATTCCAAAACGCGCCGTACTCGGCGCTATTGACATGCCCCGGATCGCACAAAACTCGGTGCTGCTGACCCTGCAATTCGGCGGCCGAATAGCCTACGACATCCAGGAACAAACGGTTGGCGCCAATGATCGTGCCATTCGGCTGAAACTGGATCGTGGCAATATTGGCCTCGATCGCGTCGGCAAAATCGGTCGCATCGGCCAAGCGGCGCCGAGCCTCGGCCAAGTCGGTTTTTAAGCGCCGATTGAAGAAATCGAACATGTTATTCTCTGTGCTGAAGTTTCTGCGTTCGTCCACACCTTCCCCGGTAACTTCCCCCGTACCGAACTAGCACGCCCATCGACGCGGGGTTCCGGAAGAACGCGGCTACGAACCCGAAGCACAAGTGTAGCGGACTCCATCGCGAAAAATTAACGCCCGGTTTCTGCGGTTATTTCCAACGCGCCTGCGCGCGTACGCACCTCCGAATGTTTTTACGCCGTACGCCAATAAACCCGCTTCCAGCCGGCCTTATCCACGTAAGCTAACGCGCCTTGAAAAACGCTCTCCTTCCTCGCTCGAGCGGTGGTTGCCGCCGCCAAACGCCTGTTTCAAGCCAAGCGTATCGAGGATCTAACACATGTATTGTTGCCAGAGTCGCTCGACCTCGGCGCGCAGCGCCGTGAAATCGCCGGCCGCCGCCGTTGCGCTCAGATCTTGCAATACTTGGTGGTGGCCGTAATCGCGATAGGCGCAGTAAGCCTGTTTCAACAGCGCCGTTTCGGCGGCCGGCATCAAGCCGTGGGCCTGCAAGCCGTCCAACAGCCGGACGTTGTCGGTGTACTTGGCCAAATCGGAATGCCGTGCCGCATGCGCCAGAATACAAAACTGCACGATGAATTCGATATCGGCGATACCGCCGGCGCTTTGTTTTAAGTCGAATACCGCCGGATCCGTGGCCGCCAGATTGTCGCGCATCTTTTGGCGCATCTCGCGCACTTGGGTTTGCAGCGCTCGGTAATCGCGGGGCAGCGCCAAAATCCGCGCGCGAATCGCCTCGTACGTGGCTTGCAACTCGGTGTCGCCCGCGACGAAGCGGGCTCGGACCAGGGCCTGGTGCTCCCAAGTCCAAGCCTGATCGCGCAAATACGCTTCGTAATGACCGATATGCGTGACCAACAAACCCGAATCGCCATTGGGCCGCAGCCGCAGATCGACTTCGTACAACACCCCGGACAGCATCCGGGTGTCGAGGATATGGCGGATCTTCTGGCCGAGCCTGATATAAAACTGCGCCGTGCCGATCGGCTTATCGCCATCGGTGAGCGCATCGCCGTCGGCGGCGTCGTACAGGAATACCAAATCCAGGTCGGAGCCGTAACCGAGTTCGATGCCGCCGAATTTGCCGAAGCCGAGGATCGCGAAATGCTTGGGTTCCGGTCCGGTCACGGGCGGATAACCGTGCTTGGCGCCCAGCATGGCCCAGGCTCGCGTCAGCACTTGCTCCAAGATTGCTTCAGCGATCCAGGTCAAGTAATCGCTGACCACCATCACCGGAATAAAGCCCATGATGTCGGCCGCCGCCACCCGCAACACATGCTGATGTTTGAACAGGCGCAACGCGATCATCAACTGTTCGCTGTCCTGGGCTTCGACCCGGCTCAGGGCCAAGCCTAAGTCTTCGCGCAACGCCTGTTTTTGCAGCGGCGCGTAAAGGGCGCCGGTATCCAGCAATTCGTCGAACAGTATCGGATACAACGCCAAGTAGTCGGCGATCCACGGGCTGGCGGCGGTCAATTTGATCAATTGCGCCAAGGCCTGCGGGTTCTCGGCCAACAAGGACAGATAGACGGCCCGGCCGGTCACCGCCTCGAACAGTTTCAACACCCGCGGCAACGTGGTTTCGGGGTGTTCGGTCTCGGCAACGCGTTCTATCGTTTGCGGCACCAAGCGCTCCAGTATGGTCGCGCCCTTGGCGGTCATGCGCTTGACCGCGTGGCTGTGCTTGAAATCGACGATGGCTTGCAGCACATTGCGCGGTTCGGAGAACCCGTAGTCCGCCAGCGCTTCCAACGCTAAATCGTCGTCGGCGGCGCAAGTCCAGATCAACCGGACACTGCGTTGCTTGGTGTCCTGTTCGCTCAGCGAAAACACTTGCTCGAAGGTATCCTGCACCCGCTCGCGCACGGCATCCAATTCGCGCTTGAAGGCCTCCCAATCCTCGAAATCCAGCGAGTAAGCCAAAATTTGCCGGACCACCGGCTGGGTCGGCAAATCGTGGGTTTGTTTGTCCTGGTATTCCTGGATATGATTTTCGGTGCGGCGCAAGAAACGGTAAGCGAACTTCAACGTCGCCACGTCATCGCCGCTCATCAGCTTCAGCTCGGCCAGCGCGGCGAGGATGACTTGAATCTCGCGCTGCTGCAGCACCGGCTCCTGGCCGCCGCGAATCAACTGGAAGGCCTGGCCGATGAACTCGACCTCGCGGATGCCGCCCGGACCGAGTTTGACGTTGTCCAAGCGGTCGCGGCGCTTCAGCTCCTGAGCGATCTGAAACTTCAACGACCGCAACTCCTCGAAGGCGCCGTAATCCAGATAGCGGCGGTAGACGAAGGGCTTGATCAGCGCGGCCAATTGCCGGCCGGTTTCGAAGTCGCCAGCCACCTGGCGGGCCTTGATCATCGCGTAGCGTTCCCATTCCCGCGCCTGGGTCAGGTAGTACTTTTCCATGCCGTCGAAATCCATGATCAACGGGCCGCTGTCGCCGAACGGCCGCAACCTGACGTCGGTACGAAACACAAAGCCATCGACGGTGATTTCGTCCAACATCTTGACCAAGGACCGGCACAAGCGGGTAAAAAACTCCCCGTAACTGATTTCTTTTTTGCCGGTCAACATGCCGTCTTCGGCAAACGCGAAAATCAAGTCGATATCGGACGAATAATTCAATTCCCAGGCGCCGAGCTTGCCCATGCCCAGCACCACGATATTGAAGGGCCTACCGTCGGCCAGCGTCGGCGTTCCCCAGCGATCGCAGGCCCGAGCGTACAAATAATCCAACGCGGCGGCTATGCAGGCTTCCGCTAACGCGGTCAGATCGGCCAGCGTTTCGTCCAAATCGGCCCAGCCGGCCAAATCGCGCCAGGCGATACGGACCATTTCCAGACGCCGAAACCGGCGCAAGACCTTGGCCAGCGCCGGTTCGCCGTCGATCTCGCCAACGGACGTCCGTAACGCGGCGGCGTATTGATCCCGGCGCGTCGGCGCGAACAAATCGCCGGCGGCCGCCAATTCCGCAATCAAGCCCGGTTCGCGCAGCCAGCTGTCGGCGACGAATTGACTGCAAACGCAAACCTTTAAGGCACTCGCCGCGATCGCCTCGTGCTCCAGCACCGCCGCCTGTTCGGCGTCCAGAACCGCCGCCAACCGCTCGCAAAAACCGGCGGCGACGGATTGCAAATCCTCGGGCAGCGGAGCGGCATGGCGGGACAACGCGGCAAAAATGGGCATGGGCGGTTTCCTGTATCGACGGCAAAACCGCATGATACCGAAACTCAAACCAGCGCTCTAATTTGGGGCGTTCGCCGCCGAAACCGGGGCTCGAGAACGAGCCCCTAGGCATGGGCCTAATCGATCAAACGGATGCCGGTCAATTTGGTCAGAAAGGCGGATGCTTTATGCGACACGGACTCGCCGCCGCCTTCGTTGGAAAAACGGGTATTCTCCAATACCACCACCGAATTGCCGCGCACCCGGTATTGCTGTAGCGACAGCGGCGACTGGTTGGCGAGTTCGACGGCGTCGGCCGGCGAACTCAGCGCGGTATCGATCGACAAACACCAAGCCTTGCCTTCGATTTTGGGCAAATCGATCAGCACATCCTCGCTCGCCATATTCATCACCACGTGCAAATCCGGTTCCTCCTTGGCCAACGCGGACAGCGTGTACGACAAAAAGCGCGCCTCGGGATCGGTCCAGGCCGGCGGATGCATCTGATCGACGTCGTACCAGTGAATATCCGGCAGCGTCTTACCTTCCAGCGGCCTTCCGGTCAGGAAGCGGCGGCGCATCAGCGCGGTGTGGCGCTTGCGCAGTTTAATCAGGGTCTGCACGAAGCGCAGCACGTCGGCATTCTTCTTGGCATCCTCCCAGTTCAACCAGCTCAGCTCGTTGTCTTGGCAATAGCCGTTGTTGTTGCCGTTTTGACTGTTCAAGAACTCGTCGCCGGCCAGCAACATCGGCACACCGTGGCTGAGCAACAGAATCGCCAACGCGTTCTTGGCGCGCCGCCGCCGCACGGCCAAAATCTCGGGATCGTCGGTCGGCCCTTCGACGCCGCAGTTGTAACTGAGATTGTTGTTGCAGCCGTCGCGGTTTTCCTCGCCGTTGGCTTCGTTGTGTTTATCGTTGTAACTGAACAGATCATGCAGCGTAAAGCCATCATGACAGGTCACGAAGTTGATGCCGCTGATCGGCAAGCGATGCTGATGCTCGTAGAGATCGCTGCTGCCGCAGATGCGGGTGGCCACTTCGTTGATCATGCCGCCGTCGCCGCGCACGAAGCGGCGTATCGCGTCGCGGTAGCGGCCGTTCCACTCGGCCCAACGGTAGCCGGGGAAATTGCCGACTTGATACAGACCCGCCGCGTCCCAAGCCTCGGCAATCAGTTTGGTCTTGGCCAACTGCTGGGACAGCTCGATGCCCCACACCAACGGCGGGTCCTGCAACACGCTGCCGTCCTCGCCGCGCGCCAAGGCGCTAGCCAAATCGAAGCGGAAACCGTCGACGTGCATCTCCCGCACCCAATATTCCAGGCAAGTGATGATGAAGTTAGTCACCAACGGATGGTTGGCGTTGACGGTATTGCCGCAACCGGTGTAATCCAGAAATAGCCTTTTGTCGTATTTGTCGGTCAGATAAAAGCTGTTGCCGGTAATCCCCTTGAAATTGATGACCGGCCCATCGCTGCCAGCCTCCGAGGTATGGTTGAACACCACGTCCATGATCACGCCGATACCGGCTTTATGCAGCGCCCTGACCAGATCGCGAAACTCCCTAATGTGAGTACCCTGTTCCGGCGTCACGCAATAGCCCGGATGCGGGCTGAAAAAGCTGTGGGTGCTGTAACCCCAATAGTTGGTCAAACCGCGCTCGGCGGTATGCGGCGGCACGTCCTGTTCGTCGAAGGCCATCGCCGGTAACAATTCGACGTGGGTAATGCCCAGTTTTTTCAGGTAGGGAATTTTTTCGATCAGCCCCAGAAAGGTCCCCGGATGCTTAACCTTGGCCGACGGATGCCGGGTAAAACCGCCGACGTGCAATTCGTAGACGATGACTTTCTCGCTGCGTATCGACAGCGGCGTATCCCCTTCCCAATCGTAATGGTCGTCGACGACGACACCGCGCATCGCGTGATAGCTATTGTCGCCGGGCACGCAGGCCGCGCCGCGCACCCACAACTTGTCGCTGACCGCTCGCGCCCAGGGATCGAGCAACAACTTGTCGCGGTCGAAGCGCAATCCCGTTTCCCGCGTTTGCGACGGGCCGTCCAAGCGCCAGGCGTACCAGGTGCCGACCGGTAATTCGACGACGAACACGTGCCAGGAAAAAAAGGTGTGGTGCTTATCGGTGGTTAACGGAATAATTTGGAACGGCTTTTCGCTGTCCGACTGAGCGAACAGCAACAGCTCCACGTAAGTGGCATGACGGCTGGAAATCGAAAAATTGACGCCCCCCTCGCCGACTTTGGCGCCGTGGGGATAAGGACTACCCGACTTCAAGTGGTATTGTTTATGCATTTCCTTGACCGAAAAAGTCCGAAAGCCCCGATTCTACTGCAATTCGGGCGATCCGGCCTATGCCTTGCGTAAATAGGCGACAACGAGTAGAGTCTTCGCAATTTGCCGATTTTGCCAAATACCGCACAATTCACGCAGTTGACAGCGTGTCGAAATCAACAATCCGATTCCTTATCGTCGCCGATGGCTTTTTCGCAGTCACCTACTCCTAGTCGCGCCCCGCTATCGGCCGAAGAATTACGCGAAATCAGTCTATCCATCAGCCGCCAATTCGCGCCGCGCCGTTACGAATCCGGGGTTCGGCGCGCGCCGACCGGCGGATTCTCGCCCAGCGAATTGCTGGAAATCAGTCAACAAATCAGCCGCGAATACGCGCCGCGCGCGCGCGGCAGTCAAGCCAGTCTGCTGCTGTTGCCGATAGACCCCCGCCACCTGCACGCATTTTGGCAATTGGACGCTCCTCCGCCCGCGACTTTGCCGAACCAGCCGGAATCCAGCCCGCTGACGCTGCGCATCTTCCGGCAAGCCCCAGCAACAAACCCGGCCGCCGACTCGCCGGCCCCCCCGGCCAGCGCGCCGGTCTGGTTCGACGTGCCGGTAGCCGCCGACGCCTCGCGGCAACGCATCGTCCTGCCCGAATACCTCGGCGGCGCCGCCGCCCACTACCGGGCCGTACTCGGCCGCTTGACCGGCGACCGGCAATTCAGTCCGCTGGCGATTTCCAACGATGCCGCGACCGCCGCGTTACCCGACGGCAATCACGATCTGACGCCGAGCGTCGCGCAATTCATGTTGCCGCTGCAGCTCGCGGCTTCCTCAACCCTGGCCGCCGATCCCGCGGCTCCGACTTCAGACGCCGATGACTAAAGGCTATCTCGCCATCGTTTTGCACGCCCATCTGCCCTATGTGCATCACCCCGAACACGCCAGTTTCTTCGAGGAAAACTGGCTGTTCGAGGCGATCACCGAATGTTATCTACCCTTGCTTGGGTTATTGGAGCGGCTGCATTACGACCGGATCGCCTACCGCTTGACCCTGTCGCTGTCGCCGACCTTGATCACGATGCTGGGCGACGCCTTGCTGCAAAACCGCTACTTGCACTATTTGCAAGGCCGGGTGGAACTGGCCGAGCGCGAGGTGGCCCGCACCCGCGGCCTGCCCCAGTTTCAGGCCTTGGCCGAGTTTTATCTGCGGCAATATCAAGACGCGTTGTACCGCTACCGCGAGCGCTATCGTTGCGAATTGTTGCCGGCATTTCAGTTTCATCACGCTACCGGCAATCTGGAATTGACGACCACGGCCGCCACTCACGGCTTTCTGCCCTTGCTCAACGTCAGTCCGGCCGCGGTCCGCAATCAAATCGGCGTCGGCCTGCGCTGTTTCGAGTCGCGCTTCGGCTTTCGGCCGCGCGGCTTCTGGCTGCCGGAATGCGGCTATTATCCGGGCCTGGAAGACGAATTGGCCGCCGCCGGCATCGACCATTTCTTCGTCGACAGCCATGCACTGATGACCGCCGCCAATACGGCGGGCCTGGGCGTCTACGCGCCGCTGGATTGCGGAAACGGCGTCGCCGCCTTCGGTCGCGATCCGGCCTCGTCGCGCCAAGTGTGGAGCGCGGAGCAGGGTTATCCCGGCGATCCGGATTACCGCGAGTATTACCGGGACATCGGCTTCGACCTGCCGCTGGAGTACGTCGCGCCCTACATCCTGGACCGCGAAACCCGCGTCAACACCGGTATCAAGTATTACCGTATCACCGGACAGAACCAACCCAAGCAAGCCTATCAACCCGCTCAGGCCCACGCCAAGGCCAGACAGCACGCCGCCGACTTCGTGCGCCGCCGCCGCGAGCAAATCGCCGCGCTGGATGGCGAACTGTCGCAAGCGCCCATCATTGTCGCCCCCTACGACGCCGAGCTGTTCGGCCATTGGTGGTACGAGGGTCCGCTTTGGCTGGAACAGGTGTTACGGTTGGCGGCCGAATCGGATAGCGGCTTGACGACGGCCGCCTGCTCCGACTACCTTCAGCAACCGCTGCGCCACGGTATCGGCCGACCGGCCGCGTCGAGCTGGGGTGAACACGGCTATTCGAGCTATTGGCTGAACGAAAGCAACGACTGGATTTATCCGCTGCTGCACCGGGCCGCCGCCGAAATGGAAAAGCTCGCCAACGATCTGAACGGCCTCAAGATCACGCCGGCGCAAGAACGCGCGCTGAATCAGGCCGCCCGCTCGTTGCTGCTGGCGCAGGCCTCCGACTGGCCCTTCATCATGAAGGCCGGCACCACCGTCGATTACGCCAGAAAGCGGATCGCCGACCATCTGGCCCGCTTCAATTATCTGCACGACGCGATCCGCAAGAATCGCATCGACGAGCGATATTTGACAGCACTGGAGATCATGGACGATATTTTCCCCGACATAGACTTTCGCGATTACGCCGGCTAAGCCGGCATCGCGTCCCGGACCGCCGCGCCGGATTTCGCCAGCCCATCGCACCAGGAGCCCGGCATGGACCCGATACGCTTGCTTTACACCAGCAATACCGCCGGCGGCCGGGCCGGCGCGCGCCGTCAAACCTTAACCTTCCTGATCCTGGTCGCCGATCTGGACTACCGCAAAACCGTCGATTTGGTCTGGTGCGGCCGCGACGGCGTCTGGCAACGCCTGCCCGCGAACTATCTGACCAAAACGCCGGAAGGCGGCGAAGTTTGGCATGCGGCGGCCGAATTCGGCGCCGAGGCAGGGTCGGCCTTGCCGGGCGGTATCCGATTTGCGCTGCACTACCGTTGGCCGGACGGCGAAGCCTGGGATAATAATCTAGGCCGCGACTATCAAACCCGCGCCGGCAGCGGCCATCATCTGGCCGACGATTTGGTCTTGCAAACCTTGACCTTGCCGACGGCCTTGGACCTGGAAACCGTCGAATGGCCTGTCGTGGTCGCGACCGACGCAAGGCTGGACATCGATCATGTCAGCGTGCATTGGAGCGGCGACGGTTGGCGGCGCACCCGGCAAGCGCCGTGCAAGGCGGCCGGCCGCCGCCGCAAACCGGCGGCAGGACCCGCGACCGGCCTGAAGCCGGCCCGGCTTTGGCACACGCGCTTGCGGATCGGCGAAGCCTTTCGCATCGAATATTGCATCGCCGCCCACACCCGGTCCCGCACCTACTGGGACAATCGCGCTGGCCAAAACTACCGGCTTAGCAGACCACCGCTGCGGGTGCTGGTGTTGAATCTGCATTGTTATCAGGAAGACGATCAGGACCGCAAATTCAGCCAAATCGCCCGCGCCATCGACGACTGGCGGGCCGATTTGGTGTGCTTGCAGGAAGTCGCCGAGCATTGGAACAACGGCTACGGCGACTGGCCGTCCAACGCCGCCAACATCATTAACGCGCGACTATCTCGACCGTTTCACTTGCATTGCGATTGGTCGCATCTGGGTTTCGACCGCTACCGGGAAGGGGTCGCCATCCTCAGCCGCTATCCGCTGGAACGCCAGGAATCGCGCTACGTGTCCGACAGCAGCGATGTCTACAGCATACATTCTCGCAAAGTAGTCGCCGCCAACGTCACGCTGCCGCGCTTCGGCCGCATCGACGTATTCTCGGCGCATCTGAGCTGGTGGGAAGACGGGTTCGAAAGCCAATTCCGCCGTTTGGCGGCCTGGGCCGACGCCCGCCGCGACAGCGAGGTCTGCGGCACTCTGCTGTGCGGCGACTTCAACGTCGCGGCCGGCTCGATCGGCTACCGCTTGATCGTCGAAGGCAACCAATACCGCGATCAATATTTGGCGGCCAGCGCGCCCAATTTGTACCAACAAATCTACCGGGTCAACGATCCGCACTGGCATAACTACTTGGCGGAAGACTATCGAATCGATTACATTTTCATGAACAAGAGCGGCGCGCTCAAGGCCGTCGCCGCCAGGGCGGTCTTTACTGAACAGGACTACGGCAGGGTTTCCGATCATTGCGGTTATCTTTTCGAGTTCGAGCCCCGTTAACCCGTTTCATCGCTAGTTCGAGGTAGGCAATCACAGATGCAAGCAGCAGAACATTACGCTAGGCCGGTGTTCGGCAAACTGGGCGGTTACTTTCCGCGCGGCAATGATTTTCGGGAAAGCTTCGACATCCGCTGGGGCAAGCTCGATTTCGAGATGAATCACGGCGTCGCGGCCAATTTGAAAGTGATTTTGCGCGTGTACCGGGCCGAGATTTGCGAGACTTATATCGTCGATACCGACGCCTACGACATCGAATGGAACCGCCATAAACGCAGCACCCGCGACTTCTACGTGCTGCCCTACTCGCGCCAGTTCGGCAAGATTCACTGCATCAAGTTTGCGTTCATCGTCCATCTCGGCGAACATTCGATCGCCTCCCGCCAGGAATACATCTTCATGGACGGCCAGCAACCCAGCGATCCCGAACCGCAGCATCGCCACATCGGCGACCATTGGGCGACGCCCAACCATTATCGTGCCCACGAACTCGATCCCAAGCAGTTACAAAGCGACGCCGACTGGTATGCCCAGCGTTTCGACACACTCAATCTGACGCCGAAATTCACCAAGGGCCAACAGCACCACCCCTACCATCCCAAGCGCTACATCCACGACCACATCGACAAGACCATCGCCGCCAAGCATCATCAGCCGCGGCGGCTTTGCACGATCAAGGTCAGCGTCGATTGCATAGACGACCACGACTTCATCAACCACCTGATCCACGCCAGCCGCCAGGGCGTGCTGGTGCAATGCGTCGTCGATTGGCGCAAGATGACGCTGACCAACAGCGACAACTACGCCCGCCTGAAACGGGCCGGCATCGAATTGATCGGCGTGTTTTGCACGCCCAAACATCATCTGATCGAAGTCGAGCCGGACATGCACACCAAGTTCGTGATCTTCAACGACGAGGACTGCATCCTCGGCTCGTTCAACATCACCTTCGACCGCTGGTGGGCCAACTGGGAATCGGGGATGAGCTTTCATTCGCAGGGCGTGTGCCGGCTGCTGGACAACATCTTCCAAAGCCAGCGCGGCGGTGTGATCCAAAAATACGGCATCGACCCGCTCAGCCCGTTCAATCTGCTGTACACCTTCGGCCGGCAAACCATGGCCAACGGCAAGGTCTACCGGCCGCATCACGCGATACTCGCCGAAATCCACCGCGCCCGCCGCTCGATCAAAGTCTGTCTGTTTCTGATCGGCGACCTGCTCGGCGACCACCACGACAGCGTGGTGTCGGCGCTGATCCAGGCCCGCGATCGCGGCGTGGACGTGCAACTGTTGCTGAACGGTCATCTGGCCCGCCAAGGCAAGATCGGCGTCGAGCGGCCAATGCGCGACGAACTGGCCCGCCCGCTGTTGCCGGCCGTGCAACGCCTGAAGGACGCCGGCATCCGGGTGGGCTTGGTGTACGGCCAAGACGATCTGCCGGTGCCCTACTCGCCGATACACAGTAAATACTGCGTCATCGACGATTACATCGTTATCGACGGCAGTTTCAACTGGTACAACACCTCGGTGTTCTCCCACGACCTGCTGGTGGTCGCCGCCAACCGCGACGTGGCCCAACCGTATTTGTTCGAATTCGAACAGATTCAAAGGTTGTTCAGGGTGTTTTATTGACCGGGTGCTTGACAGGTGTTGATGGGGTTCCATAATGGAACCCATTTGATTTCCCAGGTGAGCATCATGGCAACCTTGACCCTAAAAAATATCCCCGACGATTTATACGAACAGCTCAAAACCGCCGCCAAATTGCACCATCGCAGCATTAACAGCGAAGTCATTTACTGCGTGGAGCGAGTCATCGATCCGCATCGGCTCAGTGTCGATCAGCATCTCGCTCAAGCCCGGCAATTGCGAGAGAAAACCACACACTACCTGTTAACCGACCAGGACATCGATCAGGCTAAATCCGCCGGCCGGCCATGATCGTCGTCGATACCAACACGATTGCCTACCTGTATCTGAACAGTGAAAAATCCGCGCAAGCCGAACGCCTGTTACAGCACGAACCGCATTGGCTGGCGCCCACTCTGTGGAAAAGCGAATTTCGCAACGTCCTGGCCCTGTATCTGCGCAAAAACCTGCTGACCTTGGACGACGCCTTGCGCATCGTTCGCCAAGCGGAAGCCTTGCTACAGCAAAATGAATACGAAGTCTCATCCGTCCAGGTCTTGCAACTAGTCGCCGCTAGCGATTGCTCGGCTTACGATTGCGAATTCGTGGCGCTGGCCAAATTGCGGCATATTCCGCTGATTACCGCCGACCGCAAAGTACTGCAGGCGTTTCCGGGGATTGCCCGGTCGATTGAGGATTTTCTGGGATAAGGACGCCGGAAAAAATCGCGCGAGCGGCCTATCGGCCGCTCGCAAAAGGGTAAAAGCGCAAAGGACCAAGGGTTAGTCCTGGGCAAGACGGAAACCGAGGCCGCTGAACCGGTTGTCCGGATTGCTCCCATTGCGGTTGGCCGAGCGGAGGTTCACCGGTCCGTAGTTCCAGGAACCGCCGCGGATCACCCGCCGGCCGGTGCCGACGCAACGTTTCTCGCTACCGTCATAACCGTTCTCGGTATAGACGCTGCAAGTCCATTCCCAGACGTTACCGCTGATGTCGTGTAGCCCAAAGCCATTGGCGCGCAACCTACCGCGCGGTGCGGTATAGACGTAGCCATCGGCGCAACTGACCACGGGATCCCAGTTTAAGGTTTTTTTGGAGGTCAAGTCTGCCACATTAGCGTAATAGCAGGCGTCATCGACATCGCTGCCCCACGGATAAGTCGTGCTGGCGCCGGCACGCGCCGCATATTCCCACTCGGCCTCGATCGGCAAGCGGTAAGTAAATCCGGTTTGCTGATTTAACCAGCGGATATAAGCCTGAGCGTCGTCATGGCTGACGCACACCACCGGATGATCGCCGCTTTGCTCAAAACCCGGCTGACGCCAACTGCTGCCGGCTTTACTCACCCATTGCTTGCCGTCCCAGGCATTACACTCGCCGGTTACATGGCCCGTCGCCTCGACAAACGCCTCGAACTCAGCCCGGCTGACTTCGTATTTCGCCAAACGAAAAGCCTCAACATGAACCTTGTGTCTAGGTTTTTCGTCTTTATCAGCATTCGGCTCGTTGTCGGCGGAGCCCATCCAGAAATCCCCGGCCGGGATATTGACCATATCGGGGCAGAGGCGGCAGGGTTCGGGGTTAGACGCGGCCGTTACCGTTACGGTCGAGCGTGAAGAATTGCCAACGACGACGCCCCAATTTTCCAAAGTGGTTTTGACGATGCTGATCGGCACGGCTTTGCCGAAAGTCTTTTCACCGGACTGTTTCATCACGACGCCTGCCACTTGGCGGTTATACAGCACTGGACCGCCGGAGTTGCCCTCCTCGATAATCGCCGACATTGTCATATCCTTGTTATTAGGCGTGCCGACTTGACCTACTACCGGCATCCAAGCGCCGCCGCCCAGCGGAAAACCGATCAACACAATAGACTCGTCGGGGCGGACGTTATCGGCTGCTAACGGCAGCGCAACCAGTCCGGAAGGCAGGTTCCCGTTGATTTTGACCAAGGCCAAGCCGCGTGGGTCGCCGCCTTCCAAGTGGATCACTTGCCCGCGCAGCGGATCGTTTTGGCGTTGAAACAAAGTCAAGGCAGGATTTTGTTCGCCTTCCACTACATGGGAGGCCGTCACGACGTAAGCGTTGTTACCGTCGATTTGCACGACAAATCCGGTACCAATCCGGCCGTCCGTGGTGGTCACTTTAACGATGCCGGCCCTTAAGGCATCGTAGTTTTCCGCCCACGCTGAACCTGCGATTAACCAACCGACCCACACCAGCCAAACCCAGCGCATCACGATTTACTCTCCTCTTTGTGTAATTTGTAGGCACCCAGCGCCAGGCTGGCTACCCAGACTACGATGGCGAAAATAATCTTCGCCAAATCGTTGGCCCATAAGGCTTCCAAAGCGTTGATGCGATAATCGTCCCGGCCTAGCTTTAGTTCGGCGGCGCTGCCCGTGATCGTCAGCATCCAGCCATCGCCTTTTTCGTTCAAATGCAGTCCGCTCAGTTGCAGCGGATTGTCACGGTCTGATTGTATTTCACAGTTACTGGGTGCGGGTAAGGTTAGTTCCTTACGTTCCGGAAAATCCGGATAACGCAGTTTCAGCTCGCCGCGCAAGCTACACACGGCCGCGCCGTCGCGAGTTTGTTCTTTAAAAGCCAACTGACCGACCGGCAATGCGTGCGGCAGCAATAAGACCGTTTCCGCACGAACGGTTAGGGTTCCGCCGGCTTTAACGCCCAGCTCGAAAGGCTGGCTGGGAGGCGAGTTGAGTTGTAAATTCAAGTCGTCCAGCCGGGGTTTATCCAGGGCAGTTCGGTGCAGATGGTGTCCTTGGATTTGGCTTTGGCCGATTGGCACGATCAACAGGGTTTGCGGCTTATCCAGCCAGCGTAGCGTAAATTGCCGATTCCCGATGGCTTCCAAGCGTAGTTCGGTTTCTGGGGCTAGTTTAACTTCACTAAGCCATCCGGCCGTGGTGATATGCAGTTCCGCGAGTGGGGACTCGGCTCCCAGCCAATCCCGCATGTTGCTGATTGTGTTAGTGGGCTGACCGTTTTCGGTAAGTGGCCAATCACCCGGCACACTCAGTTTCTGCAAGCCCTGAATGTCTAATGCAGCAAACTTTAGCGAGCCCTCCCATAAGACCCCCGTTGTGTCGGCTGCCGGGCTGAACTGGACTGACTGAGCTTGCACCTGCATGGCTACCTGAGTGGAAATCGGCCAAAATGCCAATACCAAGGCGATTGACCCAAACACAACACTGGGTACTACAATCCAGGCTAAGACAATCCGGTGTTGCCTGGAAAGCCAGCCGGCCAAAGCGTTTTTAGGCATCGGCGATCAGAGTGGTGTGGCTGGGTGGAAAAACCTAACCGACTGATAAACGGGAGCATTACTGGCAAGGTCGTAACCGGTCAATTCAACTTGATAATCGCCCGAGGCCAGTTTATTGGCAGGCACCACCACCTCGAAAACGCCGGTTTTATTGCCCAGTTCCTTGGGGAATACCGTTTGGCCGTCAGCCAGCGACTTGACCTTTAGGTTAACTTTGGCATTGGCGCGTAATTTGTAGGTAAAAACGTAAGCGGACAATTCGTTTGGCGGCTGATTTTGATACAAAATCGCCGGGGCAATGCGGTCCGGCGCCGCACTATCGACGCTTGAGCAGTCTTGCAGCCGCACCAACACACCTAAATCGGTTACTTTGAGTTGCAAGGGTTTGATGACAGTCGCGGTCGGCCAGGAGAAGGTATTGAATTCACCGGGTTGCCAGGATTGTTGAACTTGGTCCAGCCAATAAAACTTGCGGTTGTCTTTTTCTCTGGCGACCAAACAGACCGGCGTATTTTCCTGCAAATAAAAGCGGGCTTGAATGTGCTCGGCAAGGTTGCCGCCGGGTTCTTGATAGTCGGCCAATACCGAAATCAGTTCGATGCCCACGCTGGCAACCGGTTTATCCCGCCGGCCCTCGGCATAGTGGCCGCGCTTTTGGTAGCCAAGATCGGCGTCGGCCAACGCGGTGGGTTGGTGGAACAGCACGCACACGAATAGGATTGCCCTGATCTCAAATGAGTTCACGCTGGTTTGCATGCGCCTTGCCCCCTGTAAAACGTTGTGATTATTGTTAGACGACTTTTAAACGAGAAATCGGAACGTTGTCAATGCATCGGAACACTGTTACCACCCTGATTCACCCAGTGGGTGAACTGGAAGCACCGCCAATCCGGACAAGGCCTGATGCATTGGAAATTGGCCGAGCGCCACTAAACTCAAACCAACGCCCCATCCACTATCCTGACTTGCCTTCCGGCGCGCGCGCCCAGGTTGGGATCGTGGGTGATGACCATCAGCGTGACGCCCCGCCGATTCAAGTTTTCCAGCAGTTCGACGATTTCCAGGCCGGACTGGCTGTCCAGGTTGCCGGTCGGCTCGTCGGCCAACAGGATGGCTGGTTGCATGATCATCGCGCGGGCGATGGCGATACGCTGCAACTGGCCGCCGGACAGTTGATTGGGGCGGTGTTCGGCGCGGTCGGCCAAGCTCACCGAGGCCAGCGCCTCGCCGACCCGTTCCCGGCGTTGCTTGGCCGGAATGCCTGCCAGGATCATCGGCATTTCGACATTTTCGGCGGCGGTCAGGCGCGGGATCAGATGAAAAAACTGAAACACGAAGCCGATGTTATCGCGCCGGGTTCGCGCCAGTTCGTCATCGCTGAGTTGGGTGACATCCCGGCCGTTCAGCCAGTAGCTTCCGGCGCTGGGCTGATCCAGCAGGGCAATAATGTTCAGCAAGGTCGATTTGCCGGAGCCGGACGGCCCCATCACCGACAAGTAATCGCCGCGCGCCACGTGCAAATCGATGCCGCGCAAGGCTTGCACGGTTTGTTCGCCGACCTGGAATTGCCGGCCGATGCCGCTCAGCCGTATCACTCGACGACCTTGACCCGCGCGCCGGCCTTAACGCCTTCCTTGCCGAGCGACACGACTACTCGCTCGCCGGCTTGCAGGCCATCCAGCACTTCGGTATAGCTCCAGTTGGACAAACCGGGTTTGAAGCCGCGCTCGCGCAAGATGCCGTCGGCATCTATCGTCAACACCCGGTTATTTTCCAGAATGGCTTCGGCCGGCAGGCGTAGCGCGCTTTCCTTACGGTTCAGCAACACCTCGATATCGGCGCTGTAGCCGGGCATCAGTTCGGCCAGATCTTTCGGGTCTTTCATGGTGACTTCGACTTCGACGGTGCGGGCTTGCTTTTCCTTTTCCAACACATAGGGCGCGATGCGGCTGACCACGCCCGAGCAGCGCTTGTCCGGAAACGCGTCCAGCGATACGCAGGCGGTCATGCCGGTTTTCAGCGCGGCGGCATCGACCTCGTCGATCGGCGCCGACACGATCAAACAACTCAAGTCCAGCAAATCGATCGGCGGCAAGGTTGGAATGCCCGGCGGCGACGGCGTGACGAACTCGCCGAGTTCGGCATTGACTTCGGCGACGGTGCCATCGAACGGCGCCTTGACCAAGGTGCGTTGGATGGCTGCCTCGGCGACGCCGAGCTGGGCTTGCGCCACATCGACCGCCCGTTGCGCGGCCAGGCAGGCGGCGCGCTGGGCTTTACCGCCAGTCACCGATTTGTCGACTTGTTCCTCAGAAACAATTTGGTCGCGCCGCCCCAAGCGGCTGATCCGGGCCGCTTCGCGCTCGGCGCCGCCGGCCAGTTGGCAGGCTTGCTCGGCGGCGGCAAGGTTGGCAGCGATTTGGGCCTGCTGCAACGCGGCCTGGGCGTGTAAATCCTGATTCCAAACTTCCAGCAACACCTGGCCTTGTTGGACTTTGTCGCCTTCCCGCACGTGCAGCTTGGCGACCTGACCGCCGGTGGCCGGCGCCAGATAGGCGCGCCGGCAGGCCTTGACGGTGCCGACCCGAGTGTTGGCGACCGTGGCGCGCACCTCGCCCTCGGCCAATGTATAGACTTCGACATCGATCGGTGCCGGCTCGCGGTTGGCCAGCCAAATCGCGCCAGCCACGGCCAGCAAGGTCGCGGCGATCGGAATTTTGTATTTCATGTTTAAGAACCGCTGGGAAATAGCCGTCTAGCCTACCTCGGCACGGACTATTTGCCCAGCGCCAAGACTAAGCAACCGACTGAGCCGGCGGCTCACTGGGCCAGCAAACGCCCGGCCAGGCGGGCGCCGGTGGTATCGGCGCGCCCGGCGTAGCTGAAAATGGGCAACCCGGCGAACAGTTTATCGCCGTCGCGGCGCATCGCGGCCTTGGCGTTGGTGTAATCCTGCTGCCAGCGCGGCGCGAATTCGTTGCTGTCCTGGGCGGTCTCGCCGGCACCGCCGGCCAGAAACAGTTCGCGAAGGCCGGCGCCGGGATTGACGAAGGCCGCCAGTTGCGCGGCTTGCCAGCGCGACTTTTCGGCGCCGCGCTGCCAATCCAACGGACTGAGCGATTGCCGGGCGCAAGCGTCCTTCATCCGCGTCAACAGGCTTTCCGAGCTGGCGGCCAAAAACAGACTACCGCCGGCGCATTCGGCGCCGAGATCGGGATTTTTCAGATATTGGACGTAGGCGGCGCTGGCTTGCGGTTGGCCCGGATTGGCGACAATCACGCCGACCGCGCCGGCCGGACTATCGGCATTGAAGTCCCAGATCAGCGCGATGCCGGCCGGCTCGGGACTTGGCGGCGCCGTTGCCGGCCCGTCGGTCGCCAAGCCGCGCCAGTCGTCCAGCGTCCAGGTCGGCGGCAGCGCCAAGCTGGCGGCGACACCAGCAAAAGCGTCGTGCGGCATGCTGGCCAGCACGCCTTCGAACAATTGGCCGTGCAAGCGGGTTTGCCAAAGCGCCGGCGGCAATTGCAACACGCCGAGTTCGCCTTCGGTCAGCGCGAAATCCCAACGCAACGGATATTCGGCCGCGCCGACGAACACCGGCAGCAAATGCCCGACGAAGGCTTCGGCGCGCAGGGTTAGGCTCAACGGCGCGGCGCCGGCTTGGGTTTGCGGCGCGACGCTATCGATCACGTTCAGAAGAGCTTCCAAGCCTTGCGCGAGATACACCCTGCCCTGATATTCGGTAAAAAACAG
The DNA here is from genome assembly GCF_001644025.1 of Methylomonas koyamae. Classification (GTDB taxonomy): domain Bacteria; phylum Pseudomonadota; class Gammaproteobacteria; order Methylococcales; family Methylomonadaceae; genus Methylomonas; species Methylomonas koyamae_A. Next base: position 20,021 of record NZ_LUUK01000206.1, read on the forward strand.
CTTTTGTGGGCCAATCCGGGTTTCCAAGATAGGCTGGGGCAACTTGCCGACCCGATAGCCGCTGGCCGCCAACAAGCCGGCCAGCGCCGGCATGGCCCGGTCGCTGTAGCGGCTGGCGCTACGCCGATAACTCAGCACCCAGCCCTGGCTGGCGTGAGCCATGTCGTAATGCAATTCGGCGTCGGCGCCGAGCGCGTCGCGTAGCAGTTGTTGCAGAAACTCGCCTTGCAAGCCATCCAGATTGAGTTGCTCGGCCCGCACCTTCAAGCTTTGCAGCAATCCGAAAAACAAGCCGTGCACGAAGCGGTCGTCGGCCAAGGCTTGCAGTCGCGGCTGGCGGTCCCACCAATTCAAGAAGGCCGCGCCGTCGTTGAAATGCAGGCTTAGCGCCACCGGATGTTTCTTGACGTACCAAGCGGCCCGACGCGGACAATCGCCGGCGCGCGGCACGCTGGCATCGACGGCGGTCGCCGAGGCGATATCGCCGCCGCTCAAGGCCGGACAGCGTTCGTCGCCTTCCGGCGCCGGCTCGCCGTTGGCCACCCGCGAGCCCTCGGCCGCCAACACGTTGCCTTCGGCGTCGGTCAATTGCACGGCCAAATCCAGCATCGGCAGTCCGGCCCTGGTCAATTGCCCCAGCGGTTTCTCGGTCAACTGCCGATAAGCGACGACGCCGGCCGTCACGACCAGGGCCGCGGCGGCGGCCATCGCGGTCAGGCGTTTTGCGGGCGTAAGCGGTTCCATTCGTACACTCCTAGAAAATACGGATTCTCCGGCCGGGGTATCCAGACCGGATCGGGCGATTCCAACAATTCGGCGATTCTGACCACCCGCACCTGCCCGTCGGCACCCAGGGCACCGTTATGGTAGACGGCCAGATTCTCGGCGCGGCCGGCGGCAAACAGCATCAAATGATAGGGCTCGTCGTTAATCAAGGGCTTTTGATAGACCAGTAAATCGCCGTTTCGCGCCGCCGCCAGGTCGCGGGATTTCAGCCGGAAGTTGTAGCCGATCAACGTCTCGGCGTCGGCGAAATGGCCGTAGCGCGGCAAACCGTTCCCGATGCCGGTTTGCCAGATTTGCGGATAAGCCGGCAGCGCCTGCCTGGCCTGCTCCGATACCGGCGGTAAATTCAGCTTGGCCGGCACGCCCAATTTGGCGGTGCGAGCGGCGTCGCGCGGTTCCAGCGCGGTGCGGTAGGCAAAGCGCACCAGGCCGGCGCAATCGCGTTGCTTGGTTTCCCACAGCGGACTGAGTTTGCGGGCTTGCAGCAGGGCCACGTCGGTAACGACCTGGCGCAGCGCCTGTTCGTCTTGCGGCGGCAGGAAACCCAGCTCCGCGCCGCCACTGTCCTCGCCTTCGCGTTTGGGGTCATGCTTGATGTAGTCGCGCACCTCGGCGGGCATGTCGCGTTCGGCATCCTGGCCGGGCACGTAGATTTTCGCCGGCCGGCGATTGCCCTGAATCACCACGTAGGCCAGGGTTTGGGTTTCGCCGGGCCGGGCCAGCGGTTTTTGCACCCGGCGCCGGCTTTCGCTGGGCAGGCCTTCGTCGAGAATAATGTCCAAATTCGCCAGGGTATGCTGCACCGCACCGCCCGGCCAGTAATTGGTGTCGATGCGGAACACCCCGACCGGCGGGGCCGGATGCACATACAGATAAGGCCCGTAACCGGCCTGGTCGAAATTGTCGCCGTTTTGATTCAGAAAGAAGATGCCGCCACTGGTCGAGTTGGTATCAGCCCAGTAAACGTGGGTATTGTCGGGCTCGTAAATATGCAAATCGGTGTAAACGCCGTCGCTGTCGCTGGTCAGCACCACTTTCAACGGAATCGGCGCGATCACCGCGTCCACCGTCGTCGAGGCTTTAGCAACGCCGGCGGCGTTGGCGCATTCGGCGATCACGGTGTTCTTGCCCTTGGCGGCCGGGAAGGCACGGGCGAAACCGCCGTTGACGTTGCGCACGTAGTAGCGCACGCCGTTGATGTTGACCACCACCGGGTCGGCGGCCGGATCGGAACAAGTGCCTTCCACCTTAATCTGCAAGCCGCTGGTCCAACCGCCGGCCGGTTGGCTCAACGTCAGCGTCGGCGGCTGGCTGGCATCGGTCGGCAAGGGCCGTTGCTGGCCGCGCCGGGCCAGAATGTCGGAATCGTCGCTGGGCGTGGCTTGCGCGGCGGCGGCAAACGCCAGCGCTAGCCATGGCGTCCCCCAGCGGCGCCGGCCTTTGAACCTAGAAATGTGCCGCATATTAGCCTCCGGCCGGAATTGATCTAAACGTTCGAAATGTAGCAACGATTCGGTCTAACGGCAAATCCAAGCTTGAGACCGGCAAATCCGCCGTTGCAATTCCTTGCTACAATGCCGGCCGAATTGTGCAACCGGTTGGGAACATCATGCGCTTATTATTGGTGGAAGACGATGCAATTTTGGGCGACGGCATCAAAGCCGGCCTGACCTTGGAAGGCTACGCGGTGGATTGGCTGACCGACGGTGCCCAGGCCGACGAAGCCTTGAAATTGAACCGCTACGACTTGGTGGTCCTCGACCTGAACCTGCCGCGGATGGACGGCATGACCGTGCTGAAGAATCTGCGCCGCCGCAAGGACAGCACGCCGGTGCTGCTGTTGACCGCCCGCGACGGCGTGGCCGAGCGGGTGGCCGGACTGGACAACGGCGCGGACGACTACGTCGCCAAACCTTTCGATCTGGCCGAAATCTGCGCCCGGTTGCGCGCCCTCGCCCGCCGCCACGAAGGCCACGCCCAGCCGCTGATCGAGCACAAAGGCGTGACGATAGACCCGGCCGCCCATCAGGTGTATTACCTGGACAAGCCGGTGGACTTGTCGCAAAAGGAATTCGAAGTGCTCAGCTATCTGTTGGGCCATCTCGGCCAGGTGATTTCCCGCGCCCGCCTGGAAGAAGCGCTGTACGCCTGGGGCTCGGAAGTCGAGAGCAACGCGGTCGAAGTTCACATTCACCATCTGCGTAAAAAGCTGGACGCCGGCCTGATCCGCACGATACGCGGCGTCGGTTACATCGTCGATCACGACTGATGACCAAACCCTGGCGGCTGGCGCCCCGCTCGCTGAAAAAGCAACTGCTGTTCTCGCTGCTGTCGGCACTGTTGCTGGGTTGGAGCGTCAGCGCCTATCTGAATTACCAACGCACCCGCGACGAAATCGCCGAATTGTTCAACGCCGAGCTGGCGCAATCGGCGCGGGTGGTGCAGGCCTTTGTCGACAACATGCTGCGGCTGCGCGCGCTGACCAAATTGTGGGAGCGCGAGAAAACCCCGGAATTGTTCGACACCCCTATCCTCGGCCACAAATACGAACGCAAGATTGCCTTCCAACTGCGTTCGATCAAGGACGGTCTGGTATTGCGCTCGGAAAGCGCGCCGGAATTCGCGCTGTCGCTGACCCGCAACGGCTACAGCGAAACGGTACTGGACGGCCAGCTCTGGCACGTGTTCAGTTTGAGCAGCGAGAACGGCGATTACGTGATCCACGTCGGCCAGCGCGACGACATCCGCCGGCAACTGGTCGAAAGCATCGCCGGCCAGCAAATCATCGGCGTGCTGATCGCTCTGCCGGTACTGGGCTTGGTGATTTGGCTGATCGTCAGCCGCACCTTGCGGCCGATCAACCGGCTGAAGGACGAACTGGCCAGCCGCGAGGCCGACTTCCTGCAACCGCTGGCCTTGGACGCCTTGCCCGAGGAAATGCTGCCGGTGGTCAATCAGCTCAACGCCTTGCTGGCGATGCTGGAACAGGCCTTCGTTAACGAACGTAATTTCACCTCCGACGCCTCGCACGAACTGCGCACGCCGTTGGCCGGCCTGCAAACCCAACTGCAAGTGGCGCAAAAAGCCGTCGATCCGGCCATGCGCGACCAAGCCATCGCCAAGGCGCAACAGGCCGTGCTGCGGATGACGCATTTGGTTCAGCAATTGTTGACGCTGGCGCGGGTGCAACACCATAACGCCGGGATCGATTTGCAAAGCGTGGACATTCATCAAGTGCTGGCCGACACGCTGGCCGATCTGGAACCGTTGGCCCGCGCCAAGCAGATCGATCTGGAATTGCGCGGCGACGCCAAAATGGCGGTCGCGGCCAATCCGCAATTGCTGCAAATCCTGCTGCGCAATCTGCTGGACAACGCCATCAAATACACGCCGGCCGGCGGCGCGGTGCTGGCGTCCTGCCGGCTCGAAGCCGACCGAGTCGCGGTCTGCGTCGACGACACCGGCCCCGGCGTCGCCGACGCCGAACTGGCGCGCCTGACCCAGCGTTTCTACCGCTGCGTCGAAACCGCCCAATCCGCCGAAGGCAGCGGCCTGGGCCTGTCCATCGCCCAACGCATCGTCGCGCTACACAGCGCCGACATCGACTTCGGCCGCTCGCCGCTGGGCGGCTTGCAGGCGCGGTTAATACTGAATCGGATCGTTTAAGGTATTCCGGACAACTAGGCTATTCGTTGACCTCAATCCTGGGCGGGCCGGATCGAACACCGCGAACGACTAACCGGCAATCGCCGTGCTTTCCGGTTTGTAGCGATAGTGGTGATTGACGGGGAGTGATCGTTAATGGCTATCGTTTGAGCCAAAAAGGTACGCGGTGCGTACCCTTGGCTGGAATTTAGCGTTCCAAAACGAACCGAGCATTCAGTTCCCGCAGAAACTGAAACGTGTCCAGGCACGGCACACCGAATTGGCGGCAAATGTTGGGAACTTTGACTTTCTTGGTATTGGGTGCCAGCAACGCTTCGTGGGTGACTACTGTCGCGCCGAGGGTTTTGGCTTTAGCGATGAGCCAGGGATCGGCTTTGGCTAAGAAGTTGTCGCGGTTACCCGAATTATAGTCGCCGGCTGCGACACTTTGGACAATTTCGGAAAACACCGCCTGGGTTTCGGTGTCGTCGTTGTCGATGAAATGTTCTGGGCGGGCCTTGGCCCAAGCAGCCAGTTCGTCGTCACCGTCTTTGAGTTCCTTGCCTATCATCTGAACACTGGCGACCAAACCCAATTGAAACTTATGATCCAACCAATCCCAATAAGCCGGGCAGGCAGATGTCCATGCCGTAATAGAAATTCTTGGCTTGAATGTAGGTGTTTGAGTCCAGAAGATATTTCAAACGCCCAACTCCTTGGCAAAAGTGGCGATTTTGTCGGGTTTGATGCCGCCCAACAACTGGCTGGCTTCACGGAGTAACAATTGGCCGCTGAGAGCCTCGCTAACCACCGCACGGGAAAAACGCTGGCTAATTTGGGCTTTTTTGGTGCGGTAATAACCGGGGCCACCACCTTCGTCGTTCCGATCTTGATACGCCGCTTGCTGAGCGTTGATGTAACGCTGGTATTCGTCCGGCGTGATGAAATTTAGCGTCAGCGCGCGACGCGCCAATGCCCAGGTGCTGACGTGAAAATGCGTTTCCAAAGTCGGTAAATTAGACTGCCAATTTTTCTGACCCTGCTGCCATAGGGGTTGAAATTCAGTAGCCGGGACTAAAAACTCGGCGGCGACGGCGTTACAAAGAACCTCTTCTTCTCGGTGGGTTTGCGTGCTAGCGTCGGAAATGCCGGACTGGCCGATCCAGATATGGCACAGTTCGTGGACCAGGGTAAACAGCCGTGCACCCAAGGCATCGGCTTGGTTGACGAATATGATCGGCGCATAGCCGTCAGCGATTGCAAAACCGCGAAACTCTTCGACACGTAACGGCCGCGTGTAGTGGCCTACATCGCTTTGGCGCATCACTAAAACCCCAACAGACTCGATACGGTTAACCAAATCGCGGTAATAGTCTTCCCAACTGCCGCGTTGCGGATGAATGCCGACACCAAGTGCGGTGCGCATGTCGTGGACGATGGTGGTTACCCCATCTTTGACGGCAAAGCGGCCAACGATAGGATTTGGACCGACAAAATGTTGTTGCAGGTAATCTTTGTACCATTCCTGGCGCTGTTGCATCAGCTTGATAAGGTCGAGCAATTCGGCGCTGAATTTGCGGTTTGCTTGGCCTTCGACGGTTCTTAAATCGGGAATCGGCAATTCGTCGATTGGCGGTTGGACCAGAAACAAATAGCCGAACGGGATATGTGCTTTTTCAGCGTAAGTCATAGCCTGCTTGAAAGTCAAAGGCCGATGGCCGGATTCCCATTCGCTGAGCCTGTCTGGGCTGACACCGCATTTCCGCGCAAATTCAGGCACGGCAATGCCGGAGCGCTCGCGCGCCCAGGTCAGCATGGTCGTGTTGATGTTGGCGGTGGTCATAGGCCTATTTTTTCTTCTAAAAATTAGGGGCTGTTGCCGTTTTA
>NZ_LUUK01000207.1 GCF_001644025.1 Methylomonas koyamae
CTCAAATTCGAGATCTGCGGGGCACGCCGGCCAAGAACTCCGGTGTTTGGGGGGCCTGGGCCAAATTGGTTCAAGGCGGCGCCAATGCCTTCGGTAAACTAACCGCGTTAACAGTATTGCAGGAAGGCGAGAAAAGCGGTCTGGAAGACTACGGAAAAGCGCTATTGGATCAGAAGCTGGATCCCGAAGCGCGCGAACTGATCGAGCGGACACTGGTGCCGGCCCAACGCGCTCATATCCAGACGTTGGAACGGATGAACGGTGCGACGGTCGCTTAGCGAACCGCGCCGGTCTGAACAGACCGTTGTAACGAGCCAACCCTGGCATCGTCTGTCTCGATGCCGTGCTCTGACAGTACAGGAGTTCCCGACATGCCGACTACCGTTCCCGATGTCATCTTTAAAACCCGCGTTCGCGACGACAGTGTCGCCGGGGACAACCCGTTTCGCTGGCAAGACGTCTCCAGCGACGATCTTTTTAAAGGCAAAAAAATCGTGGTATTGGCGCTACCGGGCGCGTTTACACCGACCTGTTCGAACCGGCACTTGCCTGGCTTTGAAGCAAAATACCGGGAACTGCTGGCGCAAGGCATTGATGAAGTGTATTGCCTGAGCGTCAACGATGCCTTGGTGATGTACCAATGGGGTTTGCATCTAAACATCGTCAACGTGAAAATGCTGCCGGACGGCAACGGCGAATTTACCGAAGCAGTCGGCATGTTGGTCAAAAAGCACAATGTGGGTTTTGGCTACCGCTCCTGGCGCTATTCCATGCTGGTCGACGATAAAAAGATTCTGAAAGTCTTCAGCGAACCGGATCAAATCGATAATTGCCCGGACGATCCTTTTACCGTAAGCGACGCGGATACCATGCTGGCTTACCTAACAGAACGGCAACGCGCCCACGGGCCGGTTCGATGAGTACCGAGAGCTCGGATGATTGACTACGATTACGACTTGTTCGTCGTGGGCGCCGGCTCCGGCGGTGTTCGAGCCGCCAATACCGCGGCCAACCGGGGCGCGCGCGTGGCGATCGCGGAAGTCCGCGACCTTGGCGGCACCTGCGTCAACCTGGGTTGCGTACCGAAAAAACTGTTGGTCTACGCCTCGCAATTTAAAGACGACTTCGCCGCCGCCACCGGTTACGGTTGGACACTGAACAATGCCGCCTTCGACTGGCCCAGCCTGATCGCCAACAAAAACCGCGAAATCGAGCGCTTACATGCGGTTTATCAAAGCCACTTGCAACAATCCCGAGTGACTATCTTCAACGGTAAGGCCCAATTGCTCGATGCGCATACGATCGCGGTCGCCGGCACGCAATGCACGGCCAAACGCATCTTGATCGCCACCGGCGGTTGGCCGTTTGTCCCCGATATTCCCGGTAAGCAGCATATCGCTACCTCGAACGAACTGTTCTCCCTGAAAAAATTGCCCAAACGCATCGTGATCGTGGGCGGCGGTTACATCGCGGTCGAATTTGCCAGTATTCTGAACGGCCTGGGGGTGGACACCACCGTTTGCCAGCGCGCCGAAAAGCTGCTGGAAGGGTTTGACGAGGATATTCGCGACTTTCTGGGGGCGGCCATGGCGCGGCAAGGCGTCAAGATTCTGTTGAATAGCGATGTGCATGCGATTGCCGAGGATGGCGATGCCTTTGCCGTCAGCTTGCTGGACGGCAACGTCATGACGACCGATCTGGTGCTGTACGCCACCGGCAGAACGCCGAATTCGGCGGGTTTCGGCTTGGAAGAACTTGGCGTGGCACTGGATACCAACGGCGCAATCATCGTCAATGGTGACTATCAAACCAATCTGCCGTCTGTCTATGCGCTAGGAGATGTCACCGATCGGATCAATCTGACGCCGGTCGCGATTGCCGAAGGCGAGGCACTGGTGAATAGTTTGTATTTCAAGGACGCCCGCCCGGTGGATTACAACAACATCCCCACTGCGGTATTTTCCCAACCCAATATCGCCAGCGTCGGCTTAACCGAAGCGCAAGCACGGCAAAAGTATTCTGACATTGCGATTTATAAAACCGAGTTCACACCCATCAAAAATACGCTGTCGGGTAAGGACGAAAACACCCTGATGAAAATGATCGTGGAACCCGTGACGGACAGAGTAGTCGGCCTGCACATGATAGGCGCCGATGCGCCGGAAATTATCCAAGGCATGGCTATTGCGCTGCGTGCCGGCGCGACCAAGGCTATTTTCGACTCGACTATCGGCGTGCACCCAACTTCCGCCGAAGAGTTCGTCAACCTGCGGACGCTCGCCGACCCAATCTCTGGCTAACGCCGAACACTACGGCTTCAATGTACCGGTGGTTCCGGTCATTTCGGCGGAAACGCGCCATTTGGACGAGCGCTACGACCGGTAAATAATCACGACACGCAGCCCCGCTGGCTAACGAATAAGCTATGTTCGCTACCGAACGGATAGAAATTCCGATTATTTGTAAGGTTTGATTCAGCGCCGGATTCCGGCGCTAAGCGCTTTGATACCAATTCCAACTGATCGGAGTCCAGATGAACAAAGACAAACTAACCGCTCGCGTCCGTCAAACGGACGTTGAACTCGAACATACCGGCAACTATTTAGCGGATGACGACACAGAACTTGAACGTAATCCACATAGAAAAACCGGCAAACTGGAAGCCGGACTAGGTAATTTTAGGGAGAAAATTAGAAAAGGCCCGAAGCAGCCCGGCTACTAAGCAATATTCTTCAAGCCGGCATGCTGATCGCGAATTTAACTCCGCCGGGGTAAACCGCGTGCTGAGCCGGACTGGTGAACGGCGTACGGGCTGTTTGCGACTTCAAGCATAGCCTAACCGCGTTTCTGCAGACCGTGGACCTTATTCGAAACCATGGAGACACCGCGTGACCACACTCAATTCGCAGCGAATCAATCTCTTGCTGGGGGCGCTTCCGGCACAGACTTACCAACGATTGGCGACAGATCTGGAGCCGATTCAAATGCCTGCCGGTCAAGTCATTTACGAGTCGGGCAGCGAGTTGCGTTACGCCTACTTTCCCACGACATGTATCGTTTCCAAGATTTACGTGATTGCGGACGGCGCGTCCAGCGAGCTTGCCATCATTGGCAACGAAGGCTTTGTTGGCCTTAGCCTATTAATGGGCGGTCGAACCATGCCTCACCAAGCCGTCGTTAGCACCGCCGGTTATGGGTATAGACTGCGGCGCCAACGATTTATCGAAGAAATAGCATCCGCGGGTGGGACGCTTAACGATAGTTCGCTATTGCATTTGCTACTGCGTTACACGCAGGCGCTGATGACCCAGATAAACCAGGCGGCGGCCTGTAACCGGCATCATTCAATACACCAGCAACTCTGCCGTTGGCTGCTTCTGACTCTTGATAGACAGGCATCGAACGAGATGTTGGCGACCCACGACCATATCGCCAACATGCCCGGTGTTCGTCGAGAAAGCATCACCGATGCCGCCGGGAAATTACAACAAAAAGGCTTGATAAATTACAGTAGAGGCCGTCTCGTGGTATTAAGTCGAGCCGGCCTGGAGGAACAAGTCTGCGAATGCTACGACGTGATAAACGCCGAATTCACCAGGTTAATACCCGCTTTCGTGAATAAACCCGCTTCGCGCGGATTGCCGCCGATTGCTTCCGCCAAAGCGACGAAACGCCCGGTGCACGACCTCGTTTTTGAATAAAGCCCGACTTGAGTCGACTGAATGCGGGCTGTGCGGCAGCGTACCGACTTCCAAACCGCTTTGTTATTAAATTTAGCGGCACTATCAACTGATCGGCAATGGCATTAGCCACGCCGGCATCCATCGACTGGGAGTTTCGTTATGTCTGATATTCAATCCATCAATCGTTTGTTACAGAATGAATTGTCCGCGCTGGAAACCTATCAACAAGCCCTGGATAGATTCCGCAAGGACACCGCGCTGGGGGAATTCGATTTTTTAATGTTGACTTTTCAAGAACATAAAGCCGCGGCTTGCAGTCTGCGGGGGAAAATCAAACAACTCGGCGGCACGCCAACCCAAGACTCGGGGCCTTGGGGAACTTGGGCAAAAATAATCATGGCTTGCGCTACTTTGTTGGGTAAGCAAGCTGTGCTAAAGGTGTTGCGCGAAGGCGAATTAACCGGCACGGAAGACTACGAAAAAGCCTTGCAGGATCATGGTCTACACCCCGATATTCGCGTCCTGATAGCAAACAGTCTATAACAACGCCATATGCGTGCCTTGGACAGCCTATTGGAGGCGGCAATGGCTTAATTCTAACGTTACAAGAGCATGAATGCCTGGCCTGGATTCGGTCATCATGCTCTTACGGCTTCACTAGGTCAGTATCGAGTGTTTATTCGTCCGCAACCGGCACGAGTATCCGCCCTTAATGTCCCAAGGCGGCGTGCCCCGGCCCTCGCGATAGTTTCTTCCGATCGCCTCCAAGCCGAAACGTCTTGGCCGAGCGCATTAGAAATGATAATGCGCGCCCAGGCCGAAATACTCCACCTTGTCTTTATAAAACTGGCCGCTGGGCGAATAGCCGTTGAAATATTCGACCAATATTTGCAGCTTCCGCCCCAAGACTTTGGAATTATCGAATTCGACACCGGCTCTGGCGGAAATATCGGCACTCCAGTTGTTTTGATCGTAGTTCTTGATGTCGGCGGCGATGATCGGGCGCATCGACGCAAAATCCAGTCGCCACGGACTTCTAAACTCGATACCGTATTGCGCGGACCATTTTTTTAGCTCGGAAGGCTCTCTATGGAACAAGCCGCCGCCGCCACCGTAGATCCGCACGCCGTAGGGCAGCTCATAGGACAGTTTTAAGTCCACGCCTTCGTAACTCAGGTTAACCCGTTCGAAGGTAGTGTTGACCTTGCGCAGCAAAAATTCATCACCCAGATGCGAACTCTGGTGGTACAACCGGCCGAACGCGGAAAACTGCCCGGCGCGCGCGCTGGAGTAAATCGAGGCGATAAAATCGGTATTCACCAAATCGGACGACGAGGCATCCAGATTGAAGTCACTGAACACGCCGGCCTGCAAGCCGGCTTCCCATTGCGCCGTGGAATTACCGATGTTGGCGCGATAAAACGGAATGGTTTCGCCGAAACTGACCGAGGCGATATCCCGGCCGTCGAAATTATTGGTTTGGTAATTACGGTACGCCGCGGAGAAATGCGCCCAGCGCGGGTCGGCTAATAAGCCTTTAAATAAATGTCCGGTCGGTAGCAGTCCTGTCGGCAACACCAAGCTCTCGGCTGTCGTCGACGTCGTTGAACCTGCGGCCAGCGCGGCTGCCTCTTTGGAATCTACTTCACTGGTTTCGGCGATTTTGACGGCGCTGACGCCCGGAATCTCCGCGAGTGCCTTTGCGGCCTGGGCGCGATCCGCGCCCGACATTCCGGCGGCCGGCAAGGTGATAACCCCGTCTTTTACCGGCAGGGCCGGCGGTTCGAGCTGTAGTTTGTACTTCAACTCAGCGGCGGCATATCCGGCGATATAAGCGTCGTCGGCGTTCGTGGCGTTGGCGAATGGCGCGGTCAGCAGCCAACAGCCCGTGAATGTAACCAATCTACGCGTCAACATCATGGCTTACCGAGTTCGCCGGCAGTCACCGCCAGTTGGCTTTGCACCGATTTGACGTGTTCCTGGCTATTGGCCAAGCCGATCGCTCTACCGACCATCTTCTCGTTATCCAAAACCCCGCTCAAGGTCACGCCGCCGTTGACGGTCGTCACTTCGATGCGCGCGTCTTTCAGTAATTCGTCGCTCATCAGCGCGGCCTTGATCTTCGCGGTGATGGCCGAGTCGTCCAGATAGACGCCGCCGGCTTTAGCGCTGTCCACTACCGCCTCCTTGGCGGAGTCGATGCGTTTTTCAGAATTGCTGATGGCTTGATCGATTTGCTTGCTGGCTTTATCCAGCGCATCCTCGGACGATTGCGCGGATTTCTCGATGTAGGCGCCGGCTTTGTCCGCGCCTTGTTCCATCTTTTGACCGACGTTTTCCACCGCCTTATCGATTTTTTGCCCAGTCTTTTCCGCTTGCCCTTCCGGCTGGCATGCGCTGAGTCCGGCAACGGCGGATAAACAAACCGTGGTCAACAAACGATTGAACCAGGGCCGATTGGGGTATTTGAATAGAATGTTCATATGAGTTCCTGAAAAGAAGCCGAGTGACGGACGACCTGGAAAGCCTATTGAGCTCTTGGGCGCGTGATGGACACTTCACATCCGGTCGACACATCGAGGGATGGAAACAGCTTCGGATTCTAGGAGCCTGTCGGACTTAACTTACCAGCACATCTGTTGTCATCCAGCTCAGCGAAGACGGCGGTCGAAGGAAGGATTTGCC
>NZ_LUUK01000208.1 GCF_001644025.1 Methylomonas koyamae
CGGCTGTTCAAATTCGTTCCAGACGAATTTGTGCTTGTCCTCGGGAATTGCTCCTGCATCCATGCAGTTGAAAGAAAAGTAATGTAGGGTGGGCACGGTTGAGTGCCCACGCGGAACCAACCGCCAACGGTGGGCAAAGTTGCCCACCCTACATTTGAATGCGTCAACTAGTAACCTGTAAGGCGGAACGCGTTAGCGGTTCCGCCAAATCGAAGGCCATTGGCGGAACGCCTGATGGCTTCCGCCCTACCTGACCTCAATCCCCAACCACTGGTCCCGCGATTCTGGCGGGGCGTTTAATGGATTTCCTTGGACCTGTAAGAAAGCCGCGTTTTGCTCGATTAGGCGGGGCGGGTTCTGGCAGAGACGTTTTAAGCCAAGCCGTCCGATTTCTCGCCGCGGCGCTTGGCGTCAGCGGATCGTCGCATTGGAGTACAAACCTAGGTTTGTACTCCGGCCGAGTTGTTTGGGTGACTCCGGCTGGCGGGAAAGGCGGGTTCGAATCGCCGGCGGTCGGCCGAGCAAAAAACATTCGGCGCCGAGTATCGCTGGTAGTCGGCCGGGCAAAAAATGCTCGACGCCGCATGTGGCTGGAGGTTTGCCAAGGGGGGACGGCTTTGTAATCAGCGAAATGCTTGAATCATCGGGCGTGGCGTTTAGGTTCCATGATTCGTTTTTATTAATGCCGGTAACCCTAGAATCCCCAGGCCTTTGGGTGTTTGCGTTTTTTGGTCGGTGAAAACTCGGCGGAACGCGTCGGCGGTTCCGCCATATCAATTAACCCAACACATCGATAAACCGCGCCACGTCGTCCGGCTGCGTGGCAAAACTGGCGACCAGGCGGACCAGGGTTTCGTGCTCGGCGAGTAGGCCCGGCGTGGCATGCGGTGGATTCCACGGATAGAACACCGCGCCGGCGGTACGGAGCCGTTCGGCGTCGGCCTGGGTCAATATCGCGAACACCTCGTTGGCTTCGGCCGGCCAGGCCAGCCGGGCGCCGCCGGAGGCGGCGATGCCTTGTTGCAGTCGCGCGGCCATCGCGTTGGCGTGGCGGGCCAATGCCAGCCACAGGCCGTCGTGCAGATAGGCCTGGAATTGCGCGGCGATAAAGCGGCTTTTGGAAAACAACTGCGCCGCGCGCTTGCGGATAAAGAGCAGATCCTTGGCGGCGGCCGGGTTCATGAACACCAGCGCCTCGGCGCACCAGCAACCGTTTTTGGTGGCGCCGAACGACACGATGTCCACGCCCAGCCGCCAAGTCATGTCGGCCGGCGTCAGGTCCAGCGCGACCAAGGCGTTGGCGAAGCGGGCGCCGTCCATGTGCAGCGGCAGCCCGTGGGTTTGCGCCACCTCGGCGATCGCGGCGATTTCGTCGGGACGGTAAACGGTACCGATTTCGCTGGCTTGGGTGATGGACACCGCCATCGGCTGGCCGGCGTGGATGAAATCGGCCGGAAAGCGGCGAATCTCCGCCGCCAGCTTGGCCGGATCGATCTTGCCCAATTCGCCGTCGACCGCCGCCAGCCGGGCGCCGTGGGTGAAAAACTCCGGCGCGCCGCATTCGTCTTCCAGCATGTGGGCTTCGCGATGGCAGAAGGTCACGCCGCCGGGGCGGTTGATCGCGGCCAGCGCCAGCGAATTGGCGGCGGTGCCGGTGCCGACGAAGTACACCGCCACCTCGCGTTCGAACAGTTCGTTAAAGCGCCGTTCGATCGCTTTGTCCAGCTCGCTGGCACCGTAAGGCGCGGCGAAACCGGCCGACGCGGCCAGCAATTGTTGGGCGATGGCCGGATGCGCGCCGGCCCAGTTGTCGGAGGCAAAGTTCATCGCAAATCCTGAGTGCAAATGTCGCGCTACCTTAACCCAGATCGCCGCTTTGTATAATGACGATTTTCTCAGCCCGACTGCTTATGCCGCCTGACATCGCCGCCCTGATTTGCCAAGCCACCGGCGCCGTCCAGACCGAGCCGCACCAAGTCGTGCAACGGCTGTGGAGCGGCTACGGCCGGATCGTGCGCTACCGCTTGCACGGCGCCGACCGCGCCGGCGTCGTGGTCAAGCACGTCAAGCCGCCGCGCATCGGGCACGGCGATGTCTCGCACCGGCGCAAATTGCGCTCCTATCAAGTCGAAACCGTCTGGTATAGCGATTGGAGTTCGCGTTGCGATAATGCTTGCCGGGTGCCGGCGAGCTTGGCTTCGGCCAGGTTCGGCGATGAAGTGGTGCTGATCCTGGAAGACCTGGATGCCGCCGGTTTCGGCCGGCGCCGCTCGCGGATTGCGGAGGACGATTTAAGCGCCTGTCTGGACTGGCTGGCGAATTTTCACGCGACTTTCCTTGGCGTGAAGCCGCAAGGCCTTTGGCCGACCGGCACTTACTGGCATCTGGCGACCCGGCCCGACGAGTTGCAGGCGTTGAACGATCCGCCGTTACAACAGGCCGCCGCCGCGATCGACCGGGCGCTGAGCGCCAGCCCGTTTCAAACCCTGGTCCACGGCGATGCCAAGCTGGACAACTTTTGCTTCGCCGAGCGTGCCGGCCCAGTCGCGGCGGTGGATTTTCAATACGTCGGCGGCGGGCCCGGCGTCAAGGACGTGGCCTACTTCATCGACAGTTGTTTGCCGTTGCCGGAATGCGAACGCCGCGAGTCCGAACTGTTGGCGATCTACTTCGCCGCCTTGCGCCGGGCCTTAAGCGTCAAGCGCCCGGATATCGACGCCGACGCGCTGGAGCGCGACTGGCGGGCCTTGTACCCGCTGGCCTGGACCGACTTTCACCGCTTTTTAAAAGGCTGGAGTCCCGGCCATTGGCCGCGCGACAGCTACAGCGAACGGCTGGCGCGGCAAGTCATCGCCCAATTGACGGAGACCCGATGCAACTCAGCGACTTAGACTTGCACCTGCTCGGCCAATGCGCGATCTTGGCCGCCTACCAGGCCGGCCAACTCATCGCCCGTCACGCCGCGCGCGAGGTAGCGGTCAACACCAAGGCCGGTGGCGCCAGCCTGGCCGCGCAAGTGGTCACCGAAGTCGATCACCTGAGTCAGGATGCGATCATGCGCGTGTTGCTGCCGACTTGCGCGCATTACGACTTGGCCCTGCTGTCCGAGGAAAGTCCGGACGACCGGACCCGGCTCGCCAAGGATTATTTCTGGTGCATAGACCCGCTGGACGGCACCTTGCCGTTTATCGAAGGCGTGCCGGGCTATTCGGTGGCTATCGCGCTGGTGGCTCGCGACGGCACGCCAGCGATCGGCGTGGTCTACGATCCGCTGACCCAAACCTTGTATAGCGCCGTTGCCGGCCAGGGCGCTTGGCGCAATCGGCAACGTTTGCCGGCGCGTCCGAGCAGCCCGATCCTGACCTTCGTCACCGATAAAAGCTTCGCCGACGACCCGCTTTACGCCGCGACCTTGCCCGAGCTCGAGCGCATCGCCGCCGAACTGGGCTACGCAAAGACCGAATTGAAACTGCAAGGCGGCGCGGCCCTGAACGCCTGCCTGGCGCTGCAAACCCCGGCTTGCTACTTCAAATACCCCAAACCCCAAGTCGGCGGCGGCAGCATCTGGGACTATGCCGCCACCGCCTGCCTGTTTCGCGAAGCCGGCGCGCCGTTTAGCGACATGCGCGGGCGGCCGCTGGCCTTGAATCCGGAAGGCTCGACTTATCTAAACCATTGCGGCGTGTTGTATTGCAGCGACGGCGGGATCGCGGAGCGGGTGCTGGCCTTGTATCGGCGTTTATCTGGTTAAAACGGGCGAGGCCGTGCTACGATTCGAATGGGGTAAGGCTCGCCGCCCCAAGCTTCGGATGAGTTTACCGGGAATCCATTGGCGAATGGACTAAACGATGCTTGTTAAGCTGTGTTCATGATCGTTGCATTTAAAGATCAGGCTACCGAAGATATTTTCAACGGCGTATCTTCGGCGATCGCCAGAAAAGCTTGCCCGCAAGCCATTTGGCGAATCGCCGCTAGAAAGCTCGATCAGTTGGATTCGGCCATTTTTCTGGAGGAATTAAGGGTTCCGCCGGGGAATCGTCTTGAAGCGTTATCGGGGGACAGAAAAGGGCAATACAGTATTCGCATTAACGATCAGTTTAGAATTTGTTTCAAGTGGTCGGAGTCAGGGCCGGACGAGGTCGAAATCGTCGATTACCGCTAGAGGTGACCCATGGTACGCATACCAACCCATAGAAAACCCACTCATCCGGGCGAAATGTTGGAAGAAGAGTTTTTAAAGCCGATGCAAATTACGGGTCAGCAATTGGCCGAAGCGATTCATGTGCCTCTGCAAAAAATCGAGGATTTGATTCAGCAAAATGATAGCGTTAACTCCAGCCTTGCTTTACGGCTCGCCCGTTTTTTTGGCATGTCCGCCGATTTTTGGCTGAATTTACAAATTCGTTGGGATCTTTATCAAACACAGCAATTTGAGAAGGCTGAGTTAGATAGCATTCAGGATTTTCATCATTTCAAGAAAAGCGCCTGACTGAAATAAGGTTTTCGGATTTTAGCAATATCGTCATGCCCGCCGGGAAGCGGGCATCCATGCCGGAATGACGATGCTTATCGAGTCATCTGACAACGTAAAACCAGCCGGTCGCGAATTTTTAACGCGGCGGAAAATCGCTATTTGCCATCGAGAAGTCGCCGTATAGTATTGGCCGATCGATACATTGCCTTCGGGGAGTTCGAACCATGCGCTTCATCCTTTCGGTGCCTATTGCCGTATTTCTGTGGTTTATCGTCGGCTCATCCGTTGCCGAACCGGGGCCGCCGGCCGGCATCGCGGCGTATGCGTGCCGCAATGGGCAAATTTTCCATTTGCTGGCGTTCGACGACGCGCCGGGACGGCAAGGTTGGGCGCATTTCGGCGGCACGTGGGAAGGCGGCGAGTCGCCAATCGAGACGGCTAATCGAGAATTCTTCGAGGAGTCGAACTGCGTCTATCGATTGGCGGCGCTTACCGATGCGAATATCCGCGGGCCGTCCCGGTCGCCGGACTCGCCGTTTCTGACCTTCGTTGCGAAAGTGCCGTTCGTGCCGGCCAACGTGCTGGCGATGCAGCGAGAATGCTTGCACGTCGAGCGTAAGCAATGGGTCTGGATCAGAGATGGCGAGCTCGGCAAGGCTTTGGATTCGAGTGCCGACGATCTGCGGGTTTCGGTCTACGACGGCCCGGTCGACGAAATTTATTTTTGGCCGAACTCGCTCAAGGCATTGCGCCAAGCCAAAACGGACGGGCTGTTGCCATCGGCGGCGGAGTGCCCGGCCGACCGTTGAGCCTAGGTATTATCCGGCCGACACACCGGTAATCGCAGTTAAAGCCTCTCCCGGAAGGACGTGTTTCATGCTCAGCGCGAAATCCTTTTTGTGATCGTCAACTTGCCCTACTTTTTCATCTCCACGCAAACGCCCGTGAACACGTAGCTGTGGTTTCCGCCGTTTTGGTTGTCGAGTACTTTCCAATCCGAAGTTAGATTCCAACCGGGTTTGTTTTCGTTGGGGTTATAGTAGTAATCCTTGCCGCCTTCGCGAGTCACCAAGATATTGTGCATACCGGTAAAGGTGCCGGTGGCTGCTTTGGCGCCGTTAAACATCAAGTAACTGGCGTTATAGAAAACGCCGTCGGTTAGCGTAAGACTGGTGCTTGTCCCGCCGCCTTTAATCAAATTAAACAGCGCACCCAGCCCTTGTTTTGTTGCGAGGTCGGTTACGTAAACCAGCGCGCCGGTCTTTTGGCTATCGTCGCAAACCAACTCGGCCTTTACCGTCTTGTTCGAGATTTTGTCGGTTTCGGTGATGATTTTGCGCGGGTCGCTATTTTTGGCGGCGGCGAGCTGGTCGATTCCGGGCGCCAAACCGCCCGTGGATACGAATTGGATGGCCGGCCAGACGGTTTTTTCGGCAAATGTCTGGTCCAAACACAGCTGATTGTTAGAAAGTTCGGCGATCGCAATGACCGTGCAATGCGCCGCGCAAGAATTGCCGTTTTGTTGGGGGAGAGTTTTCGATGGCATGATGCCTCCTAGGCGATAGGCTGGTTGGATTGGCGGGTGTGAAGGGGGCGACGGCGGTTCGCGCGGCGCTGTTTGGGTAATGGTCGATTCGGCTTCCGATTTCCGATTTCCGACATCTGAAGTTAGATCAAAATCGGTTAATGTCCATCCCTGCCCAAGATAATCGCCTACTCTTTTTCTTTGTCCGCCATCGACCCGAACAAAATCCGGTACCAAAACCCGGCCTCGAAAACGCCGCCGACCGCGAAGGCTATCGTGCCGGCGCCGGCATAGCCGGCCCAATAACAGGCGAGCGCGGTCAGCAGCAGCGCGGCGCTAAGCAGATGGCGTTTCATCGTCGCGACTCGGGTTCGCCACCGAATCCTCGGAAGGCCTATCCTCGGCTAGCAAATCCAGGTAAGCGGTGGCCAGCAATTGTTCCGGGCGTATGTCCAACGCCGCGATCAAGCCGTCGGCGACCGCTCGGCCGGCGGCTTCGCTTTCGGCGTCGTTCAACACCACTTCCAACTCCAGAAAATCGCCCAAGCCTTCGACCTGATCCAAATGGATGCGGGTGCGGCCGACCAAGAACAAGGTGCGCTGCTTGCGGACCCGGCCGATGGTGCCGTAGGCCAGCGTCAGCGCGTCGCGCAGGCTGGCCGGGGCGTCGGTGGGCGAGATTCGGTAGAACGAGGTTTTCGGTCCGGTTTGATCCGGACGCTGGTAGAAAATCAGTTCGCCGCTGTTGTCGGAAAACGCCCGCAACTTGAGGCGGCCGTTCGGACACTGAAAAAAGGTGTCGTCCTGTGTCAGCGTGAACGGTCCCTGATCGGCGATACCGGCGACCAGCGGCAGCAGCGCGGCGACGCTGGCGATTCGGGCTTTGATTTCGATGTTTCTGGCCATATGAGGTCCGTCGTTCAAGTTTCGGGTGGGTTGCGGGCGGCGGATTCGGAGCGTTCCGCAACCAAGTCGGCCATGTCGTCGTGCCCGGTTTCGCGTAAACCGGCGATCACGCTGCTCCGGTTCGCCGCCGGTTGATTTTGGCTGACTTTCCATTTGCCCAGCAAACGCGTTATCCGGATTTCGATGCCGACGATTTGGGTCAGCAGGCGTTCGGTAAAATCCGCCGGGGCGTCGGCGACGGCCCAAGGCTCGGCGAACGCCGCCTCCTGTGCCGCCGTCATAGCCACTATTTGATCGCGTATCCAGACCGGATCGTCCACGGCTTGCAAACGGCCGTAGGCGTGGACGGCGGCGTAATTCCAAGTCGGCACCGCTCGGCCGGTTTCGCGTTTGCTGGCGTACCAGCTAGGCGAAATATAGGCGTTCGGGGTTTGGAAAATCGCCAGCAGTTCCGCGGACGACTCGTCGGCGCGCCACAGCGGGTTGGCTCTGGCGACATGACCGCGCAGACAGCCGTAGGCCGAGCCGTCGCCGCATAAATGCAGCGGAATGTGGTTGGCGTTCAGACCGTCGCCGGCCAGCGTCACCAGTGTCGCCAACGGGTATTGGCGGATTAGGTCTTGCATGACTTCTATTCGGGGTTCGGCGAACTGTTCGGGACTGTACATGGGGCTCAGCGGCGATGGTTGGGAGGATGCGTTGGGAAGCCGGGCTATGGCACTTGACGCGCGCCATTGCGTTGGCCGTGGAACGGGAGCAAGGCCGGGCCAAGATCGCCAGGCTCGAAATCGGGTAAATGGCGGTAAACCTGTTCGATGTCGGCGTGCGCGGTCAAGGCCCGGATTACCGGCGGTAGCGGTTCGGCCCAAATGCCGGCGATGTCGGTTTCGCCCGGCGCGCGCGG
>NZ_LUUK01000209.1 GCF_001644025.1 Methylomonas koyamae
GCGGCCCACGCCGGGAATCTCCAAGTTATCGATGCCGTTTATCCACTGCAGATCCAGGCGGTGTTCGTCCGCGGTAGCGGATGTATTACCGACGCTTTGCTGATAACAACATTCTGGGGATAACAAAGAAATGTCGTTGTTGGAGAAACCCGCTACCTTAAGATTATTAACAATCTTCGCGGTTTGGCCGATATCTCGGCTTATACAAAAAATCGGTTTGTACATAATATTCTCTTTGAACTAAACAGCAGCTGGTTATTTTATTGCTGTATAGCTGAGTATTTATCGCGATTTTATTAATGGCGGTGGTTTTCTAAGAAAAACGCCGTGATCAAAAATAATTTATATACTGGCGGGCATCGAAAACCTTTATCCCACACCCTGGGAATTTAAACTCTGATCGGACAGTGATTGGTTAATCACGCAATACTGTTATTCATGTGATTGACAGTAGCTTGAATTCCGCCGCGAGTCGGTGCGCTACCGCGCATTGGATAAAGCCATTCCGGTTTGTTGTGCTGCAATGGACCTTATCCCGATTAGTCGGTTCCTATAGGGCAAATCCGCGCCGGTCCCAAGAAATCGATGGTGCGTGGGGCGCCAAAGTCCGGATGGCTGACTGAGCGCGAAGCGTCACTAAGGGGTTTCGTATTGCCGCGGTAGCCCGGCCGGTCGGATGCGTTGTCGAAACGATGTGCGCGCGCCGGACCGCTTGACATCTCGCGGTTTAGGCGCTTAGAAACTCAAGCAAGTCGCCATTTAACTGGTCTTTATGGGTGTCGGCCAGGCCGTGCGGAGCGCCGGGGTAAATTTTCAAGGACGCATTCTTAATCAATTTCGTCGCGGCAATGGCCGAGGCGGCTATCGGCACAATTTGATCATCGTCGCCGTGAATCAGCAGGGTCGGAATATCGAATGCCTTTAAATCGTCGGTAAAGTCGGTTTCGGCAAATGCCTTGATACTATCCAGTTGGTTTATCAGCCCACCTTGCATGCCTTGAAGCCAAAATGCGTCGCGGATGCCTTGGCTTACTTCGACATCCGGGCGGTTGGCGCCGTAAAAGGGCGCGGTCAGATTCTTGAAAAACTGCGAGCGGTCCGCGCTAACGCCGCTCCGAATATCGTCGAATACCGAGAGCGGCAAACCGATCGGATTATTGTCGGTTTTCAGCATCAGCGGGGTCACAGACCCTACCAGCAAGACCCCCGCGACGCGTTGGCAGCCGTGCCGACCGATATAGCGCGCCACTTCGCCGCCGCCGGTGGAATGACCAACCAAGGTTATACCGCTTAAGTCCAGGTATCCGATGAGTTCCGCCAAGTCGTCGGCGTAGGTTTCCATATTGTTGCCCAACCACGGCTGGTCGGAACGACCATGGCCGCGCCTATCGTGCGCGATGCAGCGGTAGCCGCGCGCCGCCAGATAGACCATCTGATTTTCCCAGTCATCCGCGTTTAACGGCCAGCCGTGACTGAACACCACCGCCGGGCCCGAGCCCCAGTCCTTGTAATAAAGTTTCGTGCCGTCTTTGGTGAGTATCGTGCTCATGGTGGGTGCTCCTTGTGCTACGCGAGGCAATCAGAAAGGTGGTGGGTTTAGCTCAGCAAAAAACCGGATGCAGGCTGGCGCGGCACTGGATTTTGCCGAGCAAGCTTGTGTTGGCGCTGCTGTTGTTGGTCCCCGCGTCTGAAAGTGGGAAGGTGGTTTGCGCAGCCGGCGAACAGGCGGACAAGACCGCCGTGATAATCGCCGCCGACACCGGTAACTTTGGACGCATGACGGGGGTACCGCGTTTAATATTGGGCGCTAAGCATTTGCCGGCAACTGTCGGCACATTGCAGACAGGCCGCGACGCTGTCCTTCATATCGCCGATTTCGGCGCATTCCTTGGCGCAGGCTTCGCAGATTTCGGCGCATTCCTTGGCGCAGGCTTCGCAGATTTCGGCACAAAGTTCGTGCAGGCGCAGCAAAAAGTGCGAGCCGGTCAATTGAAAATTCGCGGTGGTCCGACAGATTTCGGCGCAATTCATCATCAGACGGATATGCTTGGCTTTAACGTGCTTGCCGCCGTTTTCCAGGCAATGGTTCATCGCGGTTTGCAGGCAAATCCGGTGACAGAGCTCGCAGGCTTCAAGGCAGGATTGCATCGCTTGTTCGGAATTGGAAGATTGATGCATGGGGTTCTCCAGCGTGATGGAAATACGGATGCGGCTTCGAGGCCGATCGCTTCGATCTTGTGTCAATGACCAAGCTCGAACGAGCGGAATGTCGGACCAACATCGGTGTCGGAGAGCAGCTAGCCGGTCGATGCCATCGCCGAGGGGACGGGGACGAAACTCGAACCCACTAGCCGCCGTCACTTACTTGCCTTTTTGTATGTCCTGCTTAAGATCGCCGTAGCCTTTTTGGGCTTTGCCGAGATTTTTCTGGACATTGCCTTCCACTTCCATCCCTTTGTCGTCGATGATCTTGCCGGTGACTTCCTTGACCGTACCCTTGGTTTCTTCGATCCGGCCTTCTACCTGATCCTTGTTCATCGGCGCGTCGTCTTCATGGCCGGCGGAGAAGGCGCCCAATGAGCAAACCGTGGCGAGTACGCCTATCCATAATTGGTGGCCCTTGATTT
Source organism: Methylomonas koyamae (assembly GCF_001644025.1). Classification (GTDB taxonomy): domain Bacteria; phylum Pseudomonadota; class Gammaproteobacteria; order Methylococcales; family Methylomonadaceae; genus Methylomonas; species Methylomonas koyamae_A. The sequence goes on from NZ_LUUK01000209.1 coordinate 2,628, forward strand.
TTGGTGATTTCATGATGGTGCCCTCGAGAGTCGAGTTTCGCTTGGTGACGTCATCGCGACCGCGAGTGCTATCAGTCGTCCGCGGCTTTCTCGATGTCGTTCTTCACATCGCCGATTACCGACTGGACCTTCCCGATATTTTTCTGGACATTGCCTTCCAGCTCCATTTCGTCGTCGTTGATTAGTTTGCCGGCGACTTCTTTCACTTTGCCTTTGGCTTCTTCGACACGGCCTGTTACTTGATCTTTGTTCATGATGATTTCCAATGGTGTTTTAGTCGTATGGGAACGAGTACCGATGTTTTTCAGCACTCACGGCAGACCATACTCGCAACGCCCGGCACGGTCGGTACGTCAACGCACATAGATGTCGGGGGGGCCGATGCATGGAGGGTATCGGCGAATCCGCCGATGGCCGTTACGGTGCCACGCGATAAAACTGACCGAGCGCCTCGCGTTGCTCTTCCCATTTCTCGGAACTTTCCGGCCAATGTCTTTTATCGAAACCGGGTGCCGTTTTTAAGGTCTCCTTATCCAGGTCCAGGATGTAATAATCCCTGGGGCTGGTCCAACGTAGCGCTCGCCAGGGGATGGCAAACAGCTTGTCGCCCATGCCCATCAGGCCGCCGAAGGAAACCACCGCATATACCACTTGACCGTTTTGCGGGTCGATCACCAAGTCCTTGATGTCGCCGAGACTGTCGCCGGTGGTGTTTTTTACCTTGGCGCCGGTAATCTTGCTGGCCCGGCTAATTTGCTGCATCGACTTATTGGCCTCCCGTCCGCGCTCGATCGAGACTTCCTGGTTGGCTTGATTGAGTTCGACCTGTTTTTCATGGACTTCTTCTTGTTTTTTGGTCAGTTCTTGTTGTTTTTCGATGAGGTCTTTTTGTTTGTCTTTAACCTCGTCCGCGCGGACAGGGCTTAGCGCTAGCGCGCTCAGAAACGATAGGGCTACCATGGATAGGACTGTTTTCATAAGATACTCCGGCTTTGAAAATTGATCGGTGCGTTCCAGTTTGGCCGGACGTTTCGTCAGGCTTGCCAAACTCCGCACCGACTTTATTCAATGCGGCGGGCACTGTCGGTACGCTGTCGAACACATTTGCCGTTCGAGGTGGTAGCCGCCAAACAAGTGGGCTTGGCAATGCGCCGCCATTTAGCGGACTGCCAAGTTCCGCGAATCAGCGGCGACTGGCCCGGCGCGATTTGCCGTAATTGGCATGCCAGCGATAAAAACCTCGTTTGGCTAGCTCTACCACCAATAAATACGCCACCGCTGTCGCCGCCAGAATGAAATAAAACTGGGCCGGCGGCGGCACGAAGCCGAAATAATGGCCTAGCGGCGTAAACGGCAGGCACGCGCCGATCAGCGCAATCGACAGCGAGGTGGCAACCAACACCGGATGGGCGCGGCTTTTGAACGGATTGCCTCGGGTGCGGATGATGAAGATCACCAGCACTTGGGTACACAGCGATTCGACGAACCAGCCGGTTTGGAACAGCGCTTCGTCAGCCTTCAATACCGCTAATAGGATGTAAAAGGTCAAAAAATCGAATGCCGAGCTAATCGGACCGATCACCAACATGAAATTGCGGATAAAGTTCATGTCCAGAACCCGAGGTTGGCGCAGTTCTTCGGAATCGACCTGATCCAGCGGAATCGGTACTTCGGACACGTCGTACAGAATGTTGTTGAGCAGAATCTGGGTCGGCAGCATCGGCAGGAAAGGCAAGAATAGCGCGGCGCCGGCCATGCTGAACATATTGCCGAAGTTGGAACTGGTACCCATCATGATGTATTTCAAGATATTGCCGAAGGTGCGCCGGCCTTCGAGTACGCCGTCGTGCAGCACCTGCAAATCCTGATCCAGCAGAATCATGTCGGCCGCTTCCTTGGCCACGTCCACCGCCGAATCCACCGACAGGCCGACATCCGCCGAATGCAGCGACGGCGCGTCGTTGATGCCGTCGCCCAGATAGCCGACCACATGGCCGCGCGCTTTCAGCGCCCGAATCACCCGGTCTTTTTGAGATGGATTCACCCGGCAAAACAGATTGGCTTTTTCGACACGGATGCGCAAGGCGTGGTCGTCCATTTCGGCGATGTCCTTGCCGGTCAACACGCCGAGCACCGGAATATTTAATTGGGCGCAGACGTGTTGGGTTACCAAATCGCTGTCGCCGGTGACGATCTTTACCGTTACGCCGCTGTCCTTCAATGCCGCCAATGCCGCGCCGGCGCTTTGTTTGGGCGGGTCGAGAAAGCCGGCAAAGCCGGCGAAAATTAGCTCGCTTTCGTCGCTGACCACCGCGTGCGGATGATTTTGCGGCACTTCGCGCCAGGCGATGCCCAACACCCTGAAGCCTTCTCGCTCCAGTGCATCATGCTGTTCGTGGATGCGGGCTCGACTGGCCGGATCGAGCGGCAGTTGCGCGTCGCTGCCTTGTTGTTCGTAATGGGTGCAAAGGGTGATGATTTCCTCGGAGGCGCCTTTCACGACTAGCAAGCGGCCGTTGCCTTTATCCAGCAACACCGACACCCGCCGCCGCTCGAAATCGAACGGCACTTCGTCGATCTTTTGCCAGGCACTGATATCGATGTTTTGATGGGCCAAAATCGCCTCGTCGAGCGGGCTTTTCAAGCCGGTTTCGAAGAAGCTGTTCAGATAAGCCAGCTCCAGCACTCGCTCACTGGGCTGGCCTTGCGGGTCGACATGCTGTTCCAGTCGGATCTTGGCTTCGGTCAAGGTGCCGGTCTTGTCGGTGCACAGCACGTCCATCGAGCCCAGATTCTGAATGGCCGACAGACGTTTGACGATTACTCGTTTTGCCGCCATATGCATCGCGCCGCGCGACAGCGTCACCGATACCACCATCGGCAGCAGTTCCGGCGTCAAGCCCACCGCCAGCGCCACCGCAAACAGAAAGGATTCCAACCAGGGTTTGCCCAAAAATGCGTTGACCAACAACACGAATAGCACCAGCAGTACCGTCAAGCGCATGATCAGCAAGCCGAAACGGTGGGTGCCCACCTCGAAGGCGGTCGGCGGGGGTTGCCGGGTCAGGCTGTCGGCAATCGCGCCGATCGCGGTGGCGGTGCCGGTTTTGATGACGCGCATCTTGGCGCTACCGCTGATGACGGTGGTGCCCATGAATACGGCGTTGTCGGCGTCCTGCAAGTCTGTGGCGTCGGCCGGCAAATCGCCCGGACGTTTTTCGATCGGGTAGGCTTCCCCGGTCAACAGTGCCTGCTTGACGAACAGATCGCAGGCTTCGATTAGCAAGCCGTCCGCCGGCACCATGTCGCCAGCGCAGAGCAGGGCGACATCGCCCGGCACCACGTCGGTCACCGGTACGTCCACAGGTTTGCCGTCGCGCATCACCCGGGCCTTGACCGAAACCGAATGGCGCAGGCTTTCCGCCGCCTTGCCGGCTCGGTGTTCCTGGACAAAATCCAGGGTCACGCTGAACAGCACCATGACGCTGATAATCACGAAATTGGTGATCTCGCCGGTGAACGCCGAAATCGCGCTGGCAACCAGCAGCAGAATCACCAGCGGATTCTTGAAGCGCGATAGAAACTGCAGTAGCAGGGCTTGGCGCTGGCGATCCCGGAACAGGTTGGGGCCGACTTCGGCCAGCTTGGCGCCGGCTTCGACGGCGGATAAGCCCAAAGGCTTGGCGTCCCAAGGGCTGGGCGTCAGCCACCAAGCGGCTTGCTCGGCCGCGGCTGTGGTTGCGGTATTGGTTTTTTTCATAAATCACTCTCAAATATTTGCGTGGACGCCGCGCTTGCGTGTTGGCGCTTAGCCGGTCGCTACCGCCTATCGCGGCTTCAAACCATCGAACTAATCGTAACCAATAGATGTTCGATCGTGCCGTGCTCGCGGATCAGCGCCGCGCCGGTCAGTATGACGGACAGAGTGGTGATGCGAAACCAAGCGTTGAATTTCGATACCTAACGAGGTGTTGTCGCTATCCACGGTTGGATCCCGTGCGCAGAGTAGGGCGTTTCAGACGCATGAAACGCGTTGGCGTTGTCGCGTAACGCCGCGCGGGGAGCTCAGGCAAGGCTAACCAGTCGGGTGTATTCGGTCTGTGCGCTAGCGTACTAAGCCGGACCGGCGCTGGCCCGAATCGGCGTGCGCTAGCGCACCGACAACCGAGGATTTAAAGGCTAGATTTCAGAGTGCGAGTTCGGCGTTGCCGAACAGGGTTTCGCCGGGCTATGTCAGCCTTACGGAACGATAGAAGGGTTTTTAACGACGAGGTAAGCCACCATGAACACCACCATCACGCACGACCATCCCTCCGAGGACTTTGCCGCGCTCAAAAAAATCACCGCCACCGTCTACCTGTGCCAGGTGTTGACGTTTGCACTCGCCGGCTTTCCGTTGCTGGCCGGCGTGGCCATCAACTTTTTCTATCGGAACAACGTCAAGGGAACCTGGTTGGAATCGCATTTCAATTGGCAGATTAAAACCGTATGGGTCACCCTGGCCGGCTTTGCGCTGTCCGGTCTGGTATTGATGATCGATATTCAATTGAGTTTGGTGGTCTTGATTCCGACCTTGCTGCTGCTGATCTATCGAATCGTGATCGGTTGGAGCAATTTGACGGCCGATAAGTCATTGAAAGAACTCAGCTAAGTTTATCGGGTTCGGTTTGGCCGACGCCGATTTGCCGATTGGGTGAGGGCGTTGGTCAAGCCGGGCTTCAAGTACCGCCCAAGATGCGCCGGTAGGTTTCGGTCTCGATGCGATAGCAGTCGCAAGCGGCGGCCTCCAGGCCGCTTCTATCCAAAATCGTGATGTCGCCGCGCCTATAGCGAATCAAGGCCTGTTCTTGCAGGGACAGCGCGGCCTTGGTGATGCCGACCCGGCGCACGCCCAGTATATAGGCCAGAAAGATGTGGGTGACGTGAAAGGTGTCGGTATGGGCGCGGTCGTGGGTCATCAGCAACCACCGCGCCAGGCGGGCCTCCACTTGGTGAAACCGGTTGCAAGCCGCCGTTTGCGCCAACTGGCTCATCGAGACGTACAAATAGCGTTTCGTGGCTATTTGCAAGGAATGACTGCGCGCCAACTCCGCTAAAAACGCCGTGGCCGGCATGCGCAACGCGGAACCCGCCCCTTGCACCAGCGCTTGAAATGGCGCGATATCGACATCCAACATCAGCGTAATCCCCAACATGCCTTCGTAGCCGATCAAGCCGACTTCCAAACCGCTGCCGCCGCCCATCGGCGTTACCAGCGAAACAAAACCGCCGGTCGGAAAATATACATGCGGTATGCGCGCGCCGGCCAGATACAGCACCTCGGCAAAGGCCAAATGGACCGGTTCGCAGTGGCGTAGCACCAGGTTGCGATCGGTAGCGGGTAGGGAGTCCAACAGCCGGTTGGGAGCGGTAACCGCGAGTATCGTGGACAAAGCGTGCTCCGGGGGTGGTTTGAGGACGTCCGATTTGGGTTCGGGACCGCGAGGGCGGGTAACGCTGGGAGGCGGCTATCGCGGGCGGCGGGCCGACAGCTTGGCGGTCACAATAGCGGCAAGGCCGAGGGCTGTCTGTATGTTAGCGTACGGATCGGCCAGTGCGCGGTTCGCGCCGCCGGTGTTGGTCGGAGAGCATCGGCCTATGTGCTTTAGCGTACAGACTTCGGCGCGGCGCCGCCGTATTCTGGTCCCAGCTGAGGTGAAGCCCAGCGACCGAACGCAGACATCCGGTGACAAGTTTGATCTTCGCGGTTTCAGAGCGCCAGGACGGATTTCGCGAAGGTTCTCATGCCTGACCGATTCGCCGGTGGCGCCGATAACAAACACAACGACACAGGCAACTTTATGAAAACCACACATTATTTAATCGCACTGCTGCTGACGCTCGCTTCGCTGCAGGCGGCTGCCGCCGGCAGTCCGATGAACGAAAGTTTCACCAAATTGATTGCGCTATCCAACAGCGCGATAGAGGTGGGTAAGGCCGGCAATCAACAGGCCTTCGTCGATAGCGCCACGGTCGCCTGGGAAGCCTTGAAGCAACAAAACGAGCAAGGCAGCTCGATTCGGCTGCAACGGGCCAACGCCAAACTGAAAGCCGCGATCAAAGCCGGAAAGGCCGGTAACTTGTCGGAAGGTATCAGCGAATTGGAACAGGGTATCGTGGAAATGCAGTTGGAAAAATAATCCCGCCGACACAGGGCTGCCGAGCGTCGGCATGCCGCTGTATGCAATCAGGAAGCAAAGCCGGCTAACCCCGGCTTTTTTCGGCCCCTAGTGAACGTCGGTCCGGCAGCGGGTTTAGACCGATCCACGCTTAAGCCGGCCGGCAATCCGCAGCCTGTTGGCTCGGGAGCAGTCTGTCGGACTCGGCTTTGACCACCCGGTAGCATTCGCAAACCCGCTCTTCCAGGCCGGGCCTGTCCAACACGGTAATCCGGCCCCGGCTGTACTGAATCAAGCCGGCTTGCTGCAATTTGCCGGCCGCTTCGGTGACGCCTTCGCGGCGCACGCCCAGCATATTGGCGATCAGTTCCTGAGTCATCGTCAATTCGTTGGACGGCAACCGGTCCAGACTCAACAACAACCAGCGGCACAGCTGTTGGTCCACCGAATGATGGCGGTTGCAGACCGCGGTTTGCGCCATTTGCGTAATCAAGGCCTGGGTATAGCGCAACAGCAGATGCAACATCGCATCGTAGCGATTGAATTCCTGCATCAACAAGGTACCGCGCAAGCGGTAGGCGCACCCGGCACTTTGCACGACCGCCCGATTCGGCATGCTGCCGCCGCCCATGAACATCGCCACGCCGACCATGCCGTCGTTGCCGACCACCGCGATTTCCGCCGAGGCGCCGTTCTCCATCACGTACAGCAAGGAAATGATGCAGTTGGTCGGGAAGTAGACATAACGCAACTCGCCGCCGGACTCGTAAATCACTTGGCCGAGCGGCGTATCGACGAGTTCCAGATGCGGCAACAGCCGTTCGTATTCCTCCGGCGGCAGCGCGTTCAGCAAATGGTTCTGTTGCGGATAGTTAAGAACGGTCATCGGCGGCTTGTTTAATGGGCGGATAAATTAACGGATTCCTGTCATTCGGTTGGTGTAAGCGCCCATCGTACAGGAAAATCGACTTTCCCTACGTGCGTTAAAGAACAGAGCGAGCCAGCGGAGTTCTGTTAGGCGCGGCAAACCCGCGCGCCGCGCTAAGTGCGCTAGCGTACAGACTGCGTTCGGGCCGAACCGTAAACTGCATTTTCCCGATGCGGGCGAAAACGGTTTGGCGGTTTCGCCGGCGGCGATCGCGATCGGCCGGGTTCAAGAATGTTCGTCGCTCCACGCACTCCGGACCCTTTCCGGATTTGGCGCGGAATCGCGGAAGTTCCGGGGCCGGCGAATGGCGGCGCGCGGGGCGTAATACTCAAAGTGCCTCGAGCCGCGACAACGTATGTTAGTTGCCGCGGTTTTTTTTGACAGTCGTCAATCGACCCGAATCTCGAAAACGCCAGCCTCACCAAACCCCGAGTATGCAGAGACCGAAATCATGCTGACAGAAAACCTGACAACGCCCGAATCGGAACTTCGCGATGGCCGTTCCGACGGCAGGTCGGCGGGCTTGGATCGAGCGATCGCCAACGCCAAACGCCGTCTATTGGCCCTGCAAAATCCCGCCGGCTATTGGGTATTCGAGCTGGAAGCCGATTGCACCATACCCGCGGAATACATTCTGATGATGCATTTCATGGCCGAAATCGACCAAGGGCTGGAAGCCAAGATTGCCCATTTTCTGCGCGCTCAAGCCGGCTCGGACGGTAGCTATCCGCTATTCAAGGGCGGCGCCGGCGACCTGAGTTGCACCGTTAAAGTCTATTACGCGCTGAAACTGGCCGGCGACGCGCCGGATGCGCCGCACATGCGCCGCGCGCGGCATTGGGTGCTGCGCCGAGGCGGCGCGGCCAAGGCCAATGTGTTTACCCGTATCATGCTGGCGATGTTCCAGCAAGTTCCGTGGCGCGCGATACCGTTTATTCCGGTGGAAATCATGTTGCTGCCAAAATGGTTTCCGTTTCATCTCGACAAAGTGGCGTATTGGTCGCGGACCGTAATGGTGCCGCTGTCGATACTGTGCAGCTACCGGGTCAAGGCCCGCAATCCGCGCGGAATCGACGTCGCCGAATTGTTCTCGACCCCGCCCAACTTGGAAAGAGACTATTTTTCGCAGGTTAAAACGCCGCTGGGCAAAGCGATTTTGCTGCTGGACCGCTGTGGTCGCTTACTGGAGCCGCTGATTCCCGGATTTGTCCGCCGCAAGGCAACCTCCCAAGCCACCGCTTGGTTTACGGCCCGCTTGAATGGATACGACGGCTTGGGTGCGATATTTACCGCGATGGTCAACGCCTACGAAGCGATGGATTACCTGGGTATCCCGGCCGATAACGCCGAACGGCGCATCGCCAGGGCGGCGATCGACGGCTTGCTGGTCGTCAAGGCGGATAAGGCGTATTGCCAGCCCTGCGTATCGCCGGTCTGGGATACCGGTCTGGCCGTGTTGGCCTTGCAGGAAGTCGATAGGCATGACCACGAGCAGTCGAGCCGGCGCTCCACCGATACCGCCTTGCGCTGGCTGGCCGGCAAACAATTGCGCGATCAGCCGGGCGATTGGCAAACCCAGCGCCCCGGCCTGGCCGGCGGCGGTTGGGCCTTTCAGTTCGGCAACAGTTATTATCCGGACGTCGACGATACCGCCGTCGTTGCTTACGCGATGAGCCAAGCCGAGACGCCGGCGTTCGCCGAGCCGATTCGGCGGGCGGCGGACTGGATAGCCGGCATGCAGTCGCGCAACGGCGGTTACGGCGCGTTCGATGCCGACAACGACCATTATTTTTTAAATCAAATTCCGTTTGCCGACCACGGCGCGCTGCTCGATCCGCCCAGCGCCGACGTCAGCGCGCGTTGCATCATGCTGCTGGGTCGGCTCGATGGCGCGCACCCGGAGTATAGCGCCACGATCGCGCGATGCGTCGCTTACTTGCGCGCCGAGCAGGAAGCCGATGGTTCCTGGTTCGGGCGCTGGGGTACCAATTATCTGTACGGGACCTGGTCGGTATTGCTCGGTTTCGCGGAAGCGGGCGTCTCCGCGAACGACGCTAGCGTGCGCCGAGCGGTGGCTTGGCTGAAATCCAAACAGCGCGCCGACGGTGGCTGGGGCGAAAGCAATATCAGCTATCATGCTCCGAACAGCCGCGGCGAATTCGATACCAGCACCGCGTTTCATACCGCTCTGGCGGTACTGGCCTTGCTGGCCGCCGACGAAACCGGCGCGCCGGAAGTCGCGGCCGGCGTCGGCTATTTGCTGAACACTCAACAAGCGGACGGCGGATGGCAAGACGACTGTTTTAACGCGCCGGGCTTTCCCAAGTTCTTCTACCTGAAATACCACGGCTACGATAAGTACTTCCCATTGTGGGCCTTGGCGCGCTACCGAAACCGCCAACACGGTTTGGCCCGCGCCCGCTGAGGCGTAAAGCGATTCCGCCGGCCCGTCTCCGCCTTGTTGAACCCGATTGTGTGCAGTGCCGTAAAGACGCGGAGGCCATCCGATCGCATGCTGAACCCCAATACGTCAAGCCTTGTTATCGACCGCGCCAGCGACTTGCTGTCGCCGTTATTGGAGTGGATACGAAAATGAACGACCGTGAATTTCGCAGTGAACCGCGTCGGTTGTTAGCGGATCGGCGTCTTGCCGACCGACGGATAATTGCCGACCCGTATGGTTCGGTGGCTTGGATCGAAAACATCGAAAACGCCTATCTGGCTTGGCCCAGGCAAGATAGACGCACCGAAACCCGGCGTTGCGAAGAACGGCGCGTAGTCGATCGGCGGTTGGGACGGATAACGGGGAACGTCCGTTCGTCGCGGAATTACTCGAAGCAATTGTTGACGCGCGACGAACGGCTGTTGATCGAAAGTCTCCATCTCGGCGACGCGGAATAGTGGGCGATTGCCAGCGATTCCGTTCCGGACCAGCCGAATCCCAACTCGCGGTTGCGGCAGCCGACAGCCTCGCGCATGAGCGCTTGGATATTTAACGCTTTTCGGGCGTGGTTTTGGCGGTTGGCGCCGAAAAAGCCGTCACCCGCGTGGGCCGCGTTCCTGGACGGCGCAAAACTGCTGATGTTGGCCTGGCGGGGCTTTGCCGACGATCTTGGCTCGTTGAGAGCCGCCGCGTTAACCCTGTATACGCTATTTTCGATCGTTCCGATGATTGCGGTGGTATTCGGCATTGCCAAGGGCTTCGGCTTCGACGGCGCGACCGTGCGGCATCTGCTGGGGCGCGGTTTGAACTCGGATGCGTTGGCCGCGCAATTGATCGATTTCGCGGGAAGACTTCTGGAAAGCACGCAGGGCGAATTAGTGGCCGGGATAGGAATAGCCCTACTGTTTTGGACCGTGATTGGCTTGATCGGCAATATCGAGGCAGCGTTTAACGCCATCTGGAAAATCGCGAAGGGCCGAACCCCGGCTCGCAAATTCGCCGATTATTTGGCGTGGATGTTGTTGGCGCCGGTGGTGTTGATCACCGCCAGCAGTTTGATCGTATTCGTCAAAATCCGGATAAGCTGGCTGATGGCCGAATTGGCGCTGCCGGCGTTCGGCACTTGGCTGATCGTCGGCGCGTTAAGTTTCTCGCCGATCGTGCTGATGAGCGGCTTGTTCGCGGTACTGTTTATCGTCATGCCGAACACTAACATCAGCTATCGCGCCGGTATCATCGCCGGCATGGTGACCGGCGCGGCGTATTCCTTATCGCAATGGGTCTATTTGAGCTTGCAAATCGGCGTATCGAGCTACAACGCCATTTACGGCAGTTTTGCCGCCTTGCCGTTATTCGTGGTGTGGCTGCAAGGCGGCTGGATGATTGTGTTATACGGGTGCGAGTTGGGATTTTATATTCAGCATCGCCGGAGCGATCGAAATTGGGTCCAGCCCGCTGGTTTTAGTATTCATCTGAACAAGCTGATCGCGCTGCACGTCCTGCGCCTGATCGTCAAGAATTTAGCGTCCTTGAATACGCCGTTAAGCGCCGCTCAAATTGCCGAAAGCTTGGCAATTCCGGTCGAAATCGCCGAAGACCTGTTATCCAGGCTGGTCGCCGGCCGGCTGATTGTCGAACTGAAAAGCCGCGACGACGGCGCCCGGACTTACTTGCCGGCCATGGATATCAATGCCTTAACGATAGGCGCGGCACTGACTGCACTCGAACGATGCGGGCAAAACCAATGGCCGGATTGCCGTTTGGAGCCGGCGATCGTCGAAGCCGTCGCTGAGTTCGAGAAAGCCATGATGGCGTCCCCATGCAACCGCTTGCTAAAAGATCTTTAGCCGTTCAGCCGGGCCCGACTTCGGCCAATAAAACAAACAGCTGGGGCGGCGTGTCCGGACGCTCGTGGCGCAGACAATCGAGATGCGCCGCGAAGAGCGTGCCGTCGGATCGGATCATCGGGATATCGAAGGCCAGTCGTTTCGCCTTCGGAGAATCCATCAGATAGCGAAAATGCCGGTACCAGTCGTCGCGTTGATCGTCGGCGACCAACTTCGAGAAACGCAAGCCGGTCAACCGGCTCTCCACCGCTCCGAACAGATCGACGCCGGTCAGATTGATGTCGCCGATTTGATCATTGGCGTCGATCACCACATAGGCGCTTGGGGCAAACTCGAACAACGCCTGATAATGATCGTGCAATTCCGCCAGCGCCCGATAGGTGCGCTGCCACTCGTCGTTCTGCATCTCGAGCTCGATTTTATGCACCAGCAGTTCGTGCATCAGCACGTCGGCCGGTTTGGAATCGGCTTTCTCCGGCGACAAACTCACCACCAGGGCTTCGGCCCTGGCTCTGAGCGACTGCCGCCGCTCGACTCCATCCCAAACTTGGTCCATGCCTTACCGACTCCCGCTATTCGCATCGGCGCTTCGCGCCATGTACGCGATTGGGCTTATGTACGTTAGCGAACTGTGTTGAATCGCACAAAGGCGTTTAATCAAGTCCGACGCTTTCCCGAATCGCTCCCATCACCATCCTACCATCCGCGTTAGTACCGAGCGTAAAAATCTCCCAGGCCGACGCGGAGTTCGAAGCAACGGTAGCGCCGGGAAAGCCGGGCAGCGATGCCATTCGATATTTCATTCACCGGACAAAAGTCATGACACCCATAAAAAACCCCGGAACCGCCGTCGCGCTGGCGAGCCTCGCCATGGCAATGGCAACCTTGATTGCCGGATGCGCCAGCGTGCCGCCGCCGACCGAACAATTGGCCGTGTCCAAGGCGGCGCTCAATAGCGCCACTAGTGCCGGCGGCAATGAATACGCGCCGATCTCGCTAAGATCGGCCGTGTTGAAAATGGACGCCGCCGAGCGGGCGATGACGCAGCAGGAATATTTACAGGCCCGCCAACTCGCCGAACAGGCTCAGGTCGATGCCCAATTGGCCGCCGCCACCGCCCGCGCCGCCAAGGCTCAAAAAGCCGCGAGCGAATTGCAGGAAAGCAATCGCGTGCTGCGCGAAGAAATCGACCGTAAAGCCCAGTAATCCCAATGGAGAGAATGATGCAAACCTACCGAATGTTTCCACTGACGTTGTTAACCGCCGCGATCCTGTCCGGCTGCGGCACGGTGCCCAACCCGGCATTGACCGATGCTCATAACGCTTACAACAACGCCCGCGTCAATACCCAAGTCGGTACGCTGGCCGAACTGGAAATGAAGCAGGCCGACGACAGCTTGAAAAAAGCCGACCGGGCCTACGCCGAAGACGACGAGGATGAAGCCGTCAATCACTTTGCCTATGTCGCGACGCAACAGGTGGCCATCGCCCAAGCCACCGCGATCCGCAAAGTCGCCGAAACCGCGGTCAGTAACGCCGAAGGCAAACGTAACCAAGTGCGCTTGGATGCCAGAACCGCCGAAGCCGATGCCGCCAAGCGCCAAGCGGCGCTCAGTCAGCAAACCGTGGATAGACAAAACACCGAATTGGCGGTGGCCGGCGTCAACAGCGAGCGCGATCAGGCGCTGCTGGCTCAACAGGACATCTTGATCAACCAACTGAACGCCAAGAAAACTGCGCGCGGTTTGGTGATCACGCTGGGCGACGTGCTGTTTCGCAGCAACAAGGCACGCTTGCAGAGCGGCGGACTGCGCAACGTCGATAAACTAGCCGACTTTCTGAAACAGTATTCCGGCTACAAGGTCTTGATCGAGGGTTACACCGACAGCAAGGGCAGCGCCGAATTTAACGAAGAACTTTCCGACCGGCGCGCCTACGCGGTGCGCACCGCGTTAGTCGACGGCGGCGTGAACAGCGATCGAATCATGACCCGAGGTTACGGCGAAGAATATCCGGTGGCGGACAACGACACGGCTGCCAACCGGCAATTGAATCGCCGGGTGGAAATCATTTTGTCGGACGAAAACGGCAATCTAGCCAGCCGCTGACAGGTCGAAATGGCCGTCAAATTGCCTCAAGCGAAGACCGGCCGGCACCCGGTCGGCTTCGGTGGCCGGACCGTGTTCCAATCCTTAACGCACCGCTACTCGGAGTCACGATCATGAACAGACCTTATCCGGCCTTAATGTTAGCGTGCTTGCTGTACGCCGTATCCGCCCACGCCGAGTTGATCGAGGAACGCAGTCAAGGTCAGGTCAGCTTTATCAGCGGCGGTATCGGCGAGGACGAGCGAGCGGCCTTGAAAAAGGTCCGCACCGACTACAACCTCGGCCTGCTGTTTTCAACGCAAGGCAGCGGCGAGTATTTGAGCGATGTCACGGTCAGGATCAGCGACGGCAACGGCGCAATCGTGCTGGATACCGTTTCCGAAGGCCCGATGCTGTTCGCCAAACTGAAGCCGGGTCGCTATCAGGTCAGTGCCGAGTATGCCGGCCAAGCGCTTCGCAAACCGGTCACGGTCGACGCCAAACACCGTTCACCGTTGTCGTTTACGTGGTCGAACCCCTAAATCGAACGGCGAATGGGCCAAGGGCCATTCGATATCGCAGCCGTTGAATTGTCGTTCAAACTCCCATCATCAGCGAGACATCCATGAAAACTAAAAACGAATACATCGAAATATTGGCGACTCAGCTCAGAGAGTGGAGCGCGGATATCGATCAGTTATCCGAAAAAACCGAGAAAGCCGCAGCACTGGTAAAACTGAATTACATCGAGGAACTCAATGCGCTACGCGCCAAGCAACTGGCCGCCGAAGCAAAAATGACCGAACTGGAGGCGTCCGGTCATGAGGGTTGGGATGCGATGAAACTGACGGCCGACCGGGTGTGGGATGATTTAAGAAGCAGTTTGGCCGATGTCGCCGCCAAACTGAAATAGCGACGGCAAAACGGCGGCGACCCCGCGAGCCATGGCTGCCCGGCGTCGGCCGCTGAAAACGCCGCACGTATGTGCGACAGCGTACAGACTCCCGCCGGGGCCAAGCGCTAAGCTACAGGCTCGACTTTTCGCGGAGATAAGCAATGCATCCGGCAATTGAACCTGTATTGGCGCTGGTGATTGGCCTATTGATTTTAATCGTGCCCCGGTTTTTGAATTATTTCGTGGCGGTGTATTTGATTGTCGCCGGCGTATTGGGGCTGATACACCGTTGAATGGGCAAAGCGTTTCCGGTCGGCAAGGCTAGATCGTCGGCCGCGCCGGTCTTGGCGAGGATTTACCGAGCCACTTAGCGCGCCGGCAAATCCGCTGGAAAGCGGGTAACGGTTAACGCCGCTTGGTCACCGGGAAAGGTTTTGCCGCGTTATTCCTATCACAGCCTCGCCTCATTTGGAGAACCATCATGTCACTCAGCACCATTCTGCTTGTCCTGTTAATCCTGATGTTGTTGGGCGTTATTCCGGTCTGGCCGCACAGCCGATCATGGGGATACGGACCCAGCGGCGGCTTAGGCTTGATATTAGTCATCATCCTGATTTTGGTGGTGCTCGGCAGGATTTAGCCTGCCGGTTTTGCTAAACCTTGGGCCCACCGGTATTTGGGTCCAAGCCGTTCTTCGTCTCAATCGTCTGGCGAGAACCCTATCGACCTCGCCAGCCCGGTCGCGCGACCACACTATCCCACTCGGAGCGATCATCCATGGCCAAACGGCGAGAACAACGGCGGCATGTCAGAAGCGAACATCCCGGCGGCGAGGAAGCGCCGATTCGTTTTGAATTGTTCAACACGGAACGGCTGGAACAGCATGCGGTCAGTCTGGCGCGCGCCCAAAAAGTCACGCATTTGAAGAAAGGCCGCAAGCTGATTCCGCGCGTTCGCGAGAATGCCTTGGTATTGTTGGAGGCCTATAAAGCCGTGGCGCGCGCGGTCAGGCAACAGCATGCCATCACGCCGGCGGCGGAATGGTTGCTGGACAACTTTCACGTCATCGAAGAGCAGATCAGCGACATTCACGTCGATTTGCCGGAAAGCTATTCGCGGGAATTGCCCAAACTGGCCGAAGGCGTGTTGGCCGGCTATCCGCGGGTATACGGTATCGCCTGGGCCTTGGTGGCCCACACCGACAGCCGGTTTTCGCCGGAATTACTGACTTTGTTCGTGAATGCTTACCAAAGCGTCGAGCCGCTGACGCTGGGCGAATTGTGGGCCATTCCGATTACGTTGCGGGTGTTACTGGTCGAGAATCTGCGCCGGCTGGCCGTGAACATTATGCGTTCGCAAAACGGCCGGCGCTTGGCCGACCAGTTTGTCGATGAAGTCGAACAAATCGTCGCGCGTAGCGACAGTCCGGAGCCGGCGATTCCGGCCGGCGTGCTGCCGTCCGAGCCGTTGCGGCAAGCGTACGCGGTCCAAATCCTGCAGCGCTCGCACGACCCGCATCCGGCGGTGGCGCTATCCCTGGCATTTCTGACCGACTGGCTCGCCGAACAGGGGCTGAGTCTGGACGACATCGTGCATCAGGAACATGCCGCGCAAATCGCCGACAATCTGACGGTGCGTAACATCATTACCAGCATGCGGGCGATTTCCGCTTTCGAATGGCCGCAATTCGTCGAAGACGTTAGTCTGGTGGACGCTTGTTTGCGCGGACACGCAGGCTATCTGGCGATGGACTTTCTGACCCGCGACCGCTATCGCCATGCGATAGAGGACTTGGCCAAGCGCTCGCCGGCCTCGGAAGTCGAGATTGCCAGACTGGCGATCGCCGAAGTGCAAATTGCAGTTGCCCAGGATAGTGACGACGAACGTCAAACCGAACCGGGTTATTACTTAATCGGTGCCGGCCGTTACCGG
Source organism: Methylomonas koyamae (assembly GCF_001644025.1). Taxonomy (GTDB): domain Bacteria; phylum Pseudomonadota; class Gammaproteobacteria; order Methylococcales; family Methylomonadaceae; genus Methylomonas; species Methylomonas koyamae_A. The sequence goes on from NZ_LUUK01000209.1 coordinate 18,918, forward strand.
TTCGAAACCAAGGTCGGTTATCGGCCGGGCCTGAAACAACGCCTGTTACGCTGTTACGTCAGCCACGCCGGTACCGCCTATGTGGTCAGTTTGGCGGTATTGACCTTGCTGCTGTTGCTGTTGCCGTTGAGCGCATCGGCGAGTGCCGGCTTGCCCGGCTGGCAGTTATGCGCGTTGGCGTTGGCGTTCGCGTTTCCAGCTTCGGACATCGCCATCGGCTGGATGAATCATTTTATCGTGGCCGGCTTGCCGCCCAATCACCTGCCGCGCCTGGAACTCAAGGACGGCGTGCCCGAGGCCTTAAGTACCTTCGTGGTGGTGCCGACGTTGTTCGTCAACGCCGCCGGGGTGCTGCAACAAATAGAGCAAATGGAAATTCGCTATCTCGCCAATCCGGACGGCGCGGTGCGCTTTGCGTTGTTGTCGGACTGGGCGGATGCCGAACAGGAAAGTCAGCCGGACGACGCGGCACTGCTGGCGGTGGCGGTCGAGGCCATCGCCGCGTTGAATCTGAAATACGCTCGGCAACGGTTTTATGTGTTTCACCGCAAGCGGCTCTGGAATCCCAGCGAAGGCAAGTGGATGGGTTGGGAACGCAAGCGCGGCAAGCTTCAAGAATTCAATCGCCTGCTGCGCGGCGCGACCGACACCTCGTTTCTGCCGATGGACGGCGTGCCGGCCAGCGCGCCGCCGGGCGTGTGTTACGTCATCACGTTGGATGCCGACACCAAGCTGCCGATGGGCGTGGTCGCGCAACTGGTGGGTGTGGCTGCCCATCCGTTGAATCGGCCGGTATTCGATGCGACCAGCCAAACCGTCGTCGACGGCTACGGCATTCTGCAACCGCGCGTCACGCCGACCCTGCCGCAACGTCAGGAGCGCTCGATGTTTCACCAGATCTTCGCCGGCGCTTCCGGTACCGATGCCTATGCCAGTTCGGTCTCCGAGCTGTATCAGGATCTGTTCGGCCTGGGTACCTACAGCGGCAAGGGTCTTTACCACGTGGACAGCTTCGCGGCGGCATTGGCCGGGCGGGTGCCCGACAATACTCAGCTCAGCCACGATTTGTTCGAGAGCGTCTACGTGCGTTGCGGTTTGGTCAGCGATATCGAGTTTTTCGAGGAGTTTCCGTCGCATACCGAGGTGGCCGCTTCGCGCGAACACCGCTGGGTGCGCGGCGATTGGCAGCTGTTGCCCTGGATCTTCGGCGCGCGGGGCAAGGGCATGCCGATGATCGGTCGCTGGAAAATGCTGGACAATCTCCGGCGTTCGCTGTCTGCACCGGCGGCGTTCTCGGCGCTAGTGCTCGGCTGGAGTTTGCCGAACGCGCCGCTGCTGGCCTTGACCGCCTTCGTACTGATCGCGCTGGCCTTTCCGGCGGTGTTGGCGATAACCGCCGGTTTTAGCGCGCCCCGGCGCGGCATTTCTATCGCCACTCATCTGCGCGGCACCGGCGAAAACGTGGCGTGGGCATTGTGCAACAGCCTAGTGGCGCTGACCTTATTGGCTCAGCAAGCTTGGCTGATGGCCGACGCCATCTCGACCACGCTGGTCAGGCTATTCATTACCCGCCGCAAACTGTTGAAGTGGGTGACGGCCTTGCAGGCCAAGGCCGGCGCCGGGCACGCCTTGAAAAATCTGATCCGGCCGTTGAGTCATTCCTCGTCGGTGGTGTTTGGCGCCGGCGCGCTGGTGGTGGTGTTCAATCCGGACGCGATCGTCGCGGCCGCGCCGTTTTTATTGTTGTGGTGGTTGGCGCCGGTGGTGGCGCGGGCCTTGAGTTTGCCGCCCAAGATCGATAGCGCGGAAGTACTGTTGCCGGCCGACAGTGCCCGATTGCGTTGCCACGGCCGGCGCATCTGGCGGTTTTTCACTACCTTCGTGACCGCCGAGGAACACTTTTTGCCGCCGGACAATTTTCAGGAAGACCCCCGGCCGGTGATCGCCCATCGCAGTTCGCCGACCAATTTCGGTTTGTATTTGTTGTCGATCGTGGCGGCACGGGATTTTGGCTGGCTGGGTTTGACCGATGCCATCGAACGGTTGGAGGCCACGGTTGCGACGCTGGCCGGGTTGCCGCGCCTGCACGGCCATTTCTACAACTGGTACGACACCCGCGATTTACGGACGCTGGAGCCGCGCTACGTGTCCACGGTCGATAGCGGCAATCTGGCCGGCCACTTGTTGACGCTGGCTCAGGCCTGCCGGGAAATGGCGAATCGGCCGCTGGATTTGTCCAACGCGTTGATCGGCTTGGCCGATACCCACGCTTTATTGAGCGACGCGTTAGCCAAACTCAGCGACGATCGGCGCACGCTGACGGTGAGCTTGGCGGAGTTGCGCCTCAAAGTCGCCGATCTGGGCGAATTGCTCGGCGCGCGCCCCGCCGATGCCGAGGAATGGAGTCGATTGTGGCGGCGCCTGACCGATTGCGTCGGCGCCTTGCACGATCTGGCCAACGCCCATGCCGTCGAGCGCGGCGATAGCCAGGGCAACGAAGTGCTGGTGTGGGCCGGTTTGCTGCGAGACGACATCCGCTCGCATGCGCGTGATGTGGCGACTTTGATGCCGTGGATTCATTTTCCGGCGCGCTACCACCCCGCATCCGACCCGCCAAGCCATCGATTCGATCTGGACACGCCGCTGTGCCATCTGCCGGAGCGCTACGCGCTGTGGGCGAATCGCCAGGCGTGCGCCGAATCGGAGCCGGCGAGCTCCGAGAATACCGCAACGCGGGTGTTGCTGTGCCGGGCCGGCGAACAGGCCGATACCTTGCGTCAGCGCCTCGATCTGCTCGCCGAGCAGTTGGAAAGCTGGTTCCGCGAGATGGACTTTCGATTCTTGTACGACACCAGTCGCCACATGTTCGCGATCGGCTACCGGGTCGCCCAAGGTGTCATCGATTCCAGTTACTACGATCTATTGGCCTCGGAGGCCCGTTTGGCAAGCATTATTGCGATCGCCAAACGCGACGTGCCGAGCAGTCATTGGTTTCATCTGGGCCGGCGGGTGACGCGGGTCGCCCACGGTACGGTGTTGCTGTCCTGGTCCGGCTCGATGTTCGAATATTTGATGCCGTCGCTGGTGACCTTTACCCCGCGCTACAGCTTGCTGGATCAGACCTGCCGGCTGGTCGTGAAGCGGCAGATCGCCTACGGCCGGGAGCGCGGCGTCCCCTGGGGCGTGTCCGAATCGGCGTTTAACGGCCGAGACGTGTATTTGACCTATCAATACTCGGCGTTCGGCGTGCCCGGCTTGGGCATGAAGCGCGGCTTGGGCGAGGAACTGGTGATCGCGCCCTACGCGACGGCCCTGGCGGCGATGTATTTGCCACACGCCGCTGCGGAAAACTTCGCGCGTCTGGAGCAAGAAGGCGGCGTGGGACGCTACGGTTTCTACGAAGCCTTGGACTACACACCGATTCGGCTGGCGGAAGGCCAGCGGGTGGCTCTGGTACGTTGCTATATGGCGCATCATCAAGGTATGTCGCTGGTCGCCTTCGCTAACGTGGTACACGACGGGACGATGCGCCACCGCTTCCACCGCGCGGCGTTGATTCAGTCCGCGCATTTGCTGCTGCAGGAACGCATCCCGCACGGCGCCGACACCAGCGTGCCGCCGCTGTTGCAGGAGCTGTCCGATGTCAAGGAGACCGTGCAGCCGCCGGTGCGGCGCTTGTGTTCGCCGATGTCGGCGGTGCCGTCGACTCAGCTGTTGTCCAACGGCCGTTACGCGGTGATGATCACCGCCGCCGGCTCCGGCTATAGCCTGTGGCGTAACCAGGCCGTAACCCGTTGGCGGGAAGATCCCACCGGCGACGCCTGGGGTAGTTATCTGTATTTGCGCGATGTCGAAACCGGCAAGGTCTGGTCGGCCGGCTATCAGCCGACGGCGGCCTGCCCCGACCATTACGAGGTGGTGTTTGTCGAGGACAGGGCACGGATTACCCGCACCGACGGCTTGATCGTCGCCACGCTGGAAATCGTGGTGTCGCCGGAAGACGACGCCGAAATTCGCCGGTTGAGCTTAACCAACAACAGCGCTTACTCGCGCGAAATCGAAATCACGTCTTACGCGGAAATCGTGTTGACCACCCCGGCCGCGGATATTGCCCATCCGGCCTTTTCCAATCTGTTCGTGCAAACCGAATACTGGCCGCAGACCCGTGCCTTACTGGCGCATCGTCGTCCGCGCGCGCCGGACGACGCGCCGGTTTGGGCCGCGCACGTACTGGCCGATCGGCAAAGCGGCGACGGGCTGCAATACGAAACCGACCGGGCCCGTTTTATCGGCCGGGGCCAAACGGCGCGCGCGCCGCTGGCGGTGATGGACGGCAGGCCGTTGAGCAATACGGTGGGCTGCGTATTGGACCCGATATTCAGTCTGCGTACCCGTGTGAAAGTGGCGGCCGGCGCGACCGAGCATCTGACCTTTACCACGCTGGTGGCGGCCTCGCGCCAAGCGGCGGCGGATTTGGCCGACAAATACCACAATCCGGTGGCTTGGGAGCGGGTCTCGGCCTTGGCCTGGACGCACGCGCACGTGCAATTGCACCATTTGCGTACCAAGCCCGATGAAGCGCAATTGTTTCAAATGCTGGCTAACCGCTTGATTTACGCCGATCCGTCGCTGCGACCGGCCGGTAAGCTGTCGCAGACCAATACGCTGAACGTCGGCGGACTTTGGCGACACGGGATTTCCGGCGACCGGCCCATCGTGTTGTTGCGGGTCGGCGAACCGGAAGAGCGCGGCATCGTCGAGCAATTGTTGCGCGCGCACGAATATTGGCGCATTAAGGGATTGGCCGTGGATTTGCTGATCTTGAACGAGAAGGAAGTGTCCTACGTCGAGGACTTGCAGGCCTTGCTGGAAAATCTGGTGCGGGAGAATCAGGCCCGCGCCGCCGCCGATCAGGGCCAACAGGGCGCGATTTTCGCGTTGCAAGCCAGCGTGCTGTCTCTGGAAGAGCGGCGCTTGTTGCAAACGGCGGCTCGGGCGGTGTTGGTCGGCCATCGCGGCACCTTGGCCGAACAGTTGTTGCGTCATCCGCGGCCGGCCTCGCCGTTCATTGTCCATAGAGCGGCGCGGGCGGCGGAAGTCGCCCCGGTCCTGGCGGTGCCGGACCTGGAGTTCTTCAACGGCCTCGGCGGCTTCGCCGAAGAAGGCCGCGAATATGTGATCGTGTTGGATAAAGGCCAATGGACGCCGGCGCCTTGGATTAACGTGATTGCCAATCCGGGATTCGGTTTTACCGTTTCGGAGCTGGGTAGCGGTTGCACCTGGGCCGGCAATAGCCGGGAAAACCAACTGACGCCCTGGTCCAACGATCCGGTCGGCGATGCGCCCGGCGAAGTGTTTTATTTGCGCGACGACGAAACGCAGGAATTATGGACCCCGACCGTGTTGCCGATTCGGGTCGAGAATGCCGGCTATCTGATCAGGCACGGCCAGGGTTACAGCCGCTTCGAGCACGTCTCGCACGGCATCCGTGCCGAACTGCTGCAATTCGTCGATCCGGACGATCCGATCAAGTTGTCGTCGTTGATTCTGACCAACCAGTCCGGCCGCCACCGTCGCCTGACCGTGACGGCCTATCTGGAATGGGTGCTGGGTGCCTCGCGCAGCGTGACGGCACCGCATATCGTCACCGAACTGGACTCGGATACCGGCGCTTTGTTGGCCTATAACCCCTGGGATCCCGAATTCGGCCAACGCGTCGCGTTCGCCGATCTGGCCGGCCGGCAGACGACTTGGACCGCGAATCGCGGCGAATTCCTCGGTCGTAACGGCAGTCTGGACGCACCGGCCGGCTTGTCGAGTCGCAAACCGCTGAAGAACCGGGTCGGCGCCGGCTTGGACCCGTGCGCGGCCTTGCAAACGACGCTGGAAATGGCGTCTAAGCAACGCATCGAGATCGTGTTTTTGCTGGGACAGGGTCGCGACAAAACCCATGCCGTCGAGTTGATCCGCCGCCATCGGGCTTTCGACATGGCAAGTCGCTTCGCCGTGGTGAAGCAAGCTTGGCAAGGCGTTACGCACCAGGTCCAAGTCGAAACGCCGGACCGCGAGCTGGACATTCTGTTAAACGGCTGGTTGCTGTATCAGACCCTGAGTTGCCGGATGTGGGCGAGGGCGGCGTTTTATCAGGTGGGCGGCGCCTTCGGTTTCCGCGATCAATTACAGGACGGCATGGCCTTGGCGGTGAGCCGGCCGGAATTGACGCGGGAACATCTGTTGCGCGCCGCCGGCCGCCAGTTCGAGCCGGGCGACGTGCAGCATTGGTGGCATCCGCCCACCGGTCGCGGCGTGCGTACCCGATTTTCCGACGACCGGGTCTGGTTGCCGTTTGCGGTGCGGCATTATTTGCAGGTCAGTGGCGATACTCCGGTGCTGGACGAACTGATCCCGTTTCTGGATGGACCGCTGTTGGCGGCGGACCAGGACGATGCGTATTTTCAACCGGGCCAAAGTCAGCGTTCGGCCAGTTTGTTCGAGCATTGCGCCCGAGCGTTGGACTTGAGTTTGACGACCGGCGCTCACGGCTTGCCGTTGATCGGCAGCGGCGACTGGAACGACGGCATGAATCGGGTCGGCAATCGGGGCCAGGGCGAGAGCGTCTGGCTGGCCTGGTTCCTGATCGCGTCGCTGTCGGCCTTCGCCGAAATTGCCGAGGCGCGCGGTGAATCCGAACGGGCAGGCCGCTGGCGCGAGCACGTCGAGCGGCTGCGAATCGCGCTGGAAGCGGAAGCCTGGGACGGCGCCTGGTACCGGCGCGCGTATTTCGACGACGGTTCGCCGCTGGGTTCGGCGACCAACGCCGAATGTCGCATCGATGCCATTGCCCAGAGCTGGGCCGTCATCTCCGGCGCCGCCGAGCCGGAACGGGCGCGGCGGGCGATGGCGTCGGTGCGCGAATATTTGGTGCGTTACGGCGACGACCTAGTGCTGTTGTTCACGCCGCCGTTCGACAAGACCGAACGCGATCCCGGTTATATCAAAAGCTATCCGCCCGGCATTCGCGAGAACGGCGGGCAATATACTCACGCGGCGATTTGGTCGGTGATTGCCTATGCGCTGCTCGGCGACGGCGACCAAGCCGGCGAATTGCTGTGCATGCTTAACCCGATCAAGCGCACCGCCAGCCGCACCGGCGTGTATGCCTATAAGGTCGAGCCCTATGTGCTGGCGGCGGACATTTATTCCGAAGCCCCGCATGCCCGGCGCGGCGGTTGGACCTGGTACACCGGCGCGGCCGGCTGGTTCTATCGGGCCGGATTGGAGACCGTGCTGGGTTTACAACGACGCGGCGACCGGTTGCTGTTCGCGCCCTGTATTCCGAAAGGTTGGCCCGCTTACCGGATGGAGTATCGGCATGGCGGCAGCGTTTACGACATCCACGTGGACAATCCGGACAGCGTATCGCGCGGCGTGGTCGGTCTGGAGTTGGACGGGGTTGCGCAATCAATTGCCGACGGGATTGCGTTGCTCGACGACGGGCAACGGCATCAAGTGTCGGTCGTATTGGGCAGCAACCTATAGCGCTAGCAGAGCTTAGTGGCGCGAGCCATCTGTGCGGCGCCGTACCGACCGGCGCGGGAGAAACCGGTATCTTGATGACTGAGCGTGGAAACTGAATATTCTCCGCTTTGACCCTGGCCAATTCGGCTTGGGTCGGCCATTCAGGAGTTCGACATGAATAAAGTTCCCAACCAACACCCGGCGCAAGCAGACGAAATCATGGTCGTCGAGATTAGCGGTAATCGCCGTCACGACATCGCGGAGGATTACGAAGACGATATGCAGATGACTGCCGGCCGAGACCGGGGCGGGTTTATCCCGGTCAGGCGCAACGCCAAAAAAGCCGAAAAAAGCGACCGTTATTGAGATCGCCGATGTTGATGCCGGAATCGGCGCCGGGCAATGTCTAAACTCACTTACCAGGAAATCCTTATGAAGATTGTTTCGAACCCATTGATCGGACTCGGCGGCGCCATGCTGTTGAGCGTTTACACTTGCAACGTCCAAGCGGCCGATAGTCACTTCGCGTTGGCGCTGGAGCATGCCAACGCAGCCGGCAGTGCCGGCGACGTCAAAAGCATCGTGGATCATGCCGATGAAGCCAAGGTGCATATCATCGTCATAGATGAGCATATGAAAGCCAGTCTCAAGAGTCTGGATGCGGCGATCGGGCATGCAAAACAAGGCCATGCCGACTTGGCGAAAAAATCCTCGGAAGACGCGGTGGCGCATTTGAACTCCGCTAAGTAAGGCCGGACGGTCTTCGATGCCGATGACAACGGCGGGCTAATCCCCGCCGTTTTTTTATGCGTGGCGGATCGTGAGTCGCTGACCTTACCCCGGTATACCAACATATAGCTTTCGCGCTTCAAATTTCGGCACATCCGCTCCCTGTCGCCCGCCGGGTGATGGATAGGGCGAGGGGATAAAAAAACCGAAATTTTAAGTGCGATGGCTATAGCGCGCGGTTAGAGGCTTCAGCCGCAAACCAGGGAGTTGCGAGGATAGACGCTTGGGGGAGGCAAGGGAATGGAATGGCGCGATCAGCTCAGCTTATGAGTCAGCGGCGCCGGAAGAGCCAGCTAAAAAAAGGCCGGCGCGAGCATCAAGCTCGCGCCGGCTATCCCTAACTAGAACTTAGGAAACCTTCGATTTAGCTCGGCCGGTGTACAACAAGCCCAGCAAGGCGCTGGTCATCATCCACACCGAAGCGGGTAGCGGTACGGTGGCGGGGCCATCGTCCGTGGCTTTCGAAGGACTAATGTCGAACGCGTACAGAAAGTGCAAATTATCGAATTCCTCCGTGTCGGCGAAAGCCAACATCACCGCATCCGAACCCAAATTGGCGTTGCCGAATGCGGCGCTCCAAACGCCGCCGGACAACATGCCGACTTGGAAATTGCTAGAGCCCAGCAAGGTGCCGGAAGCGGTCGCGGTGCCGATATGGTAATTGGCTCCGCTGGCAACGAACGATACCGCGCCAACACCGGTAAAGGAGAGGACGGGCGCGGCCGCGCCGATCATCGCCGTGTCTTCGAAAATTCCGAAGGTATCGGTCAGCGAAGGGAACGGAAACGATGACGTGCTAAACGACATAAAGTTAACGTCGCCGTCGTTCGGTGCCCAAACGCTAGCGGAACTAGCGCCGGAAACCGCCAATAGGCACGCGGCGAGCGAGGTCTTTAAATAGGGGATCTTTTTCATAGGTATTTCTCGATAGGTTTAAGTGAACAAATTGCCATCCAATGGCGCTTACCCCTCGGCCGGTTTTGCCTGGCAAGACCGGCTTTGACAGAGTTCTTGCGACCGTGCGTTTCGCGGAGCGCTAACCCCGCTTGGTTTTTGTGTCGGGCGCGCGCCACTGGCAGCCAAGGCAATAGCAACGCGCCGGTTGGATCGTGGACGTTAAGAAAAGGGGTGCCAGTGCGCGTGGGCAAGCAAACCTACGCTTCGACGCTAGGTGTGGTGGAACTACGGGTGGGGCGACAGCGGTTTGCTTGCCGCTGATTACCAATACTTGGGAGCGTTGAACCCGCTGTCCGGCAAATCGGAAACATGCAATCCAATGATCGCGATCCGTGCCAAGGATGTGAATTTAATCGGGTCGGGTATTGATTTCGGTAAAGTCATGTTGCCAGTTTAAGCACTTGTAGTGGCTGCGTCGGTACGTTATCCAACATTGCGATCAGCGCGATTCGCCGGCGCGGTCATGTGCCAATTGATGTTTGAGGTACTCGTGCCGACCGCGAATCAGTTGCTGAGGTTGGTCACTTAAAATCGCTTTGAGCCATTTTTAGTTGTCAATCTAGTCGGTTGTCGGGATCGCCTTGTCTGATTGTCGAGAACAACGATGACATAACGCAGTAACCCTACCCCTGCGGGGCTACTTCAGCCGCCAGCGGCGGATGGTACGGCCAGTTTTTCGAACGGACGGTAATTTTTCAAGTGGCTCCGTACTATGATTAAGTAAACCGAATTTTGGAAAATACACGAAAAGAAATAAAGTAGGGGCGGTTTGAAACTACCCATTTATTGGGTATTGCGAAGTACTCGATCGCACTGAATGATCGGAAGCATGGGCAAGGTAGATTGCGCATTTTTTCAGTAGCGGCAATCGCTTGTGCGCGTCAGGGGGCATGATGAAAAGTTTGACCGTATCTCTTGTGATCGCCGCGCCATTATTGATTTGGGCGACGGTCTCGCTGGCCGCATCTTCTACCGAGGAAGAAGACTTGGCGCAGGTTTACGGCGGCGAGGAAATGGGCAGCGCCACCGGTACTCGGCAGCCGGTCGGCAAGGCGCCGGCGGTGGCGTCCGTGGTCACCGCGGCGGACATCAAGGCCATGGGCGCGACGGACATCGACGAGGTGTTGGAAACCGCACGTGGCACGCAGCTATCTTGGATACAACCCGATTTATACGTTTCGCGGTGTTTATTCCGGCTTCAACCCGCAGGTGCTGATGTTGATCAACGGCGTCCCCATCACCTCCTACACGGGTGACAGGAACTTGAGTTGGGGCGGCATGCCGGTGCAGGCCATTTCCCGCATCGAAGTGGTACGCGGACCGGGCTCGGCCGTATATGGTGCAGATGTTTTCGCCGGTGTGATCAACATCATCACCAAGACCAAGGACGAGATCAACGGCACGGAGGTAGGCGGGCGGGTCGGCAGTTTCGATACCTATGACGGTTGGGCCTTGCACGGTGCCGAATGGGCGGGCTTCGACGTGGCGGCCATGGTGGAATATCACAACACTGCCGGTCAAAAATCCATCCTCGACGCCGACGCGCAGACCGGATTCGATCGGCTGTTCGGCACTCATGCCTCGCTGGCTCCGGGCCCGGTCAATCTGTCGCGAGACAATATGGATGCACGATTGGATCTTTCCCGCGGACACTGGCGCTTCCGTGGCGGCCTGCAGCATCGCGACAATTACGGCAGCGGGGCCGGCGTGATACAGACCCTAGATCCGGTGACCATGATAGGCAGCGATCGTTGGAATGCCGATCTCACCTACCAGAACGCTGACTTCGCCGAGAATTGGGAGATGATGGCGCAACTCAGTTATTTGGATGGCGACCAGCATAATACCGGGGCTTTTCCTCCAGGCGCTCGCTTACCCATAGGTGCCAACGGTCTGATCGATTTCGCCAATCCGGTGCAATACGTCACGTTTGCCAACGGTTTCAGAGGCGTTCCGGAAAACTGGGAACGTCACGCTCGCGCAAACCTTGCCGCCGTTTATCGAGGCTTTTCGGCGCATACCTTGCGTCTGGGTGCCGGCTTCAACTACGACAGCATTTACAAGGTACGGGAGCAGAAAAATTTCGGTCTGGATCCGGTCACGGGAACCCCAATTCCCTTGCTGCCGGGCACCCCGCTGGTGGATGTCTCGAACACGCCGCTAGTTTATCTGCCGACCAAGGATCGCACGGACGCGTTTTTCCTGATCCAGGACGAATGGGCATTCGCTAGAGACCGGCAGTTGACTGCCGGTATGCGTTACGACCGCTACTCGGACTTTGGCGAGACGGTCAATCCACGAGCGGCCCTGGTTTGGGAGACCCGTTACGATCTGACCACTAAGCTGATGTACGGGTAGTGCCTTCCGCGCACCGGCCTTCATTGAGCTCTATAACGTCAACAATCCCGGAGCCAACGGTAATCCGCGCCTGAAACCGGAAACCATGGATAGTCTCGAGCTGGCGTTCGACTATCGCCCCTTGGACAAACTGCGCTTGGGCGTCAATTTCTTCCATGATTGGTGGAAGGATATTATTCGTTTCGTGCCGGACATCGGCTCAACCACCATAACGGCCCAAAATACCGGCAGCCAAAACGGCTATGGCGGCTAGCTGGAGGCCGAATGGAAAGCCCTAGACACCCTCAAACTGGCGGGAAACTATTCCTACCAAAAGTCCACGGACAGTACTACCCATCAAGATGCCGGCTACGCGCCTCATCATCAGGTTTATCTACGCGCTCAGTGGGAATTTTTGCCCGACTGGCAATTCACCCCCAGGTTAAATGGATCATCGACCGCGACCGGGCCGCCGGCGACACTCGCCCGGCCATGGACGATTACACCTGGGTCGATTTGACTCTCCGCCGCAAGAATATCCACGATCAATTCGAAGTGGCCTTCTCGGTGCGCAATCTGTTTGATGTGAATGCCCGCGAGCCTAGTCCGGGAGCGGCCATCCCCAACGACCTGCCCTTGGCGGGGCGGGGAAATCAGAGTTAATTTTTAGCCATAACTATAATTAAACCCAATTTTAGACGTGACACTAAATGAAACATGGCATGGAAGAGTTCAGGGCTAACTACTTAAAACCGGCAATGTGTCAAATTTGATCGGCCAAAAAGGTCGGGTAAAGGCAACGAGGGCACGATCGTTATTTTCCAATTGCGGCACAAATGATTGCTCAAAAGGAGGCGTCATGAAAAATACGGTCGCAAGTCTCGCCGCCACGGTGCCGACATTGCTTTGGATCACGGTCTCGCTGGCCGCGCCGAATGCCGAGGAAGAAGACTTGGCGCTGGTTTACGGCGACAAAAACACCGTCAGTATCGCCACCGGCAGTCCGCAGCCGTTGCAACGCGCACCCTCGACCGCGACGGTGATCACCGCCGAAGACATCGCGGCGATGGGCGCCAAGGATCTGGACGAGGTGCTGGAAACCGTGCCGGGCGTGCATGTCGAGCGCTCCTACATCGAATACACACCGATGTATCAATTTCGCGGCATCGTCGGCAACCCCACCAATCCTCAGGTCTTGATGCTGCAGAACGGCATTTCGATAAATACCCTGTTTCGTGGCGACAGGGGGCAAGCCTGGGGGGGGCTGCCGCTGGACAACATCGCCCGCATCGAGGTGATTCGCGGTCCCGGCTCGGCCCTATATGGCGCCGATGCTTACGCCGGCGTCATCAACATCATCACCAAAACCGCCAAGGACATCGACGGCACCAAAATCGGGGCGCGCGGCGGCTCGTTCGCTACCTGGAACACCTGGGCGCAACACGGCGGCAAATGGGGCGAGGTGGAGGTCGCGGCCTACGTCAATGTCGGCGCCACCGACGGTTTCAAGAAAACCATCATCGAGGATTCCCAAACGTCGCGCGACCAGTTTTTCGGCACTCATGTCTCCGAGGCGCCGGGGCCGGTCAACACCGGCTACGATAGCGTAGACGCCAACCTCGATCTGGCTTACGACAAATGGCGCTTACGCTCCGGCTATAAGCTGCGAGACAATCTCGGCATGGGGGTCGGTCAGACGGCGACGCTCGATCCCATCGGCACCGAAACCAGCGAACGCATCAACGCCGATTTGTCCTGGAACGACGCGCAATTCGCCAAAAACTGGGGGCTGGGCTTCATGGCCAGTTTCCTGCACTACAAGGAAGATGCCAATAACTATCACATGTTCCCTGCCGGGACCCGACTCGGCCCGTTTAATTATCCGGACGGCATGATAGGCTCGCCGGGACGCTGGGAGCGGCAAATCCGGATTTCGGCCTTCGCCAACTATACCGGTTTTACCGACCACAACCTGCGCATAGGCTGGGGCCACGACGACCTGAACCTTTATAAAACCCGGACCTTGAAGAATTTCTTTTTATTGCCTAACGGCTTACCCATGCCGACGGGTGCCGTTACCGACTATGGCAGCATCCAACCGCATATTTTGCCCCATACCCGCATCGACGATTATTTTTACCTGCAGGACGAATGGAGTTTCGCCCCGGATTGGACCTTGACCGCAGGGGTGCGCTACGACAGTTATTCCGATTTCGGCGCTACCGTCAATCCGCGACTGGCGATGGTCTGGAACGTCGATCTGGACCTGACTGCCAAATTCCTCTGGGGCCGGGCCTTTCGCGCGCCGTCTTTCAACGAGCAGTACGGCATCAATCCGTCCGGGGGAGGCAATCCCGGTCTGCAACCCGAAACCATGGACACCTACGAGGTCGATATCAGTTGGCAGGCACGCCGCGATACCGAAGTAAACCTGAGCTTTTTTCAATACGATTTGGCTCAGATCATTTCTGCCGTCGCCAATCCAGCGCCGGCGCCAGGACTCGCTTTTCAAAACACCGGCAAACAATATGGTCGCGGACTGGAACTGGAAACTACCTGGGATGCCACCTCTTCATTGAGGCTGACCGGTAATTATTCCTTCCAGACCTCGATCGACGAAACCCACAATCAGGATGCCGGCTACATGCCGCACCACCATGTCTATGCGCGCAGCGACTGGCGTTTCATGCAACCCTGGCTGGCCAGCGTTCAAGTCAACTGGGTGGGCGACCGCAAGCGTGCCTACGGCGACGCCCGGCCGCCGATACGCGATTACACGACCATCGACCTGACGCTGCGCACCGATAATAGTAAAAAGGGCTGGGATTTCGCGGCGTCGATCCGCAATCTGTTCGATGCCACGGTACTGGAACCCAGCCTGGCGCCGGGCACCTCACTCCCCTATGATTTACCGATGCCTGGGCGTTCGTTTTATCTGCAAGCGACTTTTTCGTTTTGAAGCCGATGACCAGATTCCTCTATAGCCGACGGCGGCACAACGGCTTAATAGCGGCGCTGATGAGTCTTTTACTGCTGACCCCTATCCCAACGGCCGTCGCCTTTCAGACGGGGAAAACAGCCGTTGCGATCATTTATCCCGACATCGCCGAGCCCTACCGCACCGTGTTCGAACAGATTATTAGCGGTATCGATTCCACAACCCAGACTGTCAAATATGCCGTAGCGCCGGACGTGAACATCAATGACCTGAAAAACGGTTTACGCCAACAAAATATCAAGGTGGTCATCGCGCTTGGGCGACAGGGCATGGGCATCGCCGCCAGCCTGGATCGAGACATCGGCGTGGTGATGGGCGGCGTCATTACTGCGCCGGACAATGGCATCCGCGATTTGCCGTTACACAGCCTGTCGCCGGACCCGGCCTTGTTGTTTGAGTTGCTCAAAAAACTGTTGCCAGCCACGCGTCGCGTGTTCGCGGTTTACAACCCAAAGCAAAATGCCTGGCTGATACGCCAGGCAAAAATGTCGGCGCGCAGTCTAGGCTTGGAACTGGTGACGTACGAAGCGCAGGATTTGCATAGCGCGGTGCAAGGTTATCAGGACTTTTTCAACAACGCCGACAGTCGCCAAGATGCGTTGTGGCTACTTCAGGATTCCACCACGGTAGAGGAAAGTTCGGCACTGCCCTTGGTGTTGCAGGAGTCCTGGAACCGGAACCTGGCGGTTTTTTCCAGCAATTTCGGCCATGTCCGGCGCGGGGTGCTGTTCTCGCTTTATCCCGATAATGGCAAAATGGGCGGTCATCTGGCCGATATGGCGTTAAGGTTTCTGGCGTCCGGCGACTACGGAGAGCACGGCGTGATTTTGCTACGGGAGGTGCTGACGGCCATCAACCTACGCACCGCCAAACACCTTGATATCAATACCAGTCGACAGCAAGATTTCGATGTGGCATTTCCCGATGAATAATCTTCCCGGACCATGAAACCACAGTTCGCTTCTTTCCTGGACAAATACACATTCCAACGCCAGCTTGGCGTTACGATTGCTGTCGGTATTTTTTTGCTGGCATTGTTCGCTTCCGTTGTCGGATCGTGGCTCGGCAATCAACGGGTGCGCGGCAACTTGCTGGATCAGGGGCGGGGTATCACCGCCAGCCTTGCGCGTCAAAGTGCGCTGGCTCTGGTTTACGCTTCCGGCGATAACGCGACGGAAGCCGTCAACACCACCTTGGCGTTTCCCGGTGTCGTCGGCTTGGAAATCCGCGATGCCAACCGGCAAGTATTGTTAAAACGCGGAACGACCGATTCCAGCGAGCTTTTCCAAGCGCCTGCCGCGGCCGATATCGGCAAGGCCGACCCGGCGCAAGCCGTCTTTCTCGATGCCGAAAGCCCAAATTCATGGCGCTTTATCGCGCCGGTGTATTCTCAACCTGCCAGTTCGCCCTTCAATGAAATCGTCGCGCCGGAGTTGCTCGGCGAAGTAATCGTCGTGGTAAGTAAGGCGGCACTGGTGCAGACGACCGCCAGCATTTTCGTCGCCAATTTGACGACATCCTTTTCTTTTGCGCTGCTGTTTCTGGCCCTGATCCGCATGTTGACCAAGCGGATGACGCAACCGCTGATTCGGCTATCGGCGGTCATGAGACGCGCCGAAGCCGGCAAATCGTTGGTACGGGCCGCGTTGGCCGGGCCGAGGGATATTGTCGACATGGCTCAAGCGTTCAACGGCATGATGTCGGTACTGGAGGCACATGCCGCGGAAAATGCCCAAATCTACGCAGAGTTACAGCAAAGCGAAGCCCAATACCGTCGGATCGTGGACACGGCGAACGAGGGCATATGGGTTCTGGGGCCGAACGCCAGAACCAGCTTCGCTAATCCTAGAATGGCCGATATGCTCGGCTACACTTGTGAAGAAATGCATGGCCGGCCAATCACAGACTTCATGTTCGAGAAGGATGCGCCGGATCACTTGATAAAAATGGAGAACCGGCGACTAGGTCTTGCGGAGCATTACGAACGCCGCTTCCGCCGTAAAAACGGGCAGGCGGTGTGGACGGTTGTTTCTGCCGCTCCCATTCTTGACGACGAACAGCGCTTTCAGGGTTCTTTTGCGATGTTCACCGACATTACCCAACGCAAACAAGCGGAAGACGAACTGAGACAATACAAGGACCAACTGGAGGAGACAGTACGGCAACGCACGGCGGAGCTGTTGCTGGCGCGCGATGCCGCCGATGCGGCCAACAAGGCCAAGAGTATGTTCCTGGCCAATATGAGCCATGAATTGCGCACCCCCATGAACGCCATTCTCGGCTTTTCCAGCATGATGCGCCGCGACCCGCAACTCAGCAGCCAGCAAGCCGAAAACCTGGAAATCATCAACCGTAGCGGCGAACATCTGTTGAACCTGATCAACGACGTGCTGGAAATGGCCAAGATCGAATCGGGCCGCCTGCAACTGGAAATAGCCCCGTTCGACCTCGGTGCTATGGTGCGGGACGTCGTCGAAATGATGCAAATCCGCGCCAGGGAGAAAGCCTTGCAGCTGCTGCTCGACCAGTCGTCCGAGTTCCCACGCTATATCCGTAGCGACGAAGCGAGGATACGGCAAATTCTCATCAATCTGATCAACAATGCGGTGAAATTCACCGAACACGGCGGCGTGACGATGCGTCTGGGCGCCAAGAACAATGCCCGGTATCATCTGCTGATCGAGGTCGAGGATACAGGTCCCGGTATCGCGCCGGAAGACCGAAGCCGTTTGTTCGAGCCCTTTGTACAACTGGGCGAGGCGGACGCGCAGCACGGTACCGGCCTGGGTTTGGCTATCACCCGCCAACTCGTGCAGATGATGGGCGGCAGTATCAGCGTCGAGAGCAGCGTGGGTAAGGGATCTCTGTTCCGTGTCGATCTACCGGTGGAAACGGCGAGCGGCACCGACATTTTGGGCGCGGAACCCCGGAAACCGGGCGAAGTGGTAGGACTTGCCCCAGGCCAACCCCGATATCGGATCATGATCGTCGAGGATCAGCACGAAAATCGGCTATTGCTCAGCCGGCTGATGACAGGCCTAGGACTGGAAGTCAAAATTGCCGGTAACGGCGCGCAATGTCTGGAACTGTTCCAGTCTTGGCAACCCGATTTGATCTGGATGGATAGGCGCATGCCGGTAATGGACGGTATCGAAACAACGCAGCGACTTCGCCAGTTACCGGACGGCCAGACGGTCAAAATTGTCGCCGTCACCGCCTCGGCGTTCAAGGAACAGCAGCAGGAAATGCTGAACGCCGGCATGGACGACTTCGTGCGTAAACCTTACCGCTTCGAGGAAATCTACGACTGTCTGGCGCGGCAACTGGACATAAAATTCATGTACCACGAGAGTGCGGCCGAAGAGCAGCCCGAGCCAGTCGTTTTAACCGCTATGATGCTGAAGGTTTTGCCGGCTGAATTGTGTAACGATCTGAGAGAGGCGCTGGTGAGCCTGGACATCGAACGCATCTCAGCCATCATCCAACAAATCGGCGAGATCGACCCAAAACTAGGTCTTGCCCTATCCCGGCTTGCGAATGTTTTCGATTACCCGAGCATACTGTCGGCGTTGAACGGGTTAGGGGAGGCTGGCGACCGTAATTGACCGGAATCCTTACTTTCATTGGCGCACCTTTGGGGGCCGTCGATAAGGCTTTCGCTTGATTTTTATAACTATTCAGCGCGAAGTAAAAACGCCCTCTCCCAACGGAGCGGGGGGATGAGCACCTCAATGTCAGCTATGCCGTTCGCTGAGCGGCGTCGAAGCGAAATGGCTTCGGCTCCGCTCAGCCGCCGCCTTATTTCGGTTCCGTTCATCCAGCGGCTTACATTGACTGTAACCGGTTAACTTAACGCCACGGTAACGACCCTCCCCCAAACGCCCTCTGAATGGTTACGAATTTTTCAGGCTACAGCATTGGATTCGTTGGTCAAGATTGCGGTTACCACCTCAAAAGATCTGCCGCTCGTGACGGGTGGTAACGTCGGTTTTTTCGAACGGATGGTAATTTTGCAAGAGGCTCTAACGTAAAAATTTATGTGGCTTGACGATTTTCTGATGGGGGGGTTGTTGGAAACCCTAGCGGATAGGATGCTATCGATTGCGACTAGGGACGGGGCGGGGTTGGATCGCTGCTACCAGAGCTTGCGAGCTTATCGGGTGCGGTCGGCGGCATCGAACGCCGAGCTCGGCGCAATGCGGCGCTTGTCCGGATTCGGGATGAGTGCAGGTGCTTTGCCAGCCAGGCGATCGGTAAGGCTTTGTACAAGGCATGGGCCGAGAGCAACAGGCTCAGCGCGGCGCTCAGGGTGGTTCGGCTGTGGGGTTCGCGTTGACCGAGCCGGCCGGATGATGGCGCGGAACTCGGTGGCGCCGGGCAGTGACTCAGTTCGCCGGCGACAAAGCCGATGCCGCCGGCCAACAACAAGCTGGCGGGGGCGGTCATTTGTTTGCGCAGGCTGCTGAGTAACACTGCGCCGTCCGTTTTGATGGAGCGACGCCGCTCGGCCAGTTGCCGTTCGGCATGGCTGATTTGCGCATCCAATGAGGGGCCGGCGGGTTTGGATAGTAACCGGAACCGCATCAGCGTTTGTCCCGATCGGCAGGGCGGTCGGCCAGGGGCTTGAGACTGCGTTGCGTGGCAGGGAATTGCAAAAAGCGGGCGCGGCGACGGATGATGCCGAACAGGCTCAACGCCAGCACTAAATTGCAGGCGACCGCCAACCAGATGGCGCTGCTGGCCCGCAACTCATGTTCGATTAGCCATTGCACGCCGGCTGCCAGCGAGCCCAGCCAAGCCGCGCTGAGCAGCAAGCCCAGCATGACCGCGGCAATCAACATCGTCACCAGGCTTTGGCCGGCCCGCCGCGTTTCCAGCGCGGCGAGCCGAAAGCGATCGTGACTCAAATCCTGGTATTCCGCCCACAGCGAGCCCATCTGAGCCAGCAAGCCGGCGTCGGCCGGCGATTCGGCGGGCATCGCCGAAAAAGCGCCGGAGTCGCCGCCCGAGTTGGCGGAAGTTTTCGGGGCCATGCCGGGCAGCGCGGTTTAGCGGCTGCTCAACAGACGGCTGAGCAGGAAGCCGCCCGCCACCGCTATGCCCAATGCCGTTACCGGATTGTCGCGGATATAAACCTGGCAGTTTTTTACGATGCGCTGCTCGGCCGTTTTCAGCTGTTCGCCTTTTTGGTCCAGCGTTTCGGCCGCTTGGTTGGAGGCGTTGGCGATCATATCGACCGCTTCGTGGGCGTAATTGGATGCTTTATCGATGGTTTCCATAATGGTTTTCCTGTTTATTTAAGGCGCATGTCGTTCTTGACCGACTCCACGCCCTTGACGCTGCGGGCAATCGATACGGCTTTGTCGATGTCGGACCGCGTGCCGACGAAACCACTCAATTGCACGATGCCCTTGAAGGTTTCCACGTTGATTTGACCCGAACGGAGGTTGGGTTCGTCGAACAGCTGCGCTTTTACCTTGGTCGTGATCACGCTGTCGTCGATGTATTCGCCGGTTCCTTCGTGTTTATTGGTGGACGCGCACCCGGCGCTTAAAAGTAGTGTCAGTGCCACCAGCAGGGCGGAAACGGATTTAGTCAGTGTTTTCATTGGTATGCACCTAAGAGGAAATGAATCGGGCCGCTTCGAATCGGTTCCGGATGATTCCAACGCCTGGGGTCTGGGTTGGATAGAACGAGTGAAGCCGTGGCGTCACTGTAACCGGGGCGCGTCGGATAGTCGGTGTGCTAGCGAACATAGTTTGCAAGGCAATTGAATGATCGAATGCGTAGGGCGCCGGCCGCCCATGGTTCGGCAAATCCGGCGCTATCTGGCTATGTGCGATACCGCACCGACAGCCGCTCTCTGTTGCGAATAAGCTACTTAACAGCTTTTTTACAACACGGCGCCGTATGCTTCTGTCCGCTCGTGGCAATACCGGACACAGAGCAGCTCGGAGGCCACACCGGTCAGTTTGGCCGGGCGGCGCGGCGAGTTTTGAATCCCCATTTTTACTCAAAGGAACGATTATGCTGAAAAAACACTTATTGCCGTTCGCGCCCTTGGTCGGTTTCGCGATCCTGCCTAGCGCTCACGCGGTGGAGCCCTATCAAGATAACCGCTGGTACGTCGCGCCGTTCGCGACCTTCATCAATAGTGGCGGCGATCGGCGCGCCAGCGACGGTTGGGGCGGTGGGGTCGGTGTCGGTAAAATCATCGATGAGCACTTTAACGTCGAGTTAAAAGGTTTTTATCAAGGCTTTGGCGGGTCGAACGGACCTTGGGATTTGGTCGGCGGCAGCGCCGACCTGCAATATTATTTGTTCCGCGACAAGTTCTCGCCGTACGCGGTCGTTGGCTTGGGCGGCATGAACACCTGCGCGTCCGCCAACTGCGGTATCGGATTCATCGGCGAAGCGGGCGTCGGCGCCAGTTACGAAGTCAACGACCATTTGCTGATACGCAGCGACGTACGTTATCGCTACAACAACAATTTTAATGCCCAGGTGCAACCCGGCACCGACGAATTCCACGACATGACCGTCAATTTAGGCGTGGTGATTCCGTTCGGCGACAAACCCAAATACGCGGCGAAGACCGACACGCGCGCCGCGCCGGCGCCGTTTGCGGTGGCGCCCAAACCCGATTGCAGCACCTTGGATTCCGACGGCGACGGCGTGAACGATTGCCTGGATAAATGTCCCGGCACCATCAAGGGTGCTATCGTCGATGCCAAGGGCTGCGCGGTTCGGCTGATATTGAAAGGTCAACATTTCAAATACGACTCGGCCGAGCTGAGCTTGAATGCCAAGGAACTGTTGGACGGCGTTGCCAAGGACTTGATCGCGTTTCCGCAGAAAAACGACATCCAGGTGCAAGGCCACGCCAGCAGCGAAGGCAGCGATTCCTACAACATGAAACTGTCGCAACGTCGGGCTCATGCGGTCGTCGACTATTTGAAAATGAAAGGCGTGACCAACAAGCTATCCGCGCAAGGTTACGGCGAAACTCAACCGATCGCCGACAACGAGACCGAAGCCGGCAAGGCCGAGAATCGCCGGGTCGAGCTGATCTGGATCGAATAGCGGCGATACCGGCGGTCGCCGGTCCTTGGGGTTCGGGCAATCCGAGCGCCTCGGACCGGCGATCGCGCGTCGCAACGACCGACGCTAACGGCTTGGGCAAGACCGTCGTGCGGTCTCTAAGCCAGACGTTGCCTAGGTGTTGATCTTCAATGCGCGATGGGCGCCTAGCCTCCCGCCGCGTGAAAATCCGTCCGACGCCGACTGGGGCTTCGGCATCGAATCGGTGCCTTGTTTCCCGCTCGAGGCTCGCTTCGTGTATCCTTGTCGCCGCCCTGCCGCTACCTAGTCGAAATTTCCTCGGTCCGGCGCCGCACACAAACCTCGGCGTAGACCAAACGGAACGAAGTCCCCAACTCGACTGTCCATCTTCCTGCGGCGCGTTACTTCTCGGTACGCGCGCGGACCTCGCCACGCCAAATTCGAATTCACCAAACCCAAGGAACCTAAAACGTGTTGGACCCGCAAAACCGAATGTCCAGCCGCCATCGGAGTGATCAGGTCGGGTACGGACTGGAGAATGTCTTAAGACAGGCGGGTGGTGCGCGCTTCGGAAGGCATGTTCCGAATGGCGCCGCATGCTTCGTTGGGCTCGGTTCGCTACCCGCGTCAAGCGGTCAGTTTCACGATACAGACCTTAAACCGGCGATGTTCCGCTCGTTGCCACCCCCTCAATCAGGAGAATCATCCCATGGGCTCATCAAGCCAATACCGTTCCGTCTTTTCCGCCGCGACCAGGCAGGAACGGCAGGATAACTTTGACAATTACTGGACGTTTACCCAACAACACGGTGGGGAGTTATTGGAAGCGGAGCGCGATTTAGCTAAAAAACGCGCACGCTTGCAGTATTTTCAAGAGCACCCGGTGCGCTTGCGCAAGCCTTTGGCCAATCCGGACGCGTTTTACCGGAACTACGTAACGATGCAAGACGATCCCCACGCCTTGGATAGACTCACGTTAATGCTGACGAGTATTTACAAGTTTGCCCGGCATGAATGGGTCGGCATCAAAGCAGCCTGGGAAGTGGTGCCGACGATGGCCGATTCGCACAGTGTCGAGGATAAAATCAGCCGGGTGCATTTGGCCGAGGAATTTTGCCATTGGCGCTTGTTCGACGAAATGCTCAAGACCTGCGGCCTGGACCGCGTGGAATGGGCGCCGTTGAGCCCCGGCAAGGAATGGTTTTATCGCCAGTTCCCGAAATTACCCGGCTATTTAATGGATACCCCGGCCTTCGTTACCGAACTGATGGGCGTGACCTACTATTGCCATTTGCACCGCCTGTTCGACGACGTGCTGGCCGAAGAGCCGGAAGTGCGAGACCGTTTAAAGGCTTTGCTCGACGAAATCACGATAGACGAGATCGCCCACGTTGGGCAGCGCCGAAACTTTATCGGTCCGATCGGAATTCGGATTTCCCGGATTTTGGTGAAACCGTTTTATAAACTGTTTTTCAACGATATTCCCGAAGTGGCGTTGTTATTCGACGTCGAGCAAATGATAAAACACGGCGAAAGCTTTGATTACAACGATTTGCCGGAGTATATGAGGGCCCGCAGTTGGATACCGTCTTACTGCAAAGCCTAGGGAAGCGCAGAGCAAATCCGTAGTTAGGCCGAATCACCCGCGAAAATGAACCTGCCGGTGTCTTGTACAGTACACCGGCATTTTGCGCATCAGTCCGAGAATATCCCACGTCGTAAGCCCGCATCGGAAAATCCGCGGACGTTTGCCGGTGAAACGCTACTGGCGATGAGCGGTTTTGATCGGCTGAATACCGGCGCATTCCATACACCCCCTAAAAACCGTTCTATTTGTGTTACAAATAAGCGCCCGGTATGGTCACCGGTTTTGGTAGGCAAGTCGTTTGTATCGTCCTCTTGCGTCTTAGGAGAAATGTATGAAAACTCTGTTTGCTGGTTCTTTAGTGCTCGGATTACTGGCCGGTATCGGTTCCGCCCGTGCCGACGTGGTGTTAACCAGCTCGATTGCGCTACCCAGTCTTTCGGGTAGCGGTTTGAGCGGCAGTTATTATGCTTTTAATTCTTGGCCGGGAAATCTGGCGACTACCGAAACGTTGATTGGCCAGAGCAGTGGTCCGACCGCGACGTTTACCGCGACTTCGATTTGCTTCCCCACTTGCAATACGACCATCGGCGACGATTCGACACTGGCGCAATATCTTGGCGGGAATGCGGTGAACCTGTCGCCGAATAGTGTGAGCAATCTGTCCGATCACGGACTGGTGTTAACCGGTTATTTAGCCGTTACGGCCCCAGGGACTTATCAATTCAGTCTGGCTTCGGACGACGGCGCGAGATTGCAGATCGGCGGCACCACCGTCATCGATGCCGATGGCGACCACAGCCTGAGCGGCGGTTCCGCCAACGTCGAATTCACCAACAGCGGCTTGTATGCCTTCAAGGTGCTGGCGTTCGAGGACGGCGGCGTTACCGGGCTGACGGTATTGCAAAACGGCAACAGTTTGTCCGCCAGCCAGCTCTACGCCTCGGCGGTACCAATCCCCGGCGCCGTTTGGCTGTTTGTCTCGGCGATCGGCGGCATCGGTTTAGCTTCGCGCTGTGGGCGAGGATCGTACAAGCGGCGCTAAGCGCTCGAACAAGGCTGGCGTAAATGTGCATGTCCAACTCGGCCGTCTATGGAACGTCGTCGCCGGACGCCGAGCGACCTAGGCAGCGCTATCTCGCTCGTCCTCACTGAATTTGCCAGCGTCGCTCTAGCCGACGTCTGAACCCTATACCATCCGAGTCCGGGAGGGGGCTGCAACCCTGTTTATTTGCAGGAACTTGGAGGCGTCGTTCCGACCCTGAAGAATCTTTGCAAAGGCTAGTACATTGTCGGCACTCTGGGCGATCCCGGTAAATTTTGATTTATCTTGAAAACTTAGCCAACTGCGGCGAATATTAGCGAGCATTTGTCGTGATGCCTTGAGCTAAGCCTCGCGAAACACGATTGGCGGAAAATACAACAAACCAGGAATTAGGTATGTCCAGAACGATAGAAGCATTAAAATTTGGAGATGAAACGATATACATCGAAGTATCGGACGTCGAGGCACGGGGCGGCGCCAGTCATGGCGACAAAGATTTACAAGATGTTAATGCCTTGGATGACATTGTCGATGCCGCCGAGCAGATTCGAGGAACCATCAAGGCCTTGGCAAAAACGGTGCAAGGCGCTTTAGCAGAAAGCCAACCCAAGGAATGGACGTTAGAGATCAATCTTGGCTTTAAAGGCAGTGCCGGTATTCCATTTCTGGCCGAAGGTGAAGCCAATGGCGCGGTCAAAGTCACTGCCAAGTGGCAGAAGTAAGCTCCAACGCTGATCGGAAGAACCGGTGAGCGTAAAAAAAAGCTTGGTTGCCGTTTGGTCCGGTGCTCCGTTGCATGGTCATAGCAAATTCATTGGCAGTGCGTGTTTTGTCAGCCCAAAATTGTTGTTGACTGCAAAACATGTTGTTAGAGACAAAGCCTCAGGCAAATCGTTTGAAGACCTGCGGTTGCATCTGGTGGACGGACGTGCAGAGGTCGAAATCAGCTCAGCGAATCTGCGCTGCCATGACGATTTGGATATTGCCATTATCGCATTGGACGAACCCGATTTAGAGCAAATTCATAGTCGCATAACGCTTAAAGATAATGACTTTCGCAAACTGAAAGTCGATTTTTTCGGCATTAACGATACCAACAAGAGTGCCGATGCGTCCTTCGATCACTCCGTCGGTATCCTGGATCAAGATCGACACGCCTATCGCTTCGACCATCGCGTCAAAAAAGGATTCAGCGGCGGTGCGGTATCGCTGCATGGTCAGGACGAAATCATCGGTATCATCAGTCAACGCGCGTCAGACGATCAAGAAACCTTATTCATTCCGCTTTACAAATGCCGAGACTGGTTGCTGGATACCGCCCAGGAACTGGGTGACACCCATTTGCAAGATTACTTAAAACCAGCACCGTTGCCGCAGCCGCAATTACCAATCGGCGACTATTTTCTCCATGCAATTCCCTTTATCAGTCGCCCGCGGCACGCCTACAGCCATATCCTGGACAATTTGCTCGGCACCGATTCCATGCCCGCCAAGTCAATAAAAGCCTGCTTTTGTGTTTTTCAACACCTGGAGGATTCCCCGTTGGAATTCGGCGATGCACTTGGAAATCGCCTAGGGACCGGTGTGAAAGACGGGATCAATCGTGAATTGCTGAATGGAAAAAACAACTATCAGTTAGATGCTCTTCCTGTTAGTCCCTGGAATTTCGATCGTGAAGACGACTTTGTTCGTGCCTGTCTGCAAGCTATCGCGAATGCCACGAGCCTAGATTTGGCACTTAATCCAGACGATGACAACGCGAGCGTTTGCAAGCAAATTGTGGCCAAAATGAGAGTGCGTAAAGTGCCCCTGATTTTGCTTTCCGATGGTTCGGGTTCCCCGATTTCGGCAAAGTGGTTTGGTTTGTTGAACGGCCGTATCGTTGCCAGACTTAATCGTTGTCAGCGCTGGGTGGCAAATTTCAACCAATTATGGCAAACAGAAGCCAACCAACTCGCGGAGGGTCAACATTTATTAAAGTTGGCGCTAATTTTTTGTCTGCAGGTCGATGCGCGTTTGACGCCATCCAGTCCCGCGTGTTTTGAATTGCAAAAAATCACACCCAACAATGTGGCGGCTTGGCTGGATCAGACTCAAGGGCTGTTACGCGCCTCTCAACAGTTTCCTAGCCAAGTAATTAGCCGGTTAGTAACCGATTTTCGAATCGAATTCGGCAAAGCTCAAGGCGAAAGCAAAGACGAGTATCGAATCAGCTACTACAAATTTCGCAATGACTGCGAAGCCATCATTCAAAACAAACTAAAAATGTCCCATGACCGCTAATATATTTAATTTCGCCGGCCAAGGTCTGGTCAGTCAACCGGAAGAAGCCAACTGGAACCAGTTGCAGCAACGTCTACTTGCGCCGCTGGATAATCCGGCCCACTATCACGTCGCCGACCCTGGCTTGGTCGAAGCCGTCAATACCGCATTGTTGCTCGGCATGCCCTTGTTACTGACCGGCGAGCCGGGCGTCGGCAAAACTCAGCTTGCCTATCGCATCGCCTACGAATTGGGCTGTGAAACGATTTATTTTCCGGTCAAATCCACCAGCACCGCTCAGGATTTGTTCTATAGCATCGATCATTTGCGCCGCTTGCATGCGGCACAGGCTGAAAAAAATCCGGAAGCGCAGATCGACATCCGCCGCTTTCTGCAATTTGAAGGTCTTGGTCTGGCCATTTTAAGGGCGATGCCGCCCTCGACCTTACAAGCCTTGAATCTCGCCGACAAAGCCTGGAAAGGCAAAACCGAGCCGCCGTCGCGTCAGCCGTCGGTGGTGCTAATCGACGAAATCGATAAGGCGCCGCTGGATTTTTGCAACGACATGCTCGAAGAGGTGCGGCGTCTGCAATTTGTCGTTCCGGAACTGGGCGAGCAGCCGTTATCTATCTACTCTGATCCGAATAAACCCGATCCAGCCGAAAGTAAATACCGCCCACAGTTGGTGATCACCAGTAATTCGGAAAAAGGTTTGCCCGAACCTTTCCTGCGCCGTTGTGTTTACTACCACATACAGCCGCCCAGCGAAGCGCAACTGCATACCATCGTCGAACAACGCCTCGGTGGACAGGGCAGTCTTCCAATCAAGCTCGGCGAGACGGCAATTAAAAACTGTGTCGATTTTTTTCGGTTTTTAAAAGACCAAAACCGCGTTCAACTGGAAAAGTCTCCCTCGACCGCCGAACTGTTGAATTGGTTGCTGATTCTCGACCAACGCGGCGTCAACGTCATAAAAAAAGGCACCGAAGACGATCATTGGCAGTCGCTAGCCAAATCCTGCCTACTCAAACACAAAGACGACGCGGCCCGCTTTGACGATCTGTTGGAACAGTGGCGCAAACCGTCATAACACCTAGCCTGAGAGAGGACTTGTCCTCGCCACCCGCACGCCAATGGCAATCGTTGCTAGACGGCTTGCCGGCGTTTCTTGGCGTTTGGCAGCGGCACACACGGCAGAGTGTCACATTGCAACAGCAGCGCGACTTGCACTATCTGTTC
Source organism: Methylomonas koyamae (assembly GCF_001644025.1). Classification (GTDB taxonomy): domain Bacteria; phylum Pseudomonadota; class Gammaproteobacteria; order Methylococcales; family Methylomonadaceae; genus Methylomonas; species Methylomonas koyamae_A. The sequence goes on from NZ_LUUK01000209.1 coordinate 46,710, forward strand.
GCCGTCTGGCGCCAGCAAGCCGATTTGCCTGTCGACCTCGAAGCCTATGGCTTGCGCATTAGGCCGTTGCTGTGCCGAGACCCCGACCAGCAACAACAGTTTCTCGATGTCTGGGCAAAACATTGGGGATCGTCAACCGCCGCTAAACATGAGACGTCGCCGGACGCGCAAACTCGCCAACAAGCCGAACATCTGATCGAACAGCAGCGCTCCGGTACGCCACCGGCTCAGCAGCGCCGCCGCACTCAAATTATGCAATTGGGAATTTTGCTGGTGCTGCTGACAGTGTTGGCCGGCCTGATTTATTGGCAGTTTTATCGTTCGGCGCCAGTCGCGCGGATCGAGCCTCAACCGCTGCCGCCCATCGTTCAACCCGATACGCTCGTCAAACCCAAGCCAAGGGCAAACGACAATGGCACCTATCGGCCTTATTTAACCGAAATACCCATACGCCAGTTGCCGCCAGGGTTTCCGGTTGAAGGGCCATTACGTATCGCCGGCTACTGGGCTGCAACCGTCTCGAATGTCGCTTTACTGTTGCCGTTGCTCTGGCTGTGGCAGCGCCGGCGCGTGCAATTTCGGCGGGGCAAGTCTCCCCATGCGGAAGATTTGCGCTTACGCGCGCCTCGGGCTTCGCTGGCGCCGTTGCTGGGCGCCAACGCCAAATCGCTGTTCGGCCGCTTACGCTTTGCAGCCAACGGCGAACGGCGCATCGACTGGCGGCAAACCGTAAGCGCCATCGCTCAATCCGGCGGCGCGCCGCAATTGATTTTTCGCCAACGCCCGCGCCAAGCCGATTTTGTACTGATAGCCGATCGCCGCCACCGAGACGATCAAAACGCCTGGCTGCTGACCCAATTGGTCGATACCCTCAAACAGGCGCAGATTCGCGTGCATCGCTACCACTTCGATCGCCATCCGGAATGGCTGTGGCCGGACAAGCAGCGGGGGGCGCGGCCCGAAACTCTGCAGCAGGTGCTTTGGCTGCATCCCGGCAGTCGGGTACTGCTGGTGGCCGAACATGAAGTCATGTTTTACCGACTGACCGGCGAGCCGCAAAGCTGGTTGCAGGCCTTCAAAGCCGTGCCGGAATATCGCCTGGCCTTGACTACCCGACCCCACGCCAACCAGCTCGATCGACTACAACTGGCCCATTACCGGTTTACCGTCATCGACAAACTGTCCGATCTCACCCCGTTGCTGGATTTTGCGACTCATCCACCAACAGCGGACAGAGCCGATGAAACGTTTGCGATGCCAACCGACTTCCGCCGCGAATGGTTGGGCACTCTACCCCCGGTGCAACTCCAACCAGTCTTGGACTGGATTAGTCATCGCTACGGCGGCGGCGTTCGCCGCTTGTTGGGTTTTTTGGCCGTTTACCCCGCCTTGCACGGCGACTTGAGCCGGGCTTTGTTCGATTACGCGGCGGCGGAAAGCAAGGGCTTTACCGCCGAAAGTCTGTTGACGACGTTGGGTTTGCCCTGGTGTCGCCAAGGTTGGTTGCCTGGCTGGCTGCGACGCGCGTTGCTGGCGGAAATGACTCGCGACGATCGGCGCTTGGCGAGGCGCTTTTTCCTGCGATTGTTCTCCGGCAAACAGCCCGCCGGCCACATTGTGCAATTGCAGTTGCAAAAACAGCCGGCCTGGTGGCGCGTCTGGCCGAGGTTTGGCGGGCGGCGCGGCGAGCTGAAAAGTCCATGGCGCGACGGCATTTTTGCCGAAATTTTGTTGTTGCCGCGTTGGCACTGGCTGGAACAATTGCTGCCGCGCCGCTTGCTGGCGGCCTTGCCGAATATGCTGATAAGCGCTTGGCCGCGGCGTTTTGCGTTGGTTTTATTGACATTGGCTTATGCCGCCGCAGTCAACGCCCTCTGGCAGCACTACGGCAAACCCTGGTACGCCCGGCAACTGCTCGCCGAGCATATCGCCGCTGATCGCGACGTGACCGTAACCATCGTTCACCATCCCGGCGGACTCGCCGCGGCGCAAGCGTTGGGCCACGGCTTGGCGGCGATGGGCTACCGGATTGCCAGGACGCCGGACAACACAGTCGAGGTCAACCGTATCGATGCCCCGGCTCCGCTATTGGATGAGCTGCTGGACATCGCCAAGCACATGACCTGGGGCGGGGATTTTGAATTGGCCAGCGAAACCGCCGCGCCGCTGATTTATCTGGCGGCCATGCCGCGAACCGGCCAGGTGTTTCGCGATCCGATACCGACCGCGCGGGTGCCTGCCGCCTATCCTGTACAACTCGACTGGCAAGCGGCTCAGGACATCAAACCGCTTGATCGACGCGCGCCGGACATCGATTGGTCGGTGCAAGCGATTCAGCCCACGATGACTCCGATAACCGCCGGAAAATTTCGGATGGGTTCGCCCGCCAACGAAAAGGGTCGCTACGACAATGAAGGCCCCCAGCACGACGTCAACATACCCGCTTTCCAACTCGCCGAAGCCGAACTGACGTTCGACGAATGGGAGCGTTGCGTGCAAGCCAAGGCCTGTCGCGCGGTCGAGGACAATGGCTGGGGGCGCGGCAAGCGGCCGGTGATCAATGTCAGTTGGGACGATGCACAAAGCTACATTGGCTGGCTGAATAAGCGCCTGGATTTGTCCGGCCCTTCGGCTTACCGCCTGCCCAGCGAAGCCGAGTGGGAATACGCGGCCCGCGCCGGCACCACGACGGCTTATTATTGGGGGCAATCGTGGCAATGCGGTTATGTCAACGCTGGCGAATTCGGTCAATGTAAGGGCGTTAACCAGACTCAGCCGGTAAAAAACTACAAAGCCAATGCCTTTAAACTTTATGACGTGTCCGGCAATGTCTGGGAATGGGTACAGGATTGTTGGCATGACAACTACAACGGTGCGCCCGGCGATGGCCGGGCCTGGGAGCAAGGCGCTTGTGAGCGGCGGGCGCTGCGCGGCGGGTCGTGGAACAACTTTCCGTCGCTCCTGCGTTCCGCCAGCCGCTACGGGTTCCGGCCGGTTGCTGCCATCAGCTTCACCGGTTTTCGGCTCGCCAGGACCCGTTAAACTTTGGACTTTTCTGTTTTTCCCTTTTCCGATTTGCGAGGTAAGCGCCGATGAAAACCGCCAACTCCGCCCAGGCTACGCCGGTAGCCATTCACGATTGCCATCAGCTGCTGGCCTGGATCATTCCGCAATTGGATCATTTTCCGCAGGCACGCCGATTTACGTTGGGGGAAAAACTGGAGTGGTTATTGATGGACGTGCTGGAGTTTTTATTGGAAGCCGCCTACCAAAAAGGCGACGCCAAGTTACAAATGCTGGCCCGCGCCAACCGCAAATTGGCGGTTGCCCGGCATTTGTGGCGCTTGGGATTTGAACTGAAAGTCTGTTCGTTCAATGCCTATCAGCATGGCGCCGAGTTGATGGTTGACTTGCGCAAGGCGCTGTTTTCCCGGATAGTGGTGACGGGGATGCCGGAGCATGCGGGCGCTGCGCGGCGGGTCGTGGAACAACAAACCGTCGAACCTGCGCTCCGCCAACCGCAACAGGAACCGGCCCGATGAAGCTAACAACAACACCGGTTTTCGGCTCGCCAGTACACCCAGCCCCTGGGCCGGAACGCCGTCGGTCATGGCTGGCGGCGGTGTGCTTTTGGGTGTCCATTCCCGCATCTCCAGAACACGCAGGGACGGGTGCGTCGAATAGAACGGCACGGAGGTTCGGCGCCGGTTGCGTGCTAGCAGCCGGCGCATTTTTTTTGCCGTTGCTGTTTGCCACGCCGTTATTGGCCGAACAGTCCGCTATCAGGCAAGCGTCGGCACAGCCTCCGACTGACAAATCCCTTAGTGCCGAGCTTGGTTCCGTATGTAACCCGCGAGCCGATACCGGCCCGGAAATGGTATTGATCGCCGCCGGCGATTTTAAAATGGGTTCGCCGGAAGGCGAGGCAGGCCGCTACGACGACGAATCGCCTCAACATGCGGTGACGATCAGCCGACCGTTCGCGCTCGGCCGTTGCGAGGTGACGGTCGGTGAATTTCGCCGCTTTGTCGAAGCCACGGCGTATAAGACCAGCGCCGAACGCGGGGCGGGTTGCCGAAGCTTAGATAAAACAACGAATAGCTGGAAGGAAAATCCCGCCCTGAATTGGCGAAATCCCGGCTTTGCGCCTTATGACGAACGCCATCCGGTGGTCTGCGTCAGCTGGGACGATGCCCAGGCCTATATCGCCTGGCTGAATCGAGAATTGGGCTTGCCGGCTAATACCTACCGCTTACCCAGCGAAGCTGAATGGGAATACGCGGCCCGCGCCGGCAGCGACACGGCCTATTTTTGGGGCGATGCCGAGCAATGCGGGTTTGCCAATGGTGCGGACCAGACGACTAAACAGTCGAATAGCGACCTGATCGACAAAGCTTGGACTTTTGCGGATTGTAGCGATGGCTTTGCGTTTACCGCGCCGGTGGCCAGTTTGCAAGCGAACGGTTTTGGTTTGTTCGATACGACCGGCAATGCCGTGGAATGGGTGCAGGATTGTTGGCACGATAAATACGATGGCGCGCCAAAGGATGGCTCGGCCTGGGAGCCGGGCACTTGCGAGCAGCGGGCGCTGCGCGGCGGGTCGTGGCTCTACAGACCGTCGAACCTGCGCTCCGCCTACCGCGGCAGGGGCCGGCCCGATGAAGCTAACGACGGCACCGGTTTTCGGCTCGCCAGGACTCTCTAAGTCTTCGGTCTTTTTACTTTTTCCCTTTTTGTTTTTGGGCGCTGTTATCAGCGATTGAGGCTCAGGTGTTAGTCATGGCGGCAGCTTGATCCCGGTGTCGGCTGTGGGCGATTGATCGTTAATCCGGGTAACAATTCCTCGGCTTGGATGCCACATCTTTATTATTGCTTCCCGGCAACCGGAGCTGTTTTGGCTATGTTACCAAGCAGTGGCTTGAAAACAGAATAGAAAACCAACTCACCCAACTCTCAACCCGCAATCCCGGAACCCCGAGAAATTTGCGTTCATTGTTGGTCCAGTCTTGCGACCGGGCATGAGCGGCCAGCCACAAGTCGTTGTTGCCTATCGGCTGGCCGGTTTTTTGGAGCTCGGCGCGGATTTGCCCGTAATGATCGCCGGCTGCTTCTGGCAAGTCGTAGACCGGAATCAGGCCGGTCAATTCTTCAATCGCCGCAATCGCGCGGTTCCGCGCCTGGCTTTTCTCGGCGCGGAAGCGCAATTCGCCCAGGGTAATCAGCGACATAGCCAGTTCGCTGGCGGAGTGGCGGGCGAATCGCTCGCGCACGGCGGGTGGGCGATATTTAGCGATATAGATGCAGATGTTGGTATCGAGCAGGTAACGCGGCGGCATCAAAACCCTTCGCGCTCTTGGGGCTGGCTGTCGTCGCGGCCTTCGGCCATGAAGTCTTCGGGGAAGGCGCTGAGTGCGTCGAATGTCGCTGCCGCGTTGATGGGGGTTTCGCGCAACACGATTTCGTCGCCGCGACGAAAGATTTCCACGCGGTCGGCGTTAAACCTAAAAAGAGCAGTTTGGC
>NZ_LUUK01000210.1 GCF_001644025.1 Methylomonas koyamae
TTTCTCATTTTTGGTTAAATATATCAAGCCTGGTTTTGCTTGATTGCTAGGCCCTCTATGAAAATTCTCCACACCTCCGATTGGCATTTAGGCCATTCGCTCAAAGGCTTTGACCGACATTTTGAACACCAATGCTTTCTCGATTGGCTACTCGTGCAACTGCGCGAGCAAGACGTCGATGCGTTGCTGGTGACTGGCGACATTTTCGATAACGCCAACCCGTCGGCGGCGGCACAGAAGCAGTTATACCGGTTTCTGCAGGCGGCACGCGAAGCGGCGCCTCACTTGCGGGTGGTGATGATTGCCGGCAATCATGATTCGCCCGGTCGCTTGGAAGCGTCTTCTCCGTTATTGGATTTATTCGACACCACGGTGGTGGGCCAAACGGGACGTAATGGCGCAGGCGAAATTGATCTGGGTGCGTTAATCGTGCCCTTGCATGTTTTATCTCAAATTTAAAGGGGTCTAAAAATTTGAGGCGACAACTATTCTGACGCAGGGGGCAGGAGGCCTATTACGCATTGCGCAACGCGCTGCGCGCCAACGGTTGATCCACCGCGCATCGAGCATCGGCCGGCACCGGTAAACTCGGGTAGAATCAGGCCATGATCACATTGAACAATGAGAATTCCACTTGCCTGTGCGGCTCCGGCTTGAGCTATGCCGACTGTTGCCAACCCTTCCACGACGGCCGGCAAATACCCAAAACCGCCGCCGCGCTGATGCGCTCCCGCTTTACCGCCTACGCCGGCCAAAACGCCGCCTATTTGCTAGACACCTGGGCGATCGAAACCCGGCCGCCCGACATCGACTTCTCCAAGGAAAGCGCTAATTGGCAAAGTCTGACGATAGTGGACACCAAGAAAGGCGGCGAACTCGACGCCAAGGGCATCGTCGAATTCAAGGCGTTTTACCGCCAGGACGATAACGACCATTTCATGCACGAAATCAGCCGCTTCGTTAAAACCGGCGGCCGCTGGTATTACCTGGACGGCAAAATCAAGGCCGCCGGCCGAGTCGGCATCACGACCGACACCGGCCGCAACGCGCCCTGTGCTTGCGGCAGCGGCAAAAAATTCAAGCGTTGCTGCGGCCGCTAAATCCGCCTTCCGCACGCGGGGTTCAGCCGAGGGATTTTGTCTATCAGCCCAGCCCAATCGACCACGGGTATTTCGTTCGGCCGAGTTCGGCCAAGCTCAGGCTGGCGCGCTCTTCGACAGGCGAACGGTATTTTAAAGGCCGGGTCGAGCGGCAAACCCGGCGGATGGTATTTAGGGCGTATCGACAATGGACTGCCCGAGTAATCTAACGCCCCTTATCCGGCCGTTTCAGTAGCCCGTACAAATCGCCGCCGGTCGATAGCACTAGGCTGGCATCGCCGTCGATGACCTTGCGGTAGGTTTCCATCGTTTTCGAGAACTTGTAAAACTCGGCCGCTTCCGGGCGTTGGCCGTAAGCTTTCGCATAGATTTCGGTGGCCTTGGCGTCGGCCTCGCCTTGAATTTGTTGCACCAGCTTATAGGCGGCGGACTGAATTTCGTTGATGTCGCGTTCCTTGTTACCCTTGATCCGCGCCGCCTCGCCCTCGCCTTCCGAACGGAAACGCTGAGCAATTTGTAAACGCTCGCTGATCATGCGTTGATGAATCCGTTCCAGCACTTGCTGGTTGTAGTTAATGCGCTTGAAGCGCACGTCCAGTAACTCGATGCCGAATTCGGCCAGTTTCGGCGCGGCAGCCTCGAACACATCCTTCTCGATCGCCGCCCGGCCGACCCGAATCGGACGCAGCACGCCCAACGTGCCCTCGCCGGTCAACGGCCCGGTGAAGGACTCGTCCTGCAAGGGCTTGCGGTCCTTGTCCGAACGCACCACTTCGATCAACTCATGACGAGCGATCGCGGTGCGGGTCTCGCCGCCCAGAATGTCCTCCAACCGCGACTGCGCGCTACGCTCGTCGCGCAAGCGCAGGTAGTAGCGCAACGGATCGGCGATACGCCAACGTGCGAAGGTATGCACCTGCACATAGGTCTTGTCCTTGGTGGACATTTCCACCATCGGTCCGTCCCAACCCAGATAGCGTTTGTCGAAACTGTTGACTTGTTGCACGAACGGCAATTTGAAATGCAGGCCGGGCTTGACGATGGGCTCGCCGACCGGACTGCCGAATTGGGTCAGGATGACTTGCTCGGTCTGATCGACCCGAAAGGTCGACACAAAACCCAGCACCGCCAACAGTATCGCCAGCACGCGCGACATCATTGCGCCACCTCGCTCGCGGCGGCGGCCGGCGCCGCCTTGGTCTCGGCGAACGGCAGCATCGGCAGAATTTGTTGGACGCTGTCATCGACGATGATCTGCTGGCGCGCCCGAGGCAATACGTCACCCAAGGTTTCCAGGTAGATCCGAATGCGCGTCACCTCCGGCGCCTTCAGATACTGTTCCAACACCTGGTTAAACGCGGCAACGTCGCCTTCCGCCTCGTTGATTCGCTTGAAGCGGTAACCTTCGGCGGCGCGTATCGCTTGGTCGGCCTCGCCGCGCGCCCTCGGCACGGCCTTGTTGTACTCGCCGTTGGCCAGATTGATCGCGTTTTCCCGGTCCTGTTGAGCGCGATTGACCTCGTTGAACGACGGTTGCACCGGCACCGGCGGATTGACGTTTTTCAGTTGCACCTGATTGATCGACACGCCGAGTTGATAGCGGTCGGCCAATTCCCGAGTGCGGTTCAGCACCGTTTCCTCGATTTCCTGGCGACCGATTGTGATGATTTCGTCGACGGTACGGTCGCCCACCACCTCGCGCATCACCGCTTCGGACAAATCGCGCAAGGTTTGGCCGGGATCGCGGACGTCGAACAGATATTTCACCGGATCGGTAATCCGATATTGGACAATCCACTCGACCAACGCCGAATTCAGATCGCCGGTCACCATCGATTTTTCCAACGCCGGTTGATCGCCGGCCTGATCCGGATTGGAAAAACCCGGCGTCGCGAAGCCGAACTCCAGTTTTTGTTGGCGCTGGGTTGGTACCGTAATCACTTGATCGACGCCGAACGGCAGTTTGGCGTGCAAACCGGACGGGACTTTATCGATATACTGCCCAAAGCGCAGCACGATGCCTTCGGATTCGGCCGGTATCGTATAGAACGACATCATTGCCCCGATCAGCAGCACGGCCGCTACAGCCAACACCAACGGCGGCACCGGCCATTCGCTGGGAAAACGCTCGAATATCACCTTGGCATCGTTCACGGCGGACCTCCATAGTCTGGGCTACGATTCTCAAAGGAGTTTGGCCGATAGCCGACCCTTATGCAATAACTAAAATGCTGACTACGCTTTACCCGGATTTACCTTGCTTGGCATTCCTTTACCGGATAGCGCCGCATAATGTCGGCACGCTCACCCACTCCAGAGGTCGCCCATGTTCCGCGAAACTGAAACCCGCTCCAAACCGCCTTACTTACCGAGCGCATCGAACCGCCGGCCCGGCGCAGAATACCGACTGGCCGATGCCTTCCACGACCAACCCGATCAAGCAGACCCCGCTGACACCACCTTGATAGCGGAGCTAACCTACCTTTATTGGCTGGCATCGGATCGCTAGCGATTAGGCGGCCGGCGATACCACCGTTCCTACCGTGGCGCGGACTTCGGCGTACGCTACACCGATGCGCCATCCACCGGTGCCATGACACTGATCAGTGTTAGAACCTACCCATGCCTGGTTTGCGCAAATCCCGGTCGAACGGGGCAATCGAAACCCCGTCGGATTAGCAACGCCGCCGCTCGCCATTCCCCGCAGGCCCATGCCGGCGATTCGAAGGCCAGGCTTCGAACACCTTAGTTGAACAAGACCACCAGCGTAAATTCGGCCGCCCCGCGAACCTCGATTTGGTAATGCCGCGAGAACTTGCTGTACCCCTCGGAATCCGCAAGCAGCAGGCATAGGTCATCAGCCAGAGCAACTATATTAATGCCAAAAACTAGCGACGGTAAGCTGGAATGCGCTGAAAGGATGGGCTTTATTACCTGTATTTAGCTGATGAAAGAGGGTTGCAAAAGCGCTTTCAGCGCCGAGAAACAAATACCTATGAAACTAAACAATCTTCAGTCTTTTCAGTTCTTCATTAATTCTTAGCTGAAATTCACCATCCACTTTGCTTCCGAGTTTTAGACTTTCAACTACCATGGTCGCATGCTTGATTCTTTTCTCCTTGACAGTATTTAACACACTCACTATGCCATAAACGCGAAATAACGCTTCGATTTCCGTGTCATCGGGTTTCAACATATTTGAAATATAAAGTTCGAACGCCGCCACATCCAACTTAGCTAAATAATTTTTAATAACGCGGTCCCGGTCGAATGTAGTCCAGGCATGCGGATTTGACGGATGGAATCGACGTTGCGCTTCTTCAACGTTGTATAGCTCGGCAAACGAAGGTTGCGGAATATACGGCGTTGACTGATATATTTTCCATAGCTTTTCTAAAAATCCAACATAAACTGGCGAATTTTCAGGATCGATACCGAAACTTCCAGAACTGTCTACAACCCGCCGCAAACAATCGAGCGCATATTCCAAATAGCCGAACGATAGAGCAATAAACGCCAACTTAATCAAGCTTGACTTGGGATTCCGTGCTGTTTTTTCCAAGCTTTCCGGGTCCTTGAGAAACAAAGCGTCCGCAGCCATCTGCATGCCTTCGCCTCGAAAACCGATACCTGCTCGGAAAAAGTTAACCTGCGCTTCTCTCCCGAAAAACCGAATAAAGTGAAATCCCATTGCACGCATTCTGGCATGAATATCGCCGAACAATGGTTGGTCTTTATATAACTCATGAAACTCAACCTCGCATAACACACCTATTGTATGATTCGATAATTGTTCCTCGGCACCTAAAAATACACGTTCCTCTCCGCCCTGCGTATCGACCGACAGAAAATCGACGGTAAATTGCTCCCGTTTCGCCAACTGATCCAATGTCACGCTTGGCGCCGAAATCGACGCCACCGGTCGAAATGCCTCTCTATAAACATAATCGCCCATTAATGCCGATGGCGAATATTGCTCCGGTCGATAATCGGCGGGTGGTAATAGCGAACTCGTGCAGGGACAATGATTTAATTGAAATTCAATATTTCCCTCTTCCTTATCCACCACATAAGGATGTAACTTAAAGTTCAGACCGCGCTTTTGACTGATTACGGAAATCTGCGGTAGGCAAGATTCATCCGGATCGTAAATATGATAGACAATGTCTTCGTTGAAATTCGGGTTTCTAGGAAACTCGCCGAGTTCTCCATCCCGCCCCCCAACATGATGGATTTGTATAATATAAGGCGATTCTTTCATATTAATTTAATTCCTATTAGCGTTGTCGAAAACTCTGTTCTAAACCAGGTATAAAAACTAAAACGCCCACAAGTATTCAGCTACTCTCACAGAGCCGCGACCCGTAAAATCGTGACTCGCATTGGCCCTAGGTATTTTTCATATCACCGCGAGTATATTGGTAAAAGCGCATCCGTGAGCTGAAAAATCAGAAAATCGTTCGCGCCTCTTACGCGGTTTTTAGAGAGTACTTCGTTGGCGGTTTATTCTAGCCCATACCAACGGGACGGTTTATTCGCCGTGATGTCGCTCCAGGCACTTGGCAGTTTGGCGGGCAACAGCGCGGAGCAAGGCGGAAATCTCAACGAGCCGCCTGCGCCGGCACTCGAAAGCGCGAGAGAAACGAAACGGCCGATCGGGCAATTGTTGTACGATAGCCGCTTTATCCCCGAGGCCGCCTCGTGACTATCGCATCGTCGTTTATCCGGCTTTGCCGACAAATCGTCGGCGACGCCAACGTCATCGCCGATCCGGCCCTGTTGCGGGTCTACGAGTGCGACGCCCTGGCGGCCTACACGCAATTGCCGGACTTGGTGGTGCTGCCGGACAGCGTCGAACAGATACCGGCACTGCTGCGACTGTGCCATACCCACCAAATTCCGGTCGTCGCGCGCGGCGCCGGCACCGGTCTGTCGGGCGGCGCGCTGCCGGTGCCCGGCGGTATCGTGCTGGGGCTGGCCAAGCTCAATCGCATCTTAGACATCGACCCCATCAACCGCACCGCGACCGTGCAAGCCGGCGTGCGTAATCTGGCTATTTCCGAAGCGGCCCGTCCGCACGGTTTGTATTACGCGCCGGACCCTTCCTCGCAAATCGCTTGCAGCATCGGCGGCAATATCGCCGAAAACGCCGGTGGCGTGCATTGCCTGAAATACGGCCTGACAGTGCATAACGTACTGCAAATCAAATTGGCGACGATCACCGGCGAATTGCTGACCCTGGGCGGCAGCGGTTTGGATGGCGCCGGTTACGATCTGCTGGCCTTGGCGATCGGCTCGGAAGGCTTGTTGGGCGTGGTGGTCGAGGCCACGCTGCGACTGTTGCCGACGCCGCCGCGGGTGCAAGTATTGTTGGCCGCGTTCGCGACCATCGAACAGGCCGGCGCGGCGGTGGCCGATATTATCGGCGCCGGCCTGATTCCCGCCGGCCTGGAACTGATGGACAACGCCGCGATCCGCGCCACCGAAGCCTTCGTCCACGCCGGCTATCCGGTGGAGGCAGCGGCGATCTTGCTATGCGAACTGGACGGCCAACCGGAACAGGTCGATGCCGATTTGGCCCGCGCCGAGGCGCTTCTAAGGGCAGCCGGCGCCAGCGAACTTCGGGTGGCCGCCGACGCCGCACAGCGCCAGCGCTTCTGGGCCGGCCGCAAGGCCGCGTTTCCGGCGGTCGGCCGTATCGCCAGCGATTATTACTGCATGGACGGCACCATTCCGCGCCGGCATCTGGCGGCGGTGCTGGCCGAAATCGCCGCGCTGGCCGAGCGTTACGGCTTGAGCGTGGTCAATGTTTTTCACGCCGGCGATGGCAATCTGCATCCGTTGATTTTGTACGACGCCGGCCGGCCCGGCGACTTCGACAAGGCCGAGGCGCTGGGCGGCGACATTCTGGAATTGTGCGTGCGAGTCGGCGGCACCATCACCGGCGAACACGGCGTCGGTCACGAAAAATTGCCGCAGATGTGCGTGCAGTTTCAGGCCGCCGAGCTTGAGCAATTTCACGCGCTGAAACAGGCTTTCGATCCGAACGGCTTGTTGAATCCGGGCAAGGCAGTGCCGACGCTACACCGTTGCGCGGAGCTTGGCAAGATGCACGTCCACGGCGGCCGCTTACCGCATCCGGAACTGGAGCGGTTTTGATGACGAACGCGGATATGAGCGATGTTGTCGTCGAGCAAATCCGCCAAGCCGGCGCCGCACGGCGGCCGTTACGCATTGTCGGCGGCAATAGCAAAGCCTTCTACGGCGGCGCCGATACGGCCGACACCGTGTTATCGCTTGCCGAACATCGCGGCATCATCGCCTACGAACCCAGCGAATTGGTCATCACGGCCCGCGCCGGCACGCCGCTGGCGCAAATCGAAGCCTTGCTGGCCGAACGCCGGCAAATGCTCGGCTTCGAGCCGCCGGCCTTCGGCACGCGCGCGACCTTGGGCGGTACGCTGGCCTGCGGTTTTTCCGGGCCGCGCCGGCCCTTCGCCGGCAGCGCCCGCGACTTTATGCTGGGTTGCCGCATCGTCAACGGCCGCGCCGAAACCCTGAGCTTCGGCGGCCGGGTCATCAAAAACGTGGCCGGCTTCGACGTCTCCCGACTGATGGTCGGCGCCTTGGGCACGCTGGGGGTGTTACTGGAAGCGTCGTTGAGAGTCTTGCCGATGCCGGAAGCCGAACTCACGCTAGCGCAAAGCCTCGCCGAGGACCAAGCCTTGGCCGCGATGAACCGACTGCAAGGCCAGTCCCTGCCGCTGTCGGCGCTGAGCCATCACGACGGCCGGTTGCGGGTGCGCTTGAGCGGCGCCGAAGCAGCCGTCGCGGCGGCCGCTGCCCGGATCGGCGGCGAAATCCTTGGCGACGGCCCTGAATATTGGCGCGCGTTGCGCGAGCAGGCACTGGTGTTCTTCGCCGAAACCGGCGACCTGTGGCGGTTGAGCGTCGCGCCGGCGGCGCTGTTGTCCGCGCTGCCCGGCCGGCAATTGCTGGATTGGGGCGGCGCCTTACGCTGGCTAA
>NZ_LUUK01000211.1 GCF_001644025.1 Methylomonas koyamae
AACTGGTACTTCCGGACCGGGACGGAATAGCAGAGGAGGGCAAATCGATGATGAAGTTTCCCAGGCGGGTTTCCGCGCCATATGGCGTTTGGTCACCGCGCTTTAATACGCAAGCTATCGATCGGGTTGAATGACGATGAGGCTCCGGTTTAGTGTGGCTGCTTTGGTCATGTTACTAAGTGCTTGTTCTTCCGACGACAGTTCGTCGAACAAACAATCCGTACAACAGACGAGTGCAAGGCCGCCGACTTCCGGGGCGGGGGGCGGCGTGCCGCCGGTTGGGCAGAGCGCCGTACCCGATGAGCCGGTAAAACCTAACCGTAGCGAATTGCGGGTGATGACTGAAGACGCCAAGGCTACCGAAAACGCCGTCAAGAATGTTATTGAGCGCTTCGACGCTAATTTAAGCGATCGTCAGGCTCGAGAATCCGCGCAAAACGAATTTAAAGCGATGCTGCCCGACTATAAAGAAAAGATGTTGCAAATCGGTAAGGCCAAAATGAAGGGCGAGTCACATCCAGTTGAAACGCCGTGAACACCCTATTTCGGAATGTCGTTAAAAATCCGCGGGGATTGATACATCGGAGTGATGATCTGTGATGGTTGCCGTTCTCGCGGCGCGTCGGCGTTCCTGCTCGGAATTCCGTAGTCGGCGCGGAGTATGCTGAGTAAGGTCTAATAATTTTTTAGGTATTGCAATAATTCCAATACGCGGCTTTTGATCAGAGCGGTTCGGTAGCCGTGACGGGAAATCGCTGAAGAAGAGCCGAATTGCTCGATGGTCCAATTTCCGTTAATAAAATCCAGTTCAGCATCGCGAAATTGTAGCCATAAGCGTTGCGAACGCAACAAGGTTTGTTTGCTCGGTTCGGGCAGATTTTTCTGCAGAGATGAATACGCGCGGTTAAGCGCCTTATCCAAAAACTCTGCGTAGTCGCGGTAAGCCTGATCGGTTTGTTCCGTGGTTTGCGCGTGTTGGTAAATTGCCTGTTCGAACGCATCGGCGCGAGATAGGAATTCCGCTGTAAGATCCGGGGTGTCGGGGTTGTCGATCGCGTGCGCGAAATTAAAACTTAAGCTCAACACAACCGCGATCAACGCGGAACGGCGACGGAATCCGATCATTTGCTCACCATTTTTTGTAAACGCCTTGTGAAAAAACCACCCATTCGCATGCGCGGCGATTCTCCAAGCCTTTCAATACCTTGCCTTGCGACTTATTCCAAGCCTTCCAGGCGGCTTCCAGATTGGGGTAATTGGTTTTCGCGGTGGGGTCGTTGATCATCTTAACCACCGAGGAATCGGCAAAGCCGTTGGCACCGGCGCCGATGTTGAAAGCCAGCATCACTAAGGCATCAAACTGGTGCTGTTCCAAGGAACTCGTAATCCTGCTACGAACTGCCGTGACAAACGGCGTCAGGTCCAGACCGAACAATGTACTCGCGGTAAACTCGGTGATGCCGTTCTTCCGTTCTTGTACAAATTCCATTCGGCGGCTTTGATCAAATGCCCGTAACCGACGGTTGCTCCCGCGACCCATGCGTTAATTTCCTTGCCGGTTTGGTCGTCGTATGGCTTTAAACGCAATGTTTCGATGTCTTTCAATAGCTTCAATCCGTCTCCGCTCAGGGCTAGTTCCTTGGCGGGGTTGGTGTCGCTTTGCAGCGAAGTGCCACTCAAGCTCGACCTGCCGGCGGAGAGACTTCCGCGACCAAGCAGTGGTATCCAGTCGTGAGTATGTGCGGGCCGGGTAATGGGCTAAGCGACCGGCATAGCGTGCCTTGGTCGATATCGTTGTCGAACAATCCTTGTAACGGGCCTGGAATGCGGTAGCTCGCCATATCGAATTCTCATTGCAAAAAAAGCGCGGCATACAAGCTGTCTGGAATGCGTGTTACCGGAGTATAGACCGGAATTGTTTCTCAGCAGGCATAGGGCCGATGCCGCAGTCCAAATTTTCCGGATAAAAAAACCGGTAGAGAGCCTAGCCCTCTACCGGTTTTTGCTCTACGGCCTTGGCTATTAGTGTACGTCTTTCCAGTATTCCTTCTTCAATAAGTACGCGAGTGCGATGAACATCAGCAGGAAGAACAGCACGAATTTACCCATTTGCTGGCGTTCCAACTGCACCGGCTCGCCGACGTAGACTAGGAAGTTAACCAAGTCGGTCACCATCTTGTCGAATTCCTTGGGCGACAACTGGCCGGGTTGCTCCAATTTGAGCTCGGTGATCACGTCGCGACCGTCGACCTTATGAACCACTGCGGTCTGCGTGCCTTGCAATTGCCAGAATACGTTGGGCATGCCGACATCCGGAAAGACCGAGTTGTTGACGCCTAGCGGCTTGTTTTTGTCGTTGTAAAAGCTCCGCAGATAGGTATATAGCCAGTCCGCGCCGCGTGAGCGGGCAATCAGCGACAGATCCGGCGGCGTAGTGCCAAACCACTTCTCGGCGTCGTGGGCATTCATCGCCGAATGCATCTGATCGTATATGCCGGCACCGAGCGGCGCGACGTTTTTCAGGATTTCGCTTTCATCCAGCTTTAAATCCATCGCGATGCGCTTGTAACGAATGTGCTTCGCGGAATGGCAGCCCAAGCAATAGGTGACGTAATGCTTGGCGCCGCGTTCCAACGATGCGGTGTCGCTGAGATCGATGTCCGGACTATCCAGTTCGATTCCGCTACTGGCGTTAACGCAAAAAGGCAGCAAAAACAAAAGAGTGCAGAGTATCTTTTTCATGGCTTAGTCCAGGCTCTTTTTCAGGTTTTTGACAAAACGAATCAGCACGGCTTGAACGCCGGCCCAATTCGGCCTTTTCTTGGCGATGGTTCCTCCTAAATTGTCGGGAACATGATGAACTTCGACGACTTCGTCTATCAGTGCCAATACCGCTGGAATGCGGTCTTCCAGCGTTGGTTGCTCCGTCAGGCGCTCGGGCAGCGGTTTGGTCTTCTCCCAGCGGGTATATAACGGCATCAGAAGGAAGAAGCCGAAGTAGATCGCGGTCAGGAAGCGGGCTACCGTCGTCGCCGCCGGCGTGGCCGGTTGGGTGCCCAAATAGCCCAAGCCGATGAAGCTGACGACGAACAGCAACAGCGCTTTCTTGAACATGCCGCCGCGATAGCGGATGGATTTGACCGGGCTGCGATCTAGCCAAGGTAGCATGAACAGCACTACGATCGCGCCGCCCATCGCGATGACGCCGGCGAATTTGTCGGGAACCGCGCGCAGAATCGCGTAGAACGGCGTGAAGTACCAAACCGGCGCGATATGTTCCGGGGTCTTCAGCGGATCGGCTGGAATGAAGTTGGCGTGCTCCAAAAAGAATCCGCCCATTTCCGGCATATAAAAAATTACCGTCGCGAAAAAGAACATGAACACGCCGACGCCGACGATGTCCTTGACGGTGTAGTACGGATGGAAGGGGATGCCGTCAATCGGATGTTCTTTCCAGTTCAGATTTTCCTTGATTTCGATGCCGTCCGGATTGTTCGAACCTACTTCGTGCAGTGCGACGATGTGCAGGAATACCAGAATCAGCAAAACCAGCGGCACCGCAATGACGTGGAACGCGAAGAAGCGGTTCAAGGTAGCGTCGGAAACCACGTAGTCGCCGCGGATCCACAGCGACAATTCGTCGCCGACTACCGGTATCGCGCTAAACAGCGAGATGATGACCTGCGCGCCCCAGTAGGACATTTGGCCCCAAGGCAGTAGATAGCCCATGAAAGCTTCGGCCATCAGGCACACGAAGATCAGCATGCCGAAAATCCAAATCAGCTCGCGCGGTTGTTTGAACGAGCCGTACATCAGGCCGCGGAACATGTGCAGATAGACGACGATGAAGAAGGCCGAGGCACCGGTGGAATGCATGTAACGCACCAGCCATCCCCAGTTGACGTCGCGCATGATGTATTCGACCGAGTCGAAGGCCAGTTTGGCATCCGGTTTGTAATTCATTGTCAGCAGAATGCCGGTTATGAACTGGTTGACGAGTACGAACAGCGCCAGCGAGCCGAAGAAATACCAGATGTTGAAATTTTTCGGCGCGTAGTAATGCGCCATGTGTTCGTTCCACAAATCGGAGAGTGGAAAACGCTCCAGCAGCCAGTCGCTGCATTGATTCATTTTTTGCTTCATGCTGATTTCGCCTCGTTGTCTTCGCCGATCATGATCAGGCTGTCGGTCACATAACGGTAGGGTGGAATCTCGAGATTGGTCGGAGCCGGCACGCCGCGATAGACGCGGCCGGCTAAATCGAACCAGGAGCCGTGGCAAGGGCAGAAAAATCCGCCTTTCCAATCGGGGCCGAGATCGTTAGGGGCGATTTCCGGGCGAAACGTGGGCGAGCAGCCCAGATGGGTACACAGGCCGACCGCGACGAAAATTTCAGGTTTCAGCGCGCGCAACGAGTTTTTGGCGTAATCAGGTTGATGAGATTCGTTGGAGACAGGGTCTGCGAGTTTGCTGTCCAAAGTCGCCAGCGTAGATAAAACCTCCGGGGTTCGATTCAAAACCCAAACGGGTTTGCCGCGCCAAGCGACGCGGATCAATTGGCCGGACTCCATTTTGCTGATATCGACCTCGACCGGCGCGCCGGCGGCCATGGCCTTGGCGCTCGGCTGCATTTGCGAGAGAAAGGGAACGGCCAGATAGCCGGCCCCCACGGCTCCGACCACCGACAAAGCCGAGGTCAGAAACTGGCGTTTTGAATGATCGACGCCTTCTTGGTTCATAGGTAACACTCCTGCGTGATGTGCGGTGTATCGGGCAATACACCGATTATTATAGTTTTTGGCAAATATACCTTACTGGCCCGGATTAATGAAATGGTTCTTGGGCTGGCGGCCGCGCCTGGCGTGGGTTGCTGGCGGTTTTGGCCCAAACGGGGAGCTGGCGCCTTCAGCGCGGTAATTCGGCCAGAGCAGCGGCCAGCGCGTTCAGAAAACTCTGGTTTTCTTCGGGTTTGCCTATCGTGACCCGTAGGCAGTCGCTTAGCACGCCGCCTTGGCCGGACAGATTCTTGATTAAAATTCCGCGGGCTTTCAGTCCGGCGAACAATTGGTCGGCTGTGCCGGCCGGTGTGCGAAACAGAATGAAATTGGCCGAACTGGGATAGACGGTCAGCGTCGGCCAGGCTTTTAAGGCCTTGGCCATTGCAGTTCGCTCGGCACGGATGGCTTGGGTTTGTTGCGCGAGGAAATCGCCGTGTTCCAACGCGAAGCCGACCGTCGCTTGGGTCAGGCTATTAATGTTGTAGGGCAGGCGAACTTTGTCGAGTTCGGCGACGATCTCGGCCGGGCCGGCCAAATAGCCCAGACGCAAACCCGCCAGACCGAGTTTGGAGACGGTACGCATTACTAGCAGATTGGGATAATTCCCTAATTCGCCGACGAAGCTGGCGTCGGCGAACGGCGAGTAAGCCTCGTCAACGACAACCAATCCCGGTGCTGCGGCGATGATGGTTTTGATGGCTTGGGCGTCGAACAGATTGCCGGTTGGGTTGTTCGGATAGGCGATGAAAATCGCTGCCGGCAGGGTGTCGGCGATGGCTGCCAGCATCGCGGACAAGTCCAACGCGAAATCGGTCGCCAACGGTACGCCGACATAATTTAGTCCCAGGCTACGGGCGATTTGTCGGTACATCACAAAGCCGGGTTCCGGAGCCAGTACCGTGGCATCGGTGGATAGCGCCATCAGCAGAATCTGGATGATTTCGTCCGAACCGTTCCCGAGCAATAGCGCGGCATGATCCGGAATCGCGTTCGCGCGTCTTAATTGTTCGCACAAGGCGGAACCGGTCGGGTCGGGATAGCGGTTGATCGGGCAGGCTTTCAACGATTCCAACCAGCGTTGCTGAATGTCTTCCGGCCAGGTGTACGGATTTTCCATCGCGTCGAGTTTGATCAAGTTGCGGGCATCGGCGACATGATAGGCCGACATGGCGAGAACTTCGGGGCGGAACAGCTTGGTAAGCGCGTGGTTAGGCATGGTGTCGAAATCGGCGAAATCGGAATGGGCGGCGAGGTACTAGGTCCGGTCAATCGGACGGCCGCAGGCAAATTGGGCCGATTCTACCAAAGCGGAGAGCGAAAGCCTAACCTCGGAAAACCGGCGGTCCAGCGTCCCCGTTGACGCACATCGTTCGCTTCGGCGCGAGATCGATGCCGCGCGGATTCTAACACCGCTGGCGATAAGCAGGCAAAGCCCGGCCGCGCCCTTCACGGAGTTCCAGAAGGTATGCGCGCAAATGGCCGAAAGCGAACGCCGCCATGCACAAATTCGAACACCGACTACATTTTTAGGCCTGGTTCTAAAGTAGCAAGTCAAGGCTCCGTCGTGCACAAACAAACCCACATTAGCTATCTCGACACGATTCGCGGCTTGGCGGCGTTGACCGTGGTCAGCGAGCATTATGTGATTGCTTATGGCTTGCCCTGTCAAACACCGATATGCGAACAAATTTTGGATTTTTCGCCGTTGCATTTTTGGTGGGAAGGTTCCGCGGCGGTGTCGATGTTCTTCGTGTTGAGCGGTCTGGTGCTTTCCCTAAAGTACTTCCAGCATGGCCACATGCCGGACTTGACGCGCTTCGATTTGACACGGTTTTTGATCGGTCGGGTGTTTCGAATTTGGTTTCCGTACCTATTGGTGTTGGGGCTCAGCGCCGGATTGTTCAATCACACCTTCGGTCGCCCGGTACCGGTTACCGCGCTGGCGCCGACCGACTGGATCGTAGATATGTGGCATAAATTTCCGTTGGATGCGTCGGCGATGGTCAGGGAGGGCTTTTTGCTGGATATGCCGGATCTTATCGTGCTGTTGCCGCAATCCTGGACCCTGGGCGTCGAGTTGGTGTTGTCCCTGTTACTGCCGGTTGGCTTGCTGCTGGTTGATCGTGGCACGTCCTGGGTGGTCTTTTTCAGCGTGTTGGCCATTGCTTTGCTGGGCGTGTCGGCCTTTTTGCTGCATTTTTTGTTGGGTTTGACCATTGCCCGCTATCTGCCTACGATCAAAGCCTATCTGGTCGGATCTCCGGCGCTACGGCGTTTCTTGTTAGGCGTGGGGGTTTTGTTTTATACCGGAGCAACTTTGCTACCCAAGCCGTGGATAGCGTGGAGCGACGGCCAATTGGTGTGGTTAGGAACCGGTCTGGGTGCCGGCATGATCTTGCTGTTCGTGCTTGCGTCGGTCCGCGTGCAGGCCATTTTGTCGAAGGCCTCGCTGCGGCAAATCGGCAAGGTTTCCTACAGCACCTACCTGATTCACATGGCGGTCCTGATATGTCTGACCCCTTACGTTTTGATGGGTCTGCAAGCGTTTAGCGAGAACCGCCTGTTCTTGTGGTTGGGGGGATGGTTGCTGACGATGTTGATCGTGCAAGGCTTGGCCTTGCTTTGTTATCGTCTTGTGGAGATCCCCAGTATCGTGGTCGGTCGTTGGTTGGCGGACCGCGTCGTGCTCGCAAGACACTGATCGCACCTCGGGCAACTGGAGCTTAGGAAGGCCGGAACGTCGCCTGGGTTGGTTTGACTCGGTCCGGTGTTTTACGAAAAACACTGAGGCGAACGGGCCGTCGATGGCAAACGGCTCTGCCTCGGGTACTATGTTAACTATCATCGTAACCACTCAGCGCGACCATGTCTCTACTCAGATCGTTGCACACCGACATTGATGCCCGAGTCGCCGCGACCCGTACCGCGTATTCCGGTTGGCTGTGTCGGCGTGGTTGCGAAGGATGCTGCCACAGGCTGGCGGACATCCCCAAAATCAGCCGTGCCGAGTGGGAGCTGCTGGCCGAAGGGCTAGCGTTGTTGCCGCCGGACGTGATGCGGACGGTGGGTCAAGAGATCGTTGATCTTGCTAAACAAGTCAATCGTCCGCTAGTTTGCCCACTACTCGATCGCTCAACCGGCAGTTGCCGGGTTTACCTTCAGCGCCCGGTCGCCTGCCGCACTTACGGTTACTATGTGCAACGCGACAAAGGTTTGTACTGCAATGATATCCAAGCTCAAGCCGACAGCGGCGCGTTAAACGATGTGGTTTGGGGTAATCACGATGCGATCGATAGACGGCTCGACGCGATGGGTGCGGCCAAGGCGTTAACGGAGTGGTTTCAAGAGTCGTTGCTCGCTGAGAATTCTGGATGATGTTTGAGTTGTGTCTGTCGCTGGGATGTAACTGTAACTCCTGCTGATTTGACGAAGCATTTGCGTGCGTTTCGAGGGAAATTAAGCAACTTCATGAGCTCTGTGCCGACCTTTCTTCGGCGAATCTCAACTGGTCCTGGTCTTGGACTCCAGCCGGCCATTCGAGCGGTCGACCATCTATTGCGGTCACTTAAAGGAACTTTCCCCGGTCTTGCATTGACTTAAGCTCGAGGACTCATGGAAAATAACCCGTTTAAATCTAATATCCGCCGGCGAACTCCGCAAATGCCCAGCAGCGCAAGCCCCGAAAACCATATCGTTTCCGTCAGCAACTTGAGCTTTGCCAGGGGCACTAGAAAAATTTTCGACGGCGTCGATCTGTCCATACAGCGCGGCAAAATCACTGCGATCATGGGGCCCAGTGGCACGGGTAAAACCACGTTGTTGAAGCTGATCGGCGGGCAGTTGACGCCCGATCGGGGCCAAATTCTGGTGGACGGTCAAAACGTGCATCGTCTGAAAACCCGCGAGCTTTACGCGTTGCGCAAACGTATGGGCATGCTGTTTCAAAGCGGTGCCTTGCTGACGGACATGAACGTTTACGACAACGTGGCATTCCCGTTGCGCGAGCATACTCATCTGCCGGAATCGATGATACGTACGCTGGTGCTGATGAAGTTGCATGCGGTCGGCTTGCGCGGTGCTCACCGTCTGATGCCTAACGAATTATCGGGCGGCATGGCGCGCCGGGTGGCTCTGGCTCGGGCCATCGCCCTCGATCCGTTGATGATTATGTACGACGAACCGTTTACCGGCCAGGACCCGATTTCGATGGGCGCATTAGTGCATTTGATCAAGTCGCTGAACGTGACATTGGGATTGACCAGCATCATCGTATCGCACGACGTGCAGGAAACCGCCGCGATCGCTGATTACATCTACGTCTTGTCGGAAGGCAAAATCGTCGGCCAGGGCACGCCGCAACAGTTGCGACAGTCGGACTCGGCTTGGGTGCAACAGTTTATGCACGGCGACGCGGACGGTCCGGTACACTTCCACTACCCAGCGCCCGATTACCTGGACGACCTGCTGGCCGGCAAAACTACCTTGTAATTAGCGATGCTAGAATTTTTGCAAAACCTGGGCAAAACCACCCGCGACAGCTTTGCCAAGCTCGGCCGCGGCGCGTTTTTCCTGTCCCATACCTTGACCGGCATCGGCGACGTGTTGCCGCGTCCCAATTTGCTGCTCAAGCAACTGTATTCGGTTGGCGTTTTGTCCTTCCTGATCATCACCATTTCCGGTCTGTTCGTCGGCATGGTGCTCGGCTTGCAAGGCTTTAATATCCTGTCGGACTTCGGCGCCGAAGAGTCGCTGGGCGTGATGGTCGCCGCATCGCTGGTTCGAGAGTTGGGGCCGGTGGTGTCGGCTCTGTTGTTCGCCGGCCGCGCCGGTTCGGCGCTGACCGCCGAGATCGGTCTGATGAAGGCTACGGAACAACTGTCCGGCATGGAAATGATGGCGGTCGACCCGATCAAACGCATTATTTCGCCGCGTTTTCTAGCCGGCTTCCTGTCGATGCCGCTGTTGGCGGCTTTGTTCAGCGCGATCGGCGTGATGGGCGGCCATCTGGTTGGCGTCGGCATGCTTGGCGTGGACGACGGCGCGTTTTGGGCGCAGATGCAAGCCAGCATCGATTTTCAGGAAGACATCGTCAACGGTGTCATCAAAAGCGTGGTATTCGGCTTCGTGGTGTCGTGGATTGCGCTATTCGAAGGTTACGACGCTATCCCAACTTCGGAGGGCGTGAGCCGCGCCACCACCCGTACCGTGGTCAACTCGGCGTTCTCGGTACTGGCTCTCGATTTCATACTAACCGCACTGATGTTTGGAGACATTTAACATGCAGCATTCCAAGACACAGGACACCTTGGTCGGCCTGTTCGTCGCTTGCGGCATTGCCGCACTGTTTTACATGGCCTTGCAGGTCAGCAACCTGGGTACTTATACCAGCGACGACAGCTATACCGTGATTGCCCGCTTTCAAAACTCCGGTGGTCTGAAAGTCAAGTCGCCGGTGTCCATCGCTGGGGTCCGCATCGGCAGGGTGTCGGCGATTACGTTGGACCGCGAAAGCCACGAGTCTGTCGTGGAAATGCGCATAGAAGCCAAGTACGACAATCTGCCCGAAGATTCCGGTGCCAGTATTTATACGGCGGGTCTGCTAGGCGAGCAGTACATTAATATCGATCCGGGTTCGTCGGACAGCTTTTTAAAGGACAAGAGTAAACTCGATATCACCAGCTCGGCCATCGTATTGGAGGAAATGATCAGTAAATTCATGATGAATAAGGCGGAAGGCAAGTAATGGCCGTATTGACGCTGAGCGAACTGGCGCCCGGTCACTACGCCGTCACCGGCAATTTGACCTTTGCCAGCATCGACAGACAATCCCTGAAATCGTTTAAGTTCCTGAAAGGCATGGACAGTATCTGCATCGACCTGGCTCAAGTCGGTACCACCGACAGTGCCGGTTTGGCTTTGATGATCGAATGGATCAAGCAGAGCCGGGCCAGCCGAGTGCGCCTGACTTTCAAAAACGTGCCGGCGCAACTGCTGGCGCTCGCCAAACTCAGCGGTTTCGACGAAACCGAATATTTTGCCAACCGCGGCTGATCGCGCCG
>NZ_LUUK01000212.1 GCF_001644025.1 Methylomonas koyamae
ATGGCCTGCATGATGTCGGGGCCGGACTCCAGAATGAATGTGCGCGCTTCGCGGGTCAGGACGCGCTCGATTACCAACGCCGAAAACTGTTCATGGCGTTTATGGCGGTTATCCCTCCAACGTAGAAAGTATCGGTCGATCTGATGTCGCACAGCCCAGTCGGTGATGTTTTCATCGCAAGGGTTCCAGGTATGTTGCCCCTGTGCGTCGACCACGGCGATATCGGCGACCGGTTTGCCGATGTCATGCAACAGCCCGGCAAAACAGACCGCCAGACGCCAGCGTAATTCTTGTGCTTTTCGTTCCTTGGGTGATGCTGACGTCGCAAACAAACTGCCTTGGGAAGCCAAGGTCGCCCAATGGGCGACTTCCAGACCATGCCGAAATAAGCCGCCGGCGCCGCGATGGTGATGCGATTCCGACGCCGGCAATAAGTGGCTGAAGGCGGCATAGCGACGTATGACCGGCGCGGCTATGGTCTGATAAAGGCTATCCGGCATGGCCAGCGCCTGTTCGATGGCCGCAATCAACTCCGTTTGACTGGACAGGATGCGCTCCACAGGCGCAGCCGGCAGACCCTTCATGAACGGCGGATAACGCGGCACGTCCTCATCCATCGTTGTCGCAACCGAACCGACAGGCGCGGACTCGACGCCAAACAGACGTTGGCGGATGCGGGCAATGAGAGTCGAAGGCGTATTTTCCATAACGCCGCATCTTGCCGCGAATTTCTCAATCGTCGCTTGCAGCTGACGACGAATTTGACTTCAGCTGCAAGCAGTCCTCGCAAAAGAGTGTTTAGTGTAACGAGCTCCCTTTAATTACCCCTGGAGCTCTCATGAAATCCAAATCGCTCGTAATCCATTGTCTTATGTCCGCAGTGTGCGGCTCGGCCTGCACTTCACTGAATCGGCCTGATGTCTCCGTCAGTGAGTTCGTCATCGAATCGATTGTTCCGGTTCAGCCTGAACAACCCTGGCGCCTGGATAATGCTTGGCAGGCACGCGGATTAGGCGGTTCAGTGCTGCGAGCTGCAGCGCTGGAACACGTCGTTAGGCAAATCGATCAGCCGCTTGGTGTTTACGTTGCAAATGACGACACCCTAGATCGCGGTCTCAATGTCAGCACGCGGCACATTCCAGATAGCCCGGATGACGATGCACAGGACATCGAACGCGCCTGGCGAAAATATTGCCATCATCAGCTCGATATGACACCGCAGGAGCAGGCCTTAGTCAAAACCATGCCAATTCCGCACAACGTGCTGAGCCATGGCTGCAATCCTGGCAGCCTGAAGAAGTGAGGTGGTCGTCATGGACAGAAATACCACCAACCATTCGCTCGATAATCTCACCGAACGTTTTCAATCTCTGACGGAGCGGAAAAAGGCCAAATTGCGTGTTGTCGAACCCTTGAAGTCTTTACCCAATTGGCCATCGGCAATCCGCGGAACGCCCAATGCCTGTTTACGGAGCGCATTGTTCGCCGGCATCCAAGGTAAGGAACGCATTGCTTACAAAAAACGCACCCTGCTGGCTGCGGTCGATGGCATTGAGGTTCGCTACCTCGGCATACAACTCAATCAATCGGATTTGGATGTTTGGATGCAGATCGTGCACTTGTCAAGGCAACAATTACCGGGATTTAGCGTGACCTTCAGCGCTCATGCCCTGTTGACGGCATTGGGGCGCGGTAGTGGTAGAAGCCAACATGAATGGTTGAAAGAAGCTATGGCCCGCCTGGGCGGCGCCTTTGTCGAAATCACTTTTCACGGCCGGGATGCCTTCGGTGAAAAAGGCTTCTTGCGCTATTACCGTGATGAACGGACGCAGCGCTACGTAGTGGAATTGACCGAATCCATGCTGCGCCTGTTCGAAGAGGGCTACACCTACATTGAATTCGAACAGCGGCAGAAATTGCGCAAGCAACCCTTGGCCTTGTGGTTGCACGGATTCTTGTCGTCCCATGCGGCCCCGTTTCCGATGAAAATTACCACCATTCACCGACTCAGCGGCAGTGGCTCGAAAACCCTGCGCGATTTCAAATATCGGCTGGGTAAAGCGTTGGAAGCCTTGGTAAGTATTGGCACTTTGGCTAGCTTTGAATTCGCTGATGATATCGTGAAGATCAAACGCCAGCCGACGCCCAGTCAACAGCGTTTTCTGGACGAGCAGCAGCACTAAAAAAGCACGGCATTAGACCGACGCTATTTTGGGTCGGTCGAAGCCTCTCGATACGGCATTAGGCCGACGCGGATACGGCATTAGACCGACGGAGGCACGGCATTCGGCCGACAAGGTAACGGCATTAGACCGACGGGCACGGCATTAGACCGACAAAAAGCACGGCATTAGGCCGACGTTTGACACGGCATTAGACCGACGCTTAGAGCAAATTGTAAAATCGCTGCAGGCCTTGATATTCGTTGGCTTCAGCGATTATTTTAGACTGAAAATCGAGGGTGCTAATCTATATATAATCTTTATTTAATCTATATAAAGGGACTGGTGATTACATATTTTGTTTTCGAAACGAATGCTAGTGAGGCGTTTGTCACTTGGTCGCCTATGGCATCATCGCCCTTGGCCGTCGTGGTTCGGCCTCAAGCAGCCTGTCATCCGATCTCTTTAAGTGTGCGTCAGTTGCATTCAATAAAAAAGCAGACATTAATTCTTTAAATTTAGTCGTTTCGGACAGACAAAACCCAAAGCCCAAAAAGCCAATGCCAACTGCCAGAGGCTATCTGGGGTTTATGAATGGTGTATCAGGGGAGAATTGTCCTTAAAAAAGAAATTGTCGCTCATGACAATCAAGTATCCCTCTATTCCATTAACGCCACCGATTTAACCTGAACCCAAACGTCTTGACCGATGGTTAGGCCTAAATCAAAGGCCGCCCGTTTCGTTAACCGAGAAACTAATTGGCTGCCGCCTATCGACACCCGCACTAACGCAAGTCCAGGGTGTTCATCCTCGCCGATGGCATCCACGTGTCCCTGCAAAACGTTTTGAATGCTGCTGTGGCTGGGCGGTGCGTTGGCCATGCTTACATCGCGGGCCAGCACTCTGACACGCACGCGGCGGCCGACCGGTAAACCATGGTCTCGCGTCCACAGGCTGCCGCCGGGAAAATCCACCCGCGCGAGTTGCCAATGACTGTCTACTGCGCCTATTTCCGCTGCGAGTACGGCTCCGGCGTCTTCACCCAAGTGAATGGGTAAATCGATTCGGGCCAGAATATCGGCCAACGGTCCGGTTGCCGTCGCTTTGCCCGCATCCATGACCACCAAATGGTCGGCAAGCCGGGCCACTTCATCGGGCGAATGGCTCACGTAGAGTACCGGAATATCCAACTGGTCGTGGAGCTGTTCCAGGTAGGGTAAAATCTCCTGCTTGCGCTTGACATCCAAAGCCGCCAGCGGTTCGTCCATCAGTAAAATTCGAGGGTTGACGACCAAGGCTCGGGCAATCCCAACCCGTTGGCGCTCGCCCCCGGAGAGGCGATCCGGTTTCCGTTCAAGTAAATGGCCGATACCCAACAACTCGATCACTTGATCCAGTTTAGCTGGTTCCGACCCAGCAACCCGCTTTAAACCATAACGCAGATTGCCCAGAACCGTTAAATGCGAAAACAAACTGGCTTCCTGAAACACGTAGCCAATTGGCCGTTCGTGAGTAGGCTTCCATTCCTGCTCGCCTTGCCAGATTTGGCCATTGACGGACAGATAACCGTGCGATGGCCGTTCAAGGCCAGCCACGCAGCGCAGTAAAGTGGTTTTGCCTGAACCAGAATGGCCGAATAAGGCCGTTACGCCGCGTCCGGGAATGGTCAGATTGACATCCAAGGTAAAACTCGGCCAATCGATCCGGAAACGTGCGTTAATCATATCCATACCGTCAGCACTTTTTCGGATTCGGTTGCCAAATATACAGCGACAGCAAAACCAGGAACGAAAACACCAGCATCATCGCGGCCAATTGATGGGCTTGCGCATATTCCAAGGCTTCGACATGGTCGTAAATTTGCACTGATGCCACGCGGGTAGCGCCGGGGATATTGCCGCCTATCATCAACACCACGCCGAATTCGCCGACGGTATGTGCAAAGGTCAAGATACTGGCACTCAAAAAACCGGGTAACGCCAGCGGTATCGCCACGGTAAAAAAGGCATCCAAGGGTGAAGCCCGCAAGGTGGCGGCGGCTTCTAACGGCCGGTCGCCAATGGCTTCGAAGGCGTTTTGCAACGGCTGCACCATGAACGGCAGCGAGTAAAATACCGATGCCACTACCAGCCCCCCAAAAGTAAACGGCAATAAGCCCAGTCCCAGTGTTTGTGTCATGTAGCCCAGCGGCCCATTCGGTCCCATCGTCAGCAACAGATAAAAACCCAATACCGAAGGTGGCAGCACCAAGGGCAAGGCGACAATGGCGCCAATCGGGCCTTTCCACCTGGTTTTTGTCCGGGCCAGCCACCACGCCAGCGGCGTGCCGAACATTAATAAAATCAAGGTGACGATGCCTGCTAGGCGAATCGTCAGCCAGACCGCTTGAAAATCGCTATCGGTCAAAATCATGGTTTTAATCGGTCAGTGATTGTGTTGAAAGGTTTTGATGGCGGATACCAACAAAATCGCGCCAAGTAGCGTCAATAAAAGATTCGTTGGTATCTGTCCTAGCAAAAAGCCACCGATGGCCGCGCCGAGAATGGAACCGGCAATCATCCAGGCCAATAACGCTTGTTCCCGGCGCAAGATGGCGAAGGCATCGGAACGGGTATAGCGGGCGAAGCCGACGATCATGGTGGGTAGGCTGACGCTCAAAGACAGGCTACCCGCCAGTTTGATGTCCAAACCGTACAGCAGCACGATGGTCGGAATCAGCAACTCCCCGCCTGCCACACCCAACAAGGCCGCCACCATGCCGATGCCAAAGCCTGCTATCAGGCCCAGCATCCAGCGCGATAGATCGTCATCGAGCAAAGCGTCGGTAGGGTTGCGCCAATCGAACCAAGCTTCGGATAGCATCAGTACCGACAAACCGGCCAACAGCCACATGATGATGCGATTAAGCAAGGTACGTGGCATGGTCATGGCATGACCCGCCGCCCACCAAGCGCCAACCAGACTGCCCGCCAGCAGATTCAAGCTGACATCGACGTGTGCCAGTTGTGTGGTGAACGGTATGTGGCCGGCTCTAAAAATCAAAGCCGAACTGACCACAACCAAACTCATGGCCTTGTTCAGAATGACGGCTTCCAAGGTCGGCAATTTGAAGAATCCCACTAATACGGGCAGCCGGAACTCAGCGCCGCCCAAACCGATTAAGCCGCCCAATGTGCCAATCAATGAGCCCGCAATGAAACTTTGGGTATTGCGTAGCGACGGCCTCATGTTAGTGGGCTACCGCTTCGCCCGGTAATACAAAACCGTATTTAGTCATCACCGCGCGAACGTCGGCGCTGCTCATGTGCTCGGCAAAGCGTTTGGCCAAGGCATTGTTTTCGGCCCGTTTGCTGATAATAAAGCCTTGCTCCAACGGTCCGTGCAGATTGTCGGGGATTAGCCAGTAACCGCCTTTTTGGCTTAATTCGGGGTTGCCCGCCAGCGACAAGGCAATAATCCCCACTTGCGCGTTGCCGGTCTGCACGAATTGTGTGGTTTGCACGATGTTTTCGCCAAACACTAGCTTGTACTCCACTTGTTCCCAGAGGCCCGATGCGCGGAGCGCTTCCTCGGCCCGTTTGCCATAAGGCGCATGTTTGGGGTTGGCGATGGCGATGCGGGTGATACTGGGGTCGTTCAGGCTGGCCATCGACATTTTGGTCGCATCCATGCTGGCACTCCACAACACGATACGCCCGAGTGCGTAGGGTTTAACCTCGGAAGCCGCCAAACCGTTCTTGACCAATTCGCGGGGAAAACCAATATCGGCAGAGAAGAATAAATCAAACGGCGCACCCTGTTGAATTTGGGTGTTGAAATTGCCGGATGAACCATAAGCCACATCAATCTGGTCGTCGGGATTGGCTTGCTTGAAGCCGGTAATAATCTCGTCCATGGCAAACTTAAGATCGGACGCGGCAGCGATGGTGATTTTTTCCGCCTGCGCCGCAATGGAAAGCAGGGTTAGAGCAACGAACAGAAAGTGTTTGGCAAACTTCATAGTGGTTCCTTGGCTAAAGTTAAAGTATAGAAATTGTTCAAACGGCTCATCCATTAGACATGAATGTCTGGCTTCGTAATATATTAGAGACTATAACGATGTGCCAAGCAAAATTGATACCACTGTCCGCCACAGATAATTCTGGAATTGAATCGATGATTAGTGAATTGTTTTTACAATAAAAACCAGTAGTACTGTAATGTTTTAGAGCGAAGCCGACGGTAAGACTGCTAGGGGCTTATCATTCAAAATGTTCCATTATTGTAATGATTCGCACCAATTGGGTTTTTCTAGCATTGATTGGTCATCACTCAGGAATAATTGATCCCCAAGGAATAGTCAGTTACAAACCGTTCAAATTCTTGAGGCAAACGACAGTTGATTGCATATGGCCGAAGGGGAACCATAAATACCAGTCTGGTTTATTCGCGTAATGCTTGCTTTTGTACGGCTTCAATTACCCTGCAATAACGCTGCACCGCATCGCGGATTTTTCCCAGCTGATCGAGCTGTTGCCGAATATGAGCAAACTCGGTTTCCAGTTCTTCGACCAATTCCGCCTCCCAGACAGGCTCCCCCTTCAGCAGGTTGCCGAGCGGATAACGATAGCCACGGCCTTTCTTAACGTACTGCGCAATTGGCCTGGTTTGACCGTTTTGCCGCAACGTGGCCATGCGGTACCACTCGATGCTGAATGCACGTTGGTTTTCCCGGCAGCGGATGCGGACGCCGATTCGGCCCGATTCGCTTTTGTTGTGTTTCTGGCGCTGGCTTTTCAATTGGCGCCAATAATCATCGACCAGCACTTTGGCTTGTGCCTGGAGATGATCGCAGCGGGCTTGGGTCCAATGCAGTAGGTCTTGTTCGGTGAGAGTGGACTGAGTGTTGACAGGTTGTTCGCTGGACATGAATTTTCCTAGTACTTAACTGTAGGGATAGACATGGACAATGCCTAACGGGATTTTCTGTTAATTGAGAGACTTGGAAAGCGCCTTAGTGCATAGTTATTTGCACCTTAAATGCCTACCGCAGTAGGCATTTCACTGTCATTTTCTGGCTGGTTCATTTAGGCATTGCCTTGGCAAAATGGCGTGATTCATGCATATCTAGGAAATAACTTCGGCTTTCAGGCCGATTACCGTTGCCTCGTTTCCCTACTAGCGTAGGTAAAGCGAAAGTCGATTTCCTATTGGGATTTGCGGGCCATCGTTCGTTCGCAATAACGCCGGCATTTTAGGCAACCGACATGGGATGCCGATTGCAGTTGACGCCGAATTTGCGATCGTCTGCCGTTACGGTCGGATTCTGCGATAGCTTTTCGAACCATCTTGCAGTTGATGGCGTTTTCGTCGTCAGCTGCAAAAGTCGCTGGGAAAATCTGACGGACAATGGCGCGATGAACCGAAATGCCATTTCTTTACCGATCATCTTGAGCTTGTGTCTCAGAGCCTCGCTGGCGATGGGTAAGGACGACACGTCCGAAGTTTCCTATTTCGTCGACAAGCAGCGCGGCTGGTTTTGGTATGAGGTGTTGCCTGAGCCGGTTAAAAATGCCCAACCCGAAATTCAAGACGATCAGCAAAAGCCCAAACCTGACAGCAAACCGCCCAGCGTCGTTCAGGCTGAAATTGAACCAAAAACACAAGCCCAGCCCTCTGCAGAGCCCCAACCGCTATCCTCGGCCTGGTTGAAGCAAAACCTTGAGCATTACCTGAACCAGGCCATCGACGATCCGAGTCCCGAAAACGTCGCCGCGTTTTATTACCTGCAACGGGTGATGATGGACAAAGCAGAGCGCTTTACCAATGCCGCCCGCTACGTGGTGATGTCAGATCCACAACTCGATGAAACGGTGCGCCGGCCGGTGGCAACTTATGCGGCCAATGAAGCCAATCATCAAGCCAGCGTGGTGGCCGAGCGTGCCTTGAAAGCGATTTCTGCACAAGCAGGAATCCTGTTTTTCTTTCGGTCCGATTGTCCTTACTGCCATGTCCAGGCACCGATTCTGGCGATGCTGGAAAACGCTTATGGATTCAAGATTTATCCCGTGTCGTTGGATGGTTTACCGATGCCGAACGGCTTTTTCAGTGAGTTCAAACGGGATAACGGTCAGGCCGCGATGTTGGGCGTCGAACAAACCCCGGCGCTGTTCATGATGAAACCGCCCAAGCAAATTGTGCCGTTGGCGCAAGGCGCGTTGTCGTTGGAAGAAATCACCGGACGGATTCTGCTGGCCGCCAAGGAAGCGGGATGGATCGATGCCTCGCAATACCAAACCACTCAGGGTATTCGTAACACGCCGATGCTGTTACCGGCCGCCGGTAGCATCAGCCCTGCGGTCACTCAAGATCCACTGTCACTGATCCAGGCATTGCAACGCAGTGCGCAAATGAGGAGCACGCCATGACGTCGTTTACGGTTCGATTACGCTATCGCCAAGTCGTCGTATTGATTTTGTTGGTTGAGAGCTCCGTTCCAGCCTATGCCGACCTGCAACAGGAAATGGATAGCATGTTCGGCACCATGACCAATTTCACAGCCCCAACGGCCCATTTGGGACAGCGCCGTGGCGTGATTACCGGCGGCAGCCTGGTGGCTCGCAATGGCATCACCAACACCAACTTGGTTTCGTTCGTGCCGCCGTCGTTCAGCGCTGGCTGCGGAGGCATCGATTTGTTCGCCGGCAGTTTCAGTTTCATCAATTTCAACCAGTTCGTGCAATTGATGCGCAACGTGGCGGGCAATGCGGCGGGCTATGCGTTCCAGTTAGCGGTCGGTGCCATGTGTCCCTGGTGCGCCTCGGTGATGACCGATCTGCAAAAGAAAATCCAGGAAATGAACCAGATGTTCAGCAATTCCTGCCGGCTGGCGCAAGGCTTGGTGAACGATACGGTCAAAGCCTTCGATCTGCAAAGCAAGACCAATTTGTCCAATGCCTCATTTACCCAAGGCATTTCGGATGTGTTTTCCAGCTGGACCAACACCAGTACCTTGGGCGATCCGGTACAGCAGGTCAAGCAAAACGACCCTGCCGACATGACCAAGATCATTCAGGGCAATCTGGTCTGGCGGGCCTTGGTCAATCAAAATGCCGGCGGTTGGTTTCGGTTTGGTGGCAACAGTTTGCTGGAAGCGGCGATGAGTATTTCCGGCACGGTGATCGTCGATGCCCCGCAAGCCGCGCCCGACGGCAAAGGCGAAAACAATGCCATCAGCGCGCCGCCGCCAGTGCTGCGGATCAAGGATCTGATGTACGGCAATGACGCCGGAAATAGTTATCAAACCGTCAGGATGTACACCTGTTCGGATGGACACGATGCCGATCAGTGCCTCAAACCCATTGTCCAGAACGTCAATCTGGTGGGCTTGAAGCAACGGGTGATGGAGATCTTGTTAGGATCGGCCAATTCCGGCAACGGTTTGATTTACAAATTCTCGACCAACAGCGGTCAAATCACCGACAGCGAAAAAGCCTTCATGCAAACCGTACCGGATGCCATCGGCGGCATGATCCATAACCTGGCAAGGGAAGATGCCGGCATTGCCAGGATGTGGGCCGAAGAAGCGGCGCCGGTGATTGCCTTGGAACTGGCGCAGCTAATCGTCAACGAATTGCTCACTGCCGTGCAAACCGCCGCACACATGAATGACCATGCCTACGCCAAATTGCTGATGGATGCCTTGAAGGATGCCAGGGAGCAAATCCAGGACGAATACGTCACCATCGCCGGTCGCTACGGCAATCCACAAACCTTGATGGCGTTTTACCAGCAATTGATGACCACCGTGAAGCCCAAGCACTACGGCACGGTGGCGCAATTGCCGGCTTCCGGGGTGGCTTGGCCAAGTCCTTAAACGCTCATTACTTCCGTCTCCAAGCTATGCATTTCACCCACGTTGTTTAAAAGGCAGGCCGCCCATGTTTGAAATCTTCTCCGTGGGCGATTCCGCCTATTTGCAAGCCGTCCTCAATGCGATCGCGATGATTTCCGGTACCGGCGATTACCGCACTGCCGCAGCCGTGGGTGGTTTGATCGGCGTCATCATCGTCATGCTGCGGGCGTTGTTGCAATGGGATGGTCGTGGCATTCGTTATCAGGATTTATTGTTGGCTTACGTGTTGTGGTTGATGCTATATGCGCCGTCGGTGCAGGTGTCGATCGAGGATGCCTATACCGGTAGCGTGGTGGTGGTCGACAATGTACCCTTGGGTCCGGCAGTCGTGGGTAGCGTGATGTCGAACATGGGCTATCGAACCACACGCTTGTTTGAGCAGGGCTTTGGCACGCCGTCGATGACCGGCAATGGTTTTGCCGACAGTTTGCAGACCTTGACGGCGGTGCGGAAGAATTTGTTGTCGCGGGTGAATTTAGGGGCGGCCAACGTGCCGAATGCCGGCAGCGATATGGAAACCTCATTTGCTAATTACGTGCGTGAATGCACCTTAACCAGTGTCGATCTAAACCAGAAATCAGTAGATGCCATTTTGCGCGATGCCGATCCCTTGAATGCCATCCGCTTCGATTCCGACATCTATATGACCCAAATCTATGTCGGAGGGCAACCACAAACCAAAACCTGTACGGATGCCTGGGCCGATTTGAGCGTGGTGGCCAATGGCAATTTTGCGACAGCGCTGGAAGGGTTGTTGCAACCGACCTTGGGCGTACCGGCGGCGGCCGACACGGTGCCGAAAATCCAGGATGCATTCGATGCGTTGGCCGGTCCCGGCGTTATCGATGCGGCCGATTACATGCTGATGTCAGCTATCATGCCGATGTTCGAGAAAGGCGTCATCGGTCGGCATGAGGACGGCTTGCATTGGAACAAGGCGGCGATGGTCGAGCAAGCGATTCAGCAACGTAATACCCAATGGGCCGCCGAGCAAACCCTGTTTGCCAAGATTGTACGGCCCATGATGGCCTTCATCGAAGGCTTGAGTTATGCCATTGCCCCGATCATGGCCTTCGTGGTGATGCTGGGCAATGTCGGTATCCGGATGAATATCGGCTACTTCTCGATGTTGTTGTGGATCCAATTGTGGATGCCTATTCTGGCGGTGATCAATCTGTTCATCCAGATGTCGGCCGCCGGCAAGATGGCGGCGCTGACCACCGCTACCTACAACTTGCCGTCAATGATGGGCATTTATCAGCTGGACATGGAGTTGCAGCAATGGCTGTCGATCGGCGGCATGCTGGCGGCGTCGACGCCGGCCATTACCTTGATGCTGATCTACCGCGGTGCGGTAACGGCGACGCATTTCCTGGGACGGATGGACGGCGGGGATTACGTGAACGAGAAAATCGCCACGCCCGATGTGATCAGCCCGGCACCGGTCTTGAATGCCCAATCGCAACATCAATACAGTCCGTTGTCGGCGGTCACCCAAACCGGAGTCGACAAGGTCCTGCCGACCTTTACCGCCGGCAAGGACATGAGTACGGCCGTGTCGTCGGCCTATTCCGCATCGGAACAAGCCACCAGCAGCTTCATGCACAGCGTGTCATCCACGGCCTCGAAATCGGCCAGCATCACCAGCGATGCCTTTGACAGTCGGTCGCTGGGCAATCAAATCGCCAGCAGTTCCAGTTATACCGATGCCTATAATCGTCAGTTCGGTGAAGCCTTCGCCAAGAAGCATGCAGACACCGGTATTTCCGCGGATCAGTTCTCGGCACTGGTTGCCGGCAGCGCCAACGCCGGCGCCAAGCTGGGTAGCGACCAATTGAGCGGCGCAATCTCCGGTCGCTTGCAAAACGATTTCAAAGTCAGTCAGGATAAATCCGATGCTATTGCCGCCGACATCAGCCAGACCGTCAACGACAGTCAGGGTTATCAAGCCGGCTTGGCGAAAAGCCTGGCACTAGATGCGCAAACCGGCACCCGTAATGTGGCGTCCATGGGCTTACAAAATCAATCGCTGTCTTCGTTGCAACACAGTGCAACCGACGCGGTATCCGCCAGCGAATCCTATCAACAAACCCTATCGGCCCAACAACGCTTCGGAACGCAAGCCAGTTTCGGCGCGGCGGAAACCGGTTACAAAATCGCTAATGACAACAGGTTGATGGAGCGCCTGGATCGCACGCTGGATCAATACGGTTTGCGAGGCGATACACAGCGATTGGCCTCGCAATGGAAAGCCGCCGGTTGGATTAGCGATGCCGATCAGGCCTATGCCGCCGCTGGTATGTCGTTATTGACCGGCTTCTCCTCACCCAGTTACCGCACGCTGGACGATCAGCAATCGCACCACGCGCAACTCTCGGGTTATCAACTGCTCGGCGATGCTTTTAATGCGCCGCAAGCCGATCAAAGCTGGAATGCCAGCCGGAATGAATCCCTGAAAGCCAGCGCTCCGGAAGCTGGCAGGGTTCAGGCATCAGTCGAACAGGCCAATCTCAAAGACCCACGCGCTGAAACCGAATTGCTAAATCAGCGTGCTCAGGCGCATATTGGTTCAGCGACGGAAAAAATTGCCGGCGGCGAAGCCCATATCGACGCACAACATGATCGTAATTTGGCAGAGCGTGAACAAAATTCAAGAGAAGGTTTCGGTCAATTGGCGAATGTCAAAGCGGGGCACTTTAGGCAATCGATTGCGGCAGCGGCCAATGACACGCCTTCGGTAGCGGAGGCAACATACGATTACCTGGGAGGGAGTATTTATAATACCGCCAAGAATATCGAAGCCGTGGGTTCTTCTGGTGCTGAAAGCATTAAAGAATTTACTTCAAATACTACAGAAGCTTACTCGAACGGAGCAAGCTTTTGGGATTCCGTAAAATACGGAGCCTCTAAATCTTACTCCGGTTTTATTCAAACTACCCAGGCTTGGGCAGACCAAAGAATTAATGAAATCGGTGACAAATTAACGCCAAGTCAAAAAACATATTACCGAGCAGCAATGTTTGAAGCATTCGCTGGAATATCAGTTGGTGGAGGATATAGCGGAAATTTGGCCGCAGCAAAACAACAATTGATCAAAGAGGAAGGAGACATTGATGGCAACAATATTTCAAAGTTATTGATGAGTGCAGCCGGCCAAAATCGCATGGATCTTATAGATCAGATTAGTAGCTTTAATCGAGCTAGAGGACTAATTAATTATTAAGAACCATGAATTATTTGTTGCGAAGAATTTGTCCAAAACCAACAATAAGCCCTCGCAGAATCATGGCAAATGAGAGCATAATAATTGGTACGGTAAGTTCATTGTTAATACTCCCCAGTACCCAGGCTACAAACACTAAGGTAGCCCAATAGTAATTACTTTCATGGGAAAGACGATTTGCCAATTGTTCAATACACTGAAAAACTAATTCTGCTAATGCTAGAGCAGTAAAAGTAACGAAACCAAAAAGGGCAAATGTAGAAAGTGTTTCAGGCAGCATGTCTTTTGAACTGCCCATGAATGTTAATCCAAATAATCCAGCTGCCAAGCTAAAAAAATTAAAGTGCTTTGTAGTTAATGTGCGGGTATGAAAACGCTGCAAAAACTTCTGTAATCCACTCGGAAACCGCGCAAACGTTGCGCCGCAAAATGGGCAAATCGATTTTGTTGGTTGTCCATAATAGGTAATGACGCGCGG
Organism: Methylomonas koyamae; assembly: GCF_001644025.1. Classification (GTDB taxonomy): domain Bacteria; phylum Pseudomonadota; class Gammaproteobacteria; order Methylococcales; family Methylomonadaceae; genus Methylomonas; species Methylomonas koyamae_A. The sequence continues at coordinate 13,758 of NZ_LUUK01000212.1, forward strand.
CACCATGATTCGATGGCATTCGGGGCAATCGACAGTTGCATGACGGCCATTAAACATTGAGTGATTGGATCGAGATTGAATCGACTGGCTGGGGCGTTTGAACCGATCTGAGAGTGATGACTGTGAAGACATTGTATTCTCCATGCTTAAGGGGTTGGGCAATCCTATCGCGAATGAACTAACGCTCCAAGTAGGTTTTTTAAATCAAAGCTATTTCAACAAGGCAAAGAAAGATGACCTGCATATCGAACGGTTTACTCGCCGACACTTGCTAAAATTTTGTTGATCACGGTAGCCGAAATTCGAAAATCCGAACGGTGCAAGACTTCAAAAACGGCTCGAGCCGACGCAATCAAACCTCGCTTTTTGGCTAGCCCGATGACAGCGGCAGTACCGACCACTTGGAGTTGATATTCTTTAGCCACAGCCCGGCCGGCACGTTCGTCCATGATCAGCAAATAGTTTTCGGGTGACGATAGCGCGATGTTGATGCAATCCGTTTCACCAGCGTCCAGATCAATGTCTAAACAAGGTGTGATGGATTCATGCCATACCGTTAACCAACCCGAATCGAATGCGCGAGCCAGCGATTGTTCACCCGGCGCCGATTTGCCCGGTAACACTTCTTGTTTCACCGATTCGGGTACGAAAATCTGGCCAAATAACTGGGGTAGCCAGATTAAACCATCCACCAACGCCAGTCCAATCAATGGACTGGCATCGACAATCACTTTTTTGACCATCAGCGTTCAGGCTTGGTTTAGCCACTGGTCCAGGGTGTCTAAATCATCCCCAACTTCGTCGGCCGTTTGATCTATGACGGGGATACCCAAGCGGGAGACATGAGCAATAAAATTGGCCAATGGCATATCGGCCAGTTTGGCGGAGCGGGCAAGGGACAGATTGCCGTCCTTGAAGAGTGCCGTTGCCAAGGCTTTACGCACACCCGGCATACCAATGATTTTTGCGGATTTGAGGCCGACCATCACGGCATCCGGTTCGTTTCGATTCATGACCAGAACCATATCATCGTGAGCCATACGTAACGCTTCGCTAGGGTTGTTCTTTAGACCGCTGACATTCACTGTTTTCATAGCCTGATTACATAGGAAGATTGGATGGGTGGATTATAAGCCTATGAATGAAAATTGATGCAACAATGTGAAGTGGGATCGACCTGCCTTGACAACGAATCGACCGCTATGGGACTAAGTAACTAGGTCTGACTGTCCCTAGGATCAGTTCCTCGTTGATCGCTATGGATTTAGGGATTTGGTTTAGCACGCACATTTGGCAGACCTGTTGGTATTTACAGCCATGAATAACCAAATAAGGTGTATGGCAGGTCGTACAGTAAGGTAGTTCAGCGAGACCGTCTTTCAGAGCCTCGATGATAATCCAGGCTTCATCGAAATTCGCAGGCCGTATGCGGCCAAACGGTCGGCGTTCTTGAATATGGTTTGGATAAAATGCGCAAAAAGTGTCCCAGGCAAATACCATGGCATTTAGGTCTATTTCTGCTCTGATAGCGCCTGAGCAAGCGCTTCGATAGATTGAAGCAAATAGGGCCATGTAAAGAAACGACTCGCGTGACTGCGGCATTGCCATAATGCTGGGGACCAGTCCCGCCACTGGGCTTTCGCGGTGCATCGAAAAGTAAAGGTTACACAATTCTTTAGGGCGCAGGGTTTTGATGACCCGGCTGGCCAATTTGGTACGCAACTTTCGTTTCAGCAATTGATAGGCCCAATACTGATCTTTGAGTCGAGCAGCAAAAGGGCAATGGTCGCTCATGACTCTGGTGAAGGGGAGGACAAAAGCGTCAGGAGTTCGATGGTTCGTGCGTCGAGTGCATTGGGATCTTCATTTTTTTCGACGTTTAGAAATTTGCTCCATTTATGAGGATTGAAACGGGGGACAAAGGTCAGGCAATCACTTCTAGCCAAGCTTTTTAATTGTGCGAGTGGCATCTTTCGGAGTAACGAAACCGCTTCGGTCGTTAAGCCTAAGCAGAACATGGCTTTCTGTTCGCTGCCGGAAAAAATTAAGGATTGAGCGACGATAAGGTAGTCGAGATTGAGTTTGTAGAGATTCTCATCCATTCTGCAATCCTCGATTGGCTAAAGAATTGCACGAATTTGATTTGCCAGGGCAATAACTTTCCGTCCGTACTGGATGGCTGCCGGCTCATTTTTCCAACTGTAATATCGGCCTATGCCATGTGCAAGATTGCCAGGCACTGATTGGATGGCCTCGGAGAGTACACTTGCGCCGATTTCGAGATTGGTGCTTGGTATCAAGAGTTGCTCTGGTCTCGCAACACGGTGGCCATGCCACCGAAGATTGACTTGCATCATGCCAACGTCGATATTGCGTTTACCTTGATCCATCAATTGATTGAGCAATGCTTCGGCTTCCTGCTGGCTGCCAGGAATATAGGCGTTGCCAGCGTTATTGATGGCCCAAGGCGAGGGTATGACTTTATTCTGGTCATCGTTTTTTCGCGATTCGGTGAGCGCAACGGCATAGAGAATGTAGGGGTCAATGCCATGTCTCCGAGCAATATGGCCCCATAGCGTGTTCCATAATGTGGTTTTTGAACCAGGAGACTGTTGGTTGCTGCTGTTTATTTGAACGGCTCCATCAGCCATTGATTCCATGGGTTGGCTGATGATGCAAAAGCCGACAAACATGCCAATCCGTATATGTTTAACAACGTTTTGAAATGGAAACTGAAGCTTAAGGTTTTTTGAAGGAATATTGCACATCGCAAGCTCGCCGTAATGGTCTTGATGCGAGTTTACGACGTTGCCAAAAATTCTATACGCTCGAAAAACCCCTCTTTTCGCGGTTTTTCGCTAGTCATCGGATTTTGGCCTTGCTTAGTCTTGCGGTCGGTACGGAGCGTGATGACTGGAGCGGGCTGAAGTTGGATTAAGTTTAATCGTGCAACCAAGATGTTTTTATGGCGCGATTTTTGGTTTAATGACATATTAAATGGCGCATTAAAACTAATCGCGACACAAAAAATGAAATCATGCCAAAAATAGTCCCATCAGAAGAGCTGGAACGAATCGAAAAGCTGATTGCTCAATATCCCGAAGGTATTGGCGCGAAAGACATTGCGCAATGGCTAGATTTCGAAATTAAGGGCCGCACTTTACAACGTCGATTGGCCACATTGGTGGCAGAGCGTCGCATTGTTAGCGAAGGCGATGGACGAGCACTGAAGTATAAAGTAGTAAAGCCTGGTACGGGTATCGCCACAGTTGATGGTGTGGATGACTCAAACCGGCATGGCGTTGACGAAGTTTACATTCCCATTTCGCCTGAAGGCGAAGAGATCAAGTTCTTTATTCGTCAACCACGAACTCAAAGGCCTCCCGTCAGCTACCAACCGGATTTCCTGGGGCAGTACTATCCAAACCACACCTATTACTTATCAGCTGGTTTACGCGAACAATTACATACCCTGGGCAGGTCGCCGTCTGAGCAAACCCCGGCAGGAACCTTTGCCCGTGACATTCTGAATCGCCTGCTCATCGACCTTTCTTGGGCTTCTTCCCGATTGGAAGGCAATACCTACAGTCGACTGGATACCGAACGCTTGATTGAATTCGGTCAGGCCGCTGACGGGAAGGATGTCATGGAAACCCAGATGATCCTCAATCACAAATCGGCCATTGAATATTTGGTACGCGATACCGAGCATGCCGGCGTCACAACTGAAACCATCGTTGCCTTACATGCTTTTTTATCGGATGGTTTGTTGGCAGATCCGATGAGTTGTGGCCGCCTGCGCAATCGGGCGGTCGATATCGGCGGCAGTGTCTATTTGCCGATTGCGATGCCGCAACGGATTGAGGAGTTGTTTGGGATTGTCATGACCATGGCGGCGGAAATCAACGATCCGTTTGAACAATCGTTTTTCCTGATGGTGCATTTGCCTTACTTGCAACCCTTCGAAGACGTCAACAAACGGGTTTCGCGGTTGGCGGCCAACATCCCGCTGATTCAACACAATCTCTGTCCACTGTCCTTTATCGATGTGCCTCAACAGGCTTACGTGGACGCGGTCCTCGGTGTCTATGAGCTTAATCGAATTGAATTGTTGAGAGATGTCTATATCTGGGCGTACGAGCGTTCATGCCAGCAATACGTGGCCGTAAAGCAGCAGCTCGTGCCGCCGGACATCGTTCGATTACGTTATCGAAACGAACTGGCTGAAGTGATACGAGCCATTGTCCGGGATGGACTGGAGACAGATGACGCATCGATCTTGGCTGGCACTCCGAATTCCGTGTCTCAGGACGACAAGCAGAAATTTATTATTTTGGTACAAAACGAACTCAAAACGTTACATGCGGGAAATGCTATCCGTTTCGGCTTGCGTCCTCTAGAGTTTTCGGTATGGCAGGAAAAAGGAACAAAATTCTGTGATTGAATTGAACCAACAAATAACTAAGGGCTAATTTTTTATTGATCTAATAAAAATCAACACTACGTGTTTTTATCTCCATTCAACTCGATTAAGTGGTTTTCCCATTTTAGTAAGGCGCTTCGTTTTTCCTGTAAATAATCATATCTATCATAATGTTTTGAGCTTACATCATTTAGAGCATGATTTTGTATCCTATCTCTGATGCTTTTTTCAATGCCAATTTCTCCCATACGAGTCTTTACTGTTCTTCTTAAATCTCTCGGGGTAAAAGTATCGATGCTGCTTATTCGCGTGATTGCGTGAGCCAAAGACGTTTTGTGTATCGGTTTTTCTTCGTTATATCGACTTGGAAAAAGATAATCAGAGTTTCCAGAATACGGCCATAATTTATCAAGTAATTTTTTAGCTAACGGAGTAATAGGTAATATCAGCCAGCGTTCGTTTTTCACTCGCTCTGGCGGGGCGCTCCAAATCATAGTGTCAAAATCAAACTCATGTTTCATTGCGCCGCAGAGCTCCCAAGATCGACAGCCATATAGCAGTAATAGTTTTGTAGCCAGATGGAATTGCTCAAGAAGGCATGTTTCGTTCCAAAGTACTTTTATTTCGGAAAATGATAATGCTCTTTCTCCAGCAACTTCCGCACTGGTATCTTTTGGAATTGCATCGACAGGGTTGGTTTGTATTTGAAAGGTAAAATCATTTGATAGGTTTTTGGGGTCGTTATCATGATAAACCCCTAATTCAAATGCTCTTCTTAAGTATGATCGAATCCGATTAGCTTGAACATTCGAGCCTCGCGAAATAATGGTGTGAAGTATTTTTCTTATATGGGCTGGCGTTACGTCTTTGGCTTGTAAGTCCAAAATGTCTTTACAGTTGTAATGAAGATCGGCCTCGACTTTTTCAAAAGTTCGCTTTCCTGAATCAACCATGTGCTTGATGTAGTAATCAAACAAATCGGCTACGCTACCAAGTCTCAGCTCAATGCGGGATTGTGGGTCAATCCCTCGATCGATCTCCCGTCTCAGTTCACGACACTTATCCCTTGCCTCAGATAGGCTAATCGATGGATACCGTCCTAGGCTTGCGAATTTTTGTTTACCATCTGGACCTGCATACTGAATAAAAAAGGTTACGCTTCCAGCTGGCGTCACTTTGACGCCAAAGCCTTTATCGGGCCCTTTTTCATAAAGTCTATATGCCGACGGTTTTGCCTTAAGTCCTTTGATCGATTTGTCAGTAAACATAATTTCGTGGTCACTTTGTGGTCACTTGAATTCCGCAACATAAGGTCACAGAATGAAACAACCAGGAACGGAAGATGTGATAAAGTTCAATATAATCGGGCATTTAGGAATGTTCTGCAACCTACAGAAATACATGGAAACATGGTCTTTAGCGACTGTTAATCACTAGGTCGGCGGTTCGAGCCCGTCCGGGGGAGCCAAATAAATCAAGGGCTTA
>NZ_LUUK01000213.1 GCF_001644025.1 Methylomonas koyamae
GCGCTCCGAAGAGTTTGGACGGTTTTTTTCGAAGGGGCACCCAACCCCTGCGAAAAACGCGATGCATCCTTGCATCGCCCCTAACGGGCTGATCCGCCCAAACCCTCCGGTGCTCGGCGCGGCATCAGGGGATAAAACCATCCCAAAATCGAAGGTTATAAACTCATGATCGGTAGGTCCGATTAGCGAAGCGTAATCGGACACATGTTGTCCGACTGTTTTCAATAATAAATATCTGAAGACAAGTTAGTTTCGCGAATAGAGAACTCGGCATTCATGTTGTTCATAATGAATCAGTTTTAATAAAACTTTACTTTAAATTTAAATTTTATGAGGCTAATTTTGTAAAATAAAACATTCGTCCGATTACGCTTTGCTAATCGGACCTACGCGCTGTCGTGAATTATGAATAGGCAGGATGATAATATTGAACTCCTATCGGCGTGAGCATATAACATTCTCCGAAATTTGATTCCGCCTCCAATTCCGCCATTTTTTTTGCACCATCAAAATCATGTCCCAATATCTTAATCACATATTGGGTCGTAGAGTTATTTTCTTCATCATTGGTTAAAACATCAAATAGAAAAATTTTCTTTTTTGAATAGTTATTTGCTATTTTTGAGAAAATAATATTCATTGCATGAATATCAATATCCGAGAACACTATAACACCATCCTTGTATTCAAGGGAGAGCATATCAGATGAACACTCTACTATATGAATCAGTCGTTCTTGAGAATAATCCTTAAGGAAAGCAAAGATAGCATCGTAGTTAATGTAAAACCATTCTTTAACATTGTCATTGTCATAAACAATGCCTTTATAAATCGCATTATCAAAGTAATGAGTTTTCGATATTCTAATCTCAACCAATGTTTTTTTAATTTTTTCCAAGTCTTCACTTTTAAGTGGTATGTATGGTATATATCTAATAACAGCATATTTGCCTGATTCAATGGGATCGAAATTATCATTTATCATGTCATTCAGTCGATCTTGCAGCAAAAAACCAATTGTACCTTTTTTGTTGGCTTGCACGTCTATATACAAATAAGCATGTTCTAGCTTACAATTCATGTGAATGATTGTTGCGGCATGCCTGCTAGAGTTTATAAAAATAACATATTCAAATATGCCTTTATCGAACAACTCAACCAATCCTTTGAAAATACTATCAACTTCGGTTTCAGAGCATTGACGCTCAATGTTGTTCGAGAACTCATAATTAACTCTATCAGTAATCACAAACTTATATTTATTCCTAATATATATCGAGACAAAACCACCTCTATCAAAAGCCGGATTTTCACCATGTATCATGTAATAAATATCAGGCTGCCAATGGATTTCATTCTTTGTCACGTATAATCCACTATAAGCACCACCAATACCATGACCAATGGTATTATTATGTGCACTATAACTTTGGAGAAGGGCAATCATCCGTAACAACATCATTTCATCTGCCAACGGATTACCCCATTCATTCTCTCTAGATTCGTTAAAAGAATGATAAAACGACGACGTATAGCGTTGAAAATCCTCTGATGCCGAGCCAAAACTTATAAACTTATCAGTCACTATAATGCAAGGCGATCTCTTATTATCTATCACATATATTTTTGGCTTATCTTCGCAACAAGCAATCAAAATCTGAACTAACTCGTGTAATTCGAAAGATGGATAGTTTTTTATTGAAAAATCGATTGCTTGAGAAATACTTCTTCCTGATTCCAGATGCTCCTTAATGAGGCCTATTACCTCTTCCCCTATTCGAATATCTCCGGCAAATGTAAATGCAACGTTATTTGATGAATATAATTTAAACGCCTTTTCGTAAACATATTTTTTTCCATCAAGCACTCTTCCTTGCAGTTCGCCAAATGTCGTCTTATCACTCAAAGATACATATTCTTTCCGCTCCTCACTGTATGTAACAGCGCTATCGGCAATCAAAAAGGCAGCGGTTTTTGAGGTCCATCCTAAGCAATATGTCATTGTTTACCTTGGCTCTATGTGAATCCTAAGGCCGTAAGACGCAATCCGTAGCTGTTGGCCTTCAAGCATTCGGCGCATGACGCTATCGCTAATGCGCCCGACAAAATCTCGCAAATATTAGACGGTTTCGAATTTCACGGCGGGGTTTTCTCCCGTTTTGCCGCGCCGAGCACCGGAGGATTTGGCGAGATTAGCCGCTCGTTTTCGGAGGGCTAGGACAGCCCTTCCGAAAATCCTTCGGAGCGCTGGATGTGCCGAGTTAGCTAAGCGGCATCCGGGCCGCCAGCTGACTCGCGCCATCCAGGCACTCGCACTTCGTGCGCGGTTGGCGTCCAAATCTGCTCCAGGCAGATTTGTCTTTGGATACTTTCTTTTCGACTGCATGAACGCAGGAGTTAGGGCAACGCCGGGAGCAGTTGCCGAGGCGACGCACAAATTCGCCGGGAGCGAATTTGAACAGCCGGTAGGCTGGCCCGAAGGGCGAAAACCAAGGATGGTTTTCGTAGCGAAAGTATCTCGGCTATCGGTCCGCGAACCGACATCAAAGTTAAGCCGTCGCGCCGGCGACACCAACCCAATCAAGCTGCCGGATGCCTCTCGACATATTCCAAAGCCGCTTTGGCCAGCAATCCGGAGCGGGTATCGCCGAATCGCGCGGCGGCTTGGTCGATGGCGGCCAGCACTCGTTCCGGCAGCGTGATATTGACCCGCTTGGCTTTGCCGGACAGTTTGGACAGATCCACTTCGACGACCGCCCAAATCCAGCCGGCGAATTCCGGGTCGGCCTGATGCTTGGCAATCGGCGCGGCTTCCGGAATGGCTTGGCCGTCTTCGATGACCGTCTCCATCCATAATTCGATGGCTTCCTTGGCATTTGCTATCGCTTCGTCCAAGCTGTCGCCGGCGGAAAAACAACCGGGCAAATCGGGCACCACGACACCATAGGCGTGGGTTTCGTCGCCGCTTTCGATGGCTATTGGATATCTCATTTCAAACCTGCCTGCTTCAATAATTTGTTGACCAGTCCGTGGCCCAAGTCCTTGCGCGAATGCGGCACACTGATATGCCCTGGCTTGGATGGATGAGTAAAAACGTGATGCGAACCTTTCACGCCTCGCAATAGCCAGCCATCGTTTTGCAATTGCTTGATTAATTCCGCGCTATTCATGGTGTGTATTATACATACTACTTAATCTGAAACAGTCCAGTAGATGAGGTAAACAACCTGCACAACATCATTCGCGATTGATGCGCTTCGCTACCGCTCAGCACATCCTACCCACTAAAAAATCACGCCAACCAATTCTCCATCAATAACCCCGGCACGCGTTCGAACTCCCGCAAGTTGTTGCTGACCAGTATCAAGCCATGGCTGCGGGCATGAGCGGCGATATGCAGGTCGTTGACACCTATCGGCTGGCCGATCTTCTCCAACGCGGCGCGTATGCCGCCGTAATGCATCGCGGCGCCGTCGTCGTAAGGCAATACCTGTAAACGGCTGCAAAAGTCTTCTACCGTGGCAAGATTTCGCTCGGGAAATTGGCTTTTCTCGGCACCGTGGATTAATTCGGCCAGGGTCACGGCGGAAATCGCCATGCGGCCGTGATGCCGGTTGAAGGTCGCCAACACCTCGATCGGTCGCCGCTTAATCACATAGATGACGATGTTGGTGTCGAGCAGATATTTCAGCATGCGCTTAAAAACTCTCGCGCTCGCCTTGCTGCTGGCCAGGGCGTTCGTTTAGAAAATCGTCGCTGACGCTGGGACCGTCGAGAAAAAAACTGTCCCAGGCCGCGTCCGCAGGGGCAATGATGCGCTCCTGCCCGACGGCACGAACCTCAACTTTTTTGACGCTGTCGGGAAAGCGCATGTCGGCGGGCAGGCGCACGGCCTGACTGCGGTTGTTGGTAAATACGGTACTGGTCGTCATGGGCGCCTCCGGAATGCTATATACAAGCAATATATCCCCGCGTCCGTATCACGTCAATCAAGCCTTCGGAGTGTCTCGACAGATTCCAACGCAGCGTTCGCCAACCATCCGGCAGGACAGTCACCGAAGCGGGCGGCGGCCTGCCGGTATCGATTCCCAGGCACTATATACGGGAAATTCCAATAAAATATTCACAATATATAGTGAATATCGCCTTGACAGATCGTTTTGCCCCGCCTAAACTCCCTCGCCAAGACGGTTCCCCCCGAAGGGGATTAAAAGGGAATCCGGTCGGCGCTTGCGTTTCTCGCATGATCGCCGGAAAGCCGGAGCTGCCCCCGCAACTGTAATCGGCGAGTCTTGGTTCAAGCATGTCACTGGACGCGAGTCCGGGAAGGCGAACCCAGGCGACGACCCGAGAGCCAGGAGACCTGCCCTCGAAACCTTTATCAACCGGGAGCGGGGTGTCTCCGAGGGCGATGGTCGATGTCGCGGATTGGGCCTTACCCGGTCGCGCGCCCACCGTTGCGGCTTTGCGCCTCCCCGCTGCCTTCGTGGAGAATCGCATGGACACCGCCACCGCCCGACCTATCACCAACACCTCCGGCACCGAAGCCGTTCATCACAGCCCACTACCCGCGCGCGATAGCGGCTTGGAAGTCATCCGCCGCGATAGCTCCGTGGTCGCCTTTCGGCCGGAAAAAATCGCCGTTGCCATCACCAAGGCCTTTTTGGCGGTCGAAGGCCAACACGGCGTCAATTCGGCGCGGATTCGCGAGCAGGTGGCCGGGTTGACCGCCAGCGTCGTCGAGGCGTTGACCAGGCGTCTGCCCGGCGGCGGCACCGTGCCTATCGAGGATATTCAGGACCAGGTGGAATTGGCTTTGATGCGCTCAGGCGCCCACGACGTAGCCCGCGCCTATGTGCTGTACCGGGAGAAACACGCCGAGCAACGCGCTGCCCGGCAAGCCGGCGACAAACCCGCTCCCGCTTTGCACGTGGACGACGACGGCCAACGCCTGCCCTTGGACAGCGCCGGGTTCATCGCCTTGTGCCGCGAGGCCTGCGCCGGGCTGAACGATGTCGATGCCGAGACGGTCTGGACGCAAACCCTGCCCAATCTGTACGACGGCATGCCGCTGGCGGCTGTGCGCCAGGCCCTGGTGCTGGCCGCGCGGACCTTGATCGAAGCCGAACCCGATTACGGCAAGGTCGCCGCGCGCTTGTTATTGAGCAATTTGCGCCTGGAAGTACTGGGCATGGCGGCGACTCAAGCGGCGATGAGCAAACATTACCCCGCCGATTTCGCGGCATTCATTGCGGCCGGCATCGCCGCCGAATTGCTGGACCCGCGTCTGGCCGAATTCGACTTGGAAAAGCTGGGTCAGGCTCTACTGGCCGAGCGCGATCTGCAATTCGACTATCTGGGCTTGCAAACCCTGTACGACCGCTATTTTCTACACGTCGACGGCCGCCGCATCGAATTGCCGCAGTGGTTTTTCATGCGGGTGGCGATGGGCTTGGCGCTAAACGAAATCGACCGCGAGGCGTGGGCGATCGAGTTTTACCGTCTACTGTCCAGCTTCGATTTCATGTGCTCGACGCCGACCTTGTTCAACAGCGGCACCCGCCACCCGCAACTGTCGTCGTGCTACCTGACCACGGTCTCCGACGACTTGGACGGCATTTATCAAGCCATCAAGGAAAACGCGCTGCTGCAAAAATACGCCGGCGGCCTGGGCAACGACTGGACGCCGGTGCGGGCGCTGGGCAGCCGGATCAAGGGCACCAACGGCCACAGCCAGGGCGTGATTCCGTTTTTGAAAGTGGTCAACGATACCGCCGTCGCGGTCAATCAAGGCGGCAAGCGCAAGGGCGCGGTGTGTGCCTATCTGGAAAACTGGCATCTGGATTTCGAGGAATTTCTGGAGCTGCGCAAAAACACCGGCGACGATCGGCGCCGTTGCCACGACATGAACACCGCCGCCTGGGTATCGGACCTGTTCATGCAGCGGGTAAGAAACAACGGCGACTGGACCTTGTTTTCGCCGGTGGACACGCCGGACTTGCACGAGCTTTACGGCGCGGCCTTCGCCGAAGCTTACCGAGCCTACGAGGCCAAGACCGAGCGCGGAGAGATTAAATTGTTTAAACGCATCGGCGCGGTACAACTTTGGCGCAAGATGCTGACCGTGCTGTTCGAAACCGGCCAGCCGTGGCTTACCTTCAAGGACGCCTGCAATCTGCGTTCGCCGCAGCAACACGCCGGGGTCATTCATAGCTCCAATCTGTGCACCGAAATCACGCTGAATACCTCGGTCGACGAAACCGCCGTTTGCAACTTGGGTTCGGTGAATCTGCCGGCGCATTTGGTCGAACGCGGCGGCGTCTGGCAATTGGACAACGACAAGCTGCGCCGCACCGTCGCCACCGCGATGCGGATGCTGGACAACGTCATCGACATCAACTATTACGCGACGGCCAAGGCCCGTAACGCCAACCTGCGCCACCGTCCGGTTGGGCTGGGCATGATGGGCTTCGCCGATTGTCTGCAGCGCATGGGGTTCGGTTACGCCAGCCCGGAAGCGCTGGAATTCGCCGACCGCTCGGCGGAAATGCTGTGCTATCACGCCTACCAAGCGTCGGCGGATTTGGCCGAGCAGCGCGGCCGCTACAACAGCTTCGCCGGTAGCTTGTGGCAGCAAGGTTTGTTGCCGCCGGACACGCTGGAACGCTTGGCTGAAACGCGCGGCGACTTGGGCGTGCCGTCCGGCGGACAGTTGGATTGGCAAGCCTTGCGCGAGCGCATCGGCCAAGTCGGCATGCGTAATTCCAACTGCATCGCGATTGCGCCGACCGCGACCATTGCCAACATTGTCGGCGTGTCGGCGACCATCGAGCCGATTTATCAAAATCTGTACGTCAAATCCAATCTGTCCGGCGAATTCACCGTGGTCAACGCCGCACTGGTCCGCGAGTTGAAGGCGCTGGGTTTGTGGGACGCGGTGATGGTCGCCGACTTGAAATACTTCGACGGCTCGCTGGCCGCCATCGAACGGGTGCCGGCCGACCTCAAGGCGCGTTTTGCCACCGCGTTCGAAATCGACCCGGAATGGCTGATCGAAGCCGCCGCCCGCCGCCAGAAGTGGATAGACCAGTCGCAGTCGCTGAATTTGTACGTCGCCGCGCCGACCGGCAGTAAACTGGACCGTTTGTACCGGCTAGCCTGGCAACGCGGTTTGAAGACCACTTACTATTTGCGCGGCTTGGGGGCGACGGCGATGGAAAAAGCCGGCGGCACTGGCGATTACGGTTCCTATGCTTCGCGTGGAAACCCGGTGGAGGACGCTCCGAAGGCGGGAACCGCAGAGCGGTTCGAACTGCATTCCCACGCTGAGCGTGGGAACGATATAAAAGTCTGCTCGATCGCCGACCCGGATTGCGAGGCCTGCCAATGAAGGCTGGATTAGCATTCGACGATTGGGATTTGCCGGTCGCGCCACCGAAGCCGGAAAGTTCCGAGGCCGGCGGCCGGAGCGATGGAGGTCGGGCCGATGCGGCCTTGCCGCCGATCCAGACCGAGCAAAAGCGGGTGGTCAACGGCCAGGCCGACATCAACCAACTGGCGCCGTTCAAGTACCCGTGGGCCTGGTCGTTTTTCCTGAATGCCAACCGCAACCATTGGACGCCGTTGGAAATCTCGATGGCGCGGGACGTACACGATTACCAGCACAAACTGACGCCGGCCGAGCGCCATGTGTTCGAGAACGTGCTGGCTTACTTAACCACTTCCGACATTCTGGCGATGCGCAACATCGGCCTGGCGGTGATGGAAAAAATGACCGCACCGGAATTGCAAATCTACCAGGCCCGGCAAGTTTACGAGGAAGCGCTACACACTTGGACCTACCAGCATTGCATCGAAACCCTGGGGCTGGACCAGCGCGAAATCTATAACCGCTACCGGGTGGTGCCGGAAATTCAGGCCAAGATCGCGCTGGCCAACCGCCGCTTGCACGGCGTGCTGCAATCCGGCCGGCCGTTGACCGACCGCGACGCGCTGCACGAATTTGCGATGGCTTATCTGTTTTTCGCCGCCGTGTTCGAGGGCTGCTGGTTTTACAACGGCTTCAGCCCGGTGTTTGCGTTGCAGCGGCGCGGCCTGATGACCGGCGCCGCCGAGCAACTCCAGTACATCATGCGCGACGAAGTGCTGCATTGCGCGTTCGGCATCCGCGTGGTGCGGCAATTATTGGATGAAGAGAACCTGGTCCTCGACGCCGATGCGCTCCGCCGAATGTGGGACGAAGCCGAAGCGGCGGAAGCGGATTACGCCGGCTACCTGCTACGCGAACCGATCCTGGGCTACAACGCCGGCTTGCATATCGAGCAATTCCGCTTTGTCGCCAATCGTCGCACCCGGCAGCTTGGCCTCATCGAGCCTTTCCCCGGCGCCAAAAACGTCTTACCGTGGCTGGACGAACAGGCCAATCTACGCAAGGAGAAAAACTTTTTCGAAACTCGCGTCACCGAATACCAGAGCGGCGGCGCGTTGGCGTGGGATTGAAGGCTCAACGCAAGCTCGCGAGCGGCCGCAATTTCGCCACGAACCGGTCCAGGCCCTGGCTCCGCGCCAGGCTGGCTGCACTGTTGCCCAACGCGTCGCGCAGCTCGGGATCGGCGCCGTGTCGCAGCAGCAGTTCGGCGATGGTCTCGCGGTCGAATAGCGCGGTCAGCATCAACGCGGTCTGGCCGAGCCGATTACGGTGATTGACGTTGCAACCGGCGCTTTCAACCAGCCAGCGCGCGGTCTCGCGGTCGCCCTTGAAGGCCACGCCCATCAAGGCATCGTTACCCTTGGTATCTTCGGCGCAAGCGTCGGCGCCGGCCGCGTGCAGCGCTTGCACGGCCGGCAGATGGCCGTGGTAAGCGGCCAAAATCAATGGCGGATAGCCGTCTGCGTTGATCGTATTCACCGCGCCGCCGCGCTGTACGTACTCGGCAATTCCGGCCAGATTACCTTCGCGAGACAATTCGTAGATGTCCGCCGCCGGCAAGGGGTCAGCGACCAGGGCCAGCGCGATGCCGGCTAAACGAATGAGTTTAGAATTCATCGGTATCTCCGATTCAATCAAGAATGGCACAAACCAGCATGAGATGCTCCGCACCCAATCAGGAGGTCAACAAACCATGCGGGCTACCGAGAGCCGCTACCCATTCAAAGGGATAGGTTATAGTAACCGCCATGCCGTTTAAAAACTCCCGCCCCTCCGATCGCACGCGATGAATCTACGTGACTTGCAATATCTGATTGCCGTCGCCGATTTGCGCAGTTTCGGCCAAGCCGCCGAACGCTGTTTCATCAGCCAACCGACCTTGAGCACTCAAATCAAAAAGCTCGAAGACGAATTGGGTATACAAATTTTCGAACGCACCAATAAAAAGGTATTGCCGACCGAACTCGGCGAGCAAATCATCGCCTCGGCCCGACGCATCCTGAAGGAACAAGCCAACATCAAGGAATTGGCCGCCACCGCTCAAGACCCGCTGTCCGGGAATCTGCGCTTGGGCGCGTTTCCCACGTTGGCCAGCTATTTGTTTCCACAGCTGGTACCGCTGATCAAACACGCTTTACCGCGCATACGCTTAATACTGGTCGAGGAAAAATCCGAGCAGCTGTTGCAACAACTGCGTGGCGGGCAATTGGACTGCGCGTTGCTGGCAATGCCGATTTACGAGGACTTTTTGGATAGCCAGCCCCTGTTCGACGACGAGTTTTTATTGGCGGTGCACGACGACCACCCGTTAACCGGCAAGGCGACGGTCGCGGCGGACGATTTGAACGGCGAACGCTTGCTGCTACTGGATGAAGGCCATTGCTTGCGCGGTCACGCCCTGCAAGTCTGTCGGACGGTTGGCGCGGACGAGGAGCAGGACGTACGCGCCACCAGCCTGGAAACCTTGCGACAGATGGTCAGAGCCGGAACCGGCATTACCTTGGTGCCGCGCATCGCGGCGCGCGCCGAGGCCGGGCTTCGCTATCTACCGTTTCAGCCGCCGGCACCGAATCGAACGATAGGCCTGGTTTGGCGCAAGACCAGCGCCAGGGACGCGCTGATCCGCGAACTCAGCGAACTGATCCGAACTGCGAGCGACCTGACGCCGTCGCTTTGAGCGCCGCCGGCGCGACGCGGTCGAGTTGGGAAAACCGCAGATATTCGTTTCGGTAATCGGTCAGCCAGAACGGATTCGCCAGAATTTGATCGACGTCCAGTATATAAGGTATGCGCTGGCCGCGGAACTCACAGGGATTGCCGGCTTGCGTCATCTGGAAGCCTTCTTTTTTTACCGCGTGAGCCAAGGATGGCGACACCAGAATAAACCAATGCTTGACGCCGTTACGGGCGCAATACAGCACGGCGGCCCGGTACAAACCCCACATCAGGCTTTTACTCTGTTGACGGTAAGCCCGCAACATCGTGACGTTACCGCCCAAATCCTCGCTGCCCGGCTGAGCCACGCGACGGGCCTGCTTGATCACGCATAAGCGGGAGATCTCCACCGCCTGCAGATATTGCTCTTCCGAAATCGGCGCGACATCGTTGCATTTGTGCTCGAACGGAAACTCGAAGCACTGCGGGTATACCAAACGCAATCCGCCCAACCATTGCTTGGAGAGTTTATCGCGCACCAAAAAATGCACCGAATGATGGTCCCATTCGTCGTACTCCATTTTGTCCGGAAAACGCGATTTGTCTTCGTAGCCCATTTCGTCGCAATAGACTTGGTACCTCAGATTGTAATGAATACGCTGGCTCTCGGGGGTATCTGCCAAAACGACCTCGAAACAACTATCGAAGGTGTGCTGCTGGAAAACCAAGTGAATACTCCTTTAAATTTCAGTGACCGCACTCCCAGTTTACTTTGGGAGCCAGTGTAGGATTTCGATCATCGCGGGGCTGAACCCTGCCTCGCGGCTTGCCTCGTTAGCGCCCTTGCCAGTGAACTCGAGAGCTTATGAAAAACAATCCAGATACCACGCCTAAGCCATTGTTTCTCTTATGCCGGTACTTTTTCGAGCGTATACGGGACCTGAGATTAGCCCATCCAGATGAGATTAACCCTGAAGTTTTGATTAAAATTAAATGAAGACCACCCGGCATTATCCCATCCATTTCGCGGCAAGCAGGCGGGCGCGAACCTACCGAATTCCGGAATTCCCACTACTATTGCATTATGACCAAGGCGGCGACGTTAGGATGAACTTTAAAAAACTGATTTCTTTCAAGGCCCTGACCGCGCTGGGCTTCGTCGCGACCGCAATCCCGCTGTTCGTTGCCGCTGTTCATTCGGCGGCCACGATGCGCGAGGCCTCGGCATTGGGCAGAGAATTGAATACCCGAATATTCGAGCAAACCCAAAACATTCGGCTGGTGCTGCAAAAGACCTCGGACGTGGAGCGCAAGGCGCGCTTGTTCGTTTTGCTGTCCGATCCGGCGCTACGCCAACCCTACGAGCGCGAGTCCTACGAAGCCACCCGAACCACCTTTAAGCAAGCGCTGAACGAACTGTTGAAGCTGCGAGTCGACAACCGCATCGCGCTGCTGGCCAACGAACTGGCCGAGAAAGAAGTCTTGATTTATCAGCAAATCATCGGCTCGGCCAGCGAAGACGATATCAAGCTTCCGTTGGATGAAGCCTTTCAAAGCTTGCGTGAATCGGCCGCCACCCTGTCCAGGGATTTTGAAACCTACGTGGATCAGCGCTTTCGGCAATTGAACCGCCAATCCGCCGCGCTGGAACGGGATGTCATGATCAAGGGCGGCTTGCTAGCGGCGATTTCCGCCTTGCTGGTGATCGGATTGGTCTATGTGCAAATGCGTGCCATCCGCCAATTGGATCGCGCGGTACGCGGCCTGAGCGGCGGTCTGGCCGAGCCGATACTGCTGGACGGCCTGGAAGATTGGCGACAACTCGGGAATCGCCTGGAATGGCTGAGAAACCGCCTGCACGAACTGGAATACGCCAAACATCAAACCATGGCCGGCATGACCCGACAGATCGCCACCCCGCTGGCCGCGTTGAAGATCGGCCTACACTCGCTCGGCCATGGCGGCGATCCGAGTAACCTGCACGACGCGGTCGCCGACCTGCAAGCACTGTACGACGACTGCCTGCGACAGCTAAACGACAGCCAATTCAGCCAGGAGCCGGAAGAAAAAGACTTGATCGACCTGGAAAACTTGATCGACGAAGTGATCAGCGGACTGCGCGCCAAGTTACGCGCCAAGTCGCTGCATTTGAAGAAACAGACCCAACCGGCGGTCATTTCCGGCGTTGCCGACCAACTGCACCTGATCGTCGAACAGTTGTTGCTGCTAGCCTGGGCTCACGCTCCGGAAGACAGCGAAATCACGTTGCGCTTACGTCTCCAGGATACCGAATTGGAGCTGGAAATCGAAGACGAAGGCCCCACCATCAATCCGGCGCTACGCAGCGCGATCCTGGAACCGTTTTTCCGGTTTCCGGCCGGCTCTTTCGGCGATATGGCCGAACTGAATCTGGAAACCGTCAAAACCTATATCGCCAACCACCAGGGCAAATTGGCCTGGGTGGACGGCGAACCCGGCCTGCACGGCAACCGCTTTCGACTATCGCTACCGATGCTCGACTAGAACCGGTAAAATCGCCGTTTAACCCGTGTAACAACCCGATGATGAAATCCAAATTCGCCGTTCTGAGTGTCGCGCTTTTAACCGGCTGCGCCCAAATGGAACCCCAGCCCAGCCCGCCTACGCCAGAATGCTACACACCGCCGAAAGTAGCCAGCGAATTCGACCGGCTGCTGGCGTTCGCCGCGAAAACCGCCGAACTGACCCCAGCGGCTCGCGCCGAGCAATGCAAAGCACTGGTCAAACAAAACAAAGAGGCGCCGAATTTGACCAACCGGCTGCAAATTCTGGTTGGCCGGGTCTTTTCCGACACCTGCGGCGATATTGCGAAAATCCTTGACGACGTCGGTAACCTGCCGCCGGCGGCCTTGCCGGACGAAGCGATGAAGCAATTCGTAACCACCCAAACCGCGACGTTGAAGCAAATTCAAGGTTATTCGAAAAAACTCGGCAACCTGGAACGCAAACAACGAACCGCCCAACCGGCGGAAGCGAAGGAAAGGAGCGATGTCGGAACGCCGAAAACCGACGAGACCCGTTTATTGCGGGAAAAACTGGAAGCCATTCGCTCCATGGAAAAGCAACTCGACGAGAGCGGCGGCGACGCCAAATAAACCGCCATGTTTCGCCGCCGCCTGACGCTGGTCATCGCCATCTCGTTCGGCTTCGTGCTAACCATGGGCGGCACGATGTTCTGGGAAACGAATCAGGTCGCCGGTTATTTCCAACGCAGCCAACGCGCTTACGAGGCCTTCGACCATTATCAGCGCCTGTCGCTGGAAGCTTACCGGCATTTTAAAGAACGGCTGGACCGGTTGATAACCGACAGCCCGGCCGCCCAAGCCGGCGTCGACACCTCCAAGCAACACCTTTACGACGCGGTTTCCGCGTTACGCGCGACGGCGGTCCAACCCTCGGCGGAGGACCGATCAGATTGGTCCGGCAAATCCGCGGAACTGGAGCGCGTCGCCCATTTCACCGCCTTCTTGGACGCCAGCAAATACCGTTTCGACGAAGTCGAGCGCTTGCGCCAACAAGGTAAGCGCGAAAAAGCCACCCAGTTGCTGTCCAAATTTTCGGAAGAGGAAATCGACGGCAAATTTCAACCCTTGATCGACGTCGCGATCAATGCGGAGCGTGCCAAGGCCGACAAGGCCCGCGAGGAATTGGAAGCGTTGGTCAAACGCTCGCGCTGGCTGGCGATCGGCAGCGCCCTGCTGGCTGCGGCCTTCAGCCTGACATCTGGCCTTTACTTGATGCGCGGTTTGCGCAAGCCGCTGGAAGCCTTGATGGCCGGCACCAACGAAATTGCCTCCGGGAATCTGCGCTATCGGCTGGCGCTGGACAGCGGCGACGAATTTGCCTACCTGGCCAAACATTTCAACCAAATGGCCCAGGAACTCGAACGCCAGCAGGAAAAATTGCGCAAGGGCCGATCCGTGCTGGAACGACGCGTCGCCGAGCGCACGCAGGAATTGCGCCAGCTCAACGAAGAACTGCAAAGGCTGGACAACGCCCGCCGCGAATTCTTCGCCGACATCTCCCACGAACTGCGCACGCCGATCACGGTAATCCGCGGCGAGGCCGAAGTCACGCTGCGCGGCCGCGAACGCGATCCCGAAGAGTACCAAGACGCGCTACACCGCATCGTCGAACTGTCCGAACAACTGGGTAAATACGTCAACGATTTGCTATTCATGGCGCGCGCCGAAACCACGATGATGCAGTTCGAATGGGATGGGCTTGACTTCGCCGAATTGATCGGCGGCGCCATCGAAGATTTTAAAGTCATGGCCGAGGAGAATGCCTTGTCGGTATCCCTGCGCCTGCCCGATCACCCCGTATGGGTCCGCGGCGACAAACAACGCCTGCGTCAGGTGTTGTTCATCCTCGGCGACAACGCCTGCCGCTATTCCAATCCCGACGGCCATATCGCCGCCGCGCTAGTGGTCGAAAACGGCGAAGCGGTGTTTAGTCTCAGCGACCAAGGCATCGGCATTCCGGCCGGCGACCTCGAGCGCATCTTCGACCGCCACTTTCGTAGCGAAAACGCGTTACACTCCCGCGACGACGGCACCGGCCTAGGCCTGCCGATGGCGAAGTCGATATTGAAGGCCCACGGCGGGCGGATCTCGGTCAGCAGTACCGAGAGCGCCGGTTCGACGTTTACGATCGCTCTTCCCTTGTCCAAGCAATCCCCAACTGGCTAGCCATGAACGAAAAAAACCAATATACCCCCTCCCCCGAAAACGGCTATATGCGAATCCTACTGGTCGAAGACGACAAGCGCATCGTCGACTTCGTGCAGCGCGGCTTGAAAGCGGAAGGCTATGCGGTGGAGCGGGCCGGCGGCGGCCAGGAAGCGATATTGTTGGCCGCCGAAGGCGGCTTTCAAGTCATTATTCTCGACCTGGGCCTACCCGACATGAACGGCCGCGAGGTTTGCGAGCGGCTGCGCGAAAACGGCGTCGAAACGCCGATTTTGATGCTAACCGCCAAGGATACCGTACAGGATAAAGTCACCGGCCTGCGCGCTGGCGCCGACGATTACATGACCAAGCCCTTCGCTTTTGAAGAATTATTAGCCCGCATTGAGGCCTTGATGCGGCGACGCGGCGGCGAATTGAAAGTGGACGCCAAGGAATTGCGCATCGCCGATCTGACGCTAAACGGCGAGACCCACGAAGTCCGCCGCGGCGATATCCCGATCGAGCTGACGCCCAAGGAATTCGCATTGCTGGAATGCTTTATGCGCATGCCCGGCAAGGTACTGAGCCGTACCCGTATTCTCGAACAAGTCTGGGGATATAGCGCCGACCCGCTGACCAATGTCGTGGACGTCTACATCCGGCAATTACGCCGAAAAATCGACGACGACTACGAACCCAAACTGTTGAAGACCGTGCGCGGCTTCGGTTACAAGATGGACGCATCCTAGCCGCGATACTCGCGCCAGCCCGCCCGGCGCGATTGGATATTCGACGCGGGTTGATCGGTTGAAGAGTGTTTTCCGTAACTCACGGTCATGACCCTAAGCAACGACAATTCGCCGAAACGATGTTAGCTCTACTAAAAACCGCTTTCCGTCATACCGTATGCTTAAAAGACCTTTAGAAAGCATTAGGTAACACCCCGGTAGAGCGAGCCATCCACACAAAAAAGGGCCGCGCGGCAAAAGCCGGCGACCCTTTTCTCCGCCTAAACGTGGCGTTTAACGGCCACCGGCCAAACGGCTTTCCAACTCCGACGCGACCAAAGCGTCATAGTGGCGTTGCAGCATCGAATCGGTTGGACGCGGAAACAGCGTCGCTTCAATTTCGGCTTGCAACTGTGCCAGAAAATGGCGTTTTAAAACCGAATCTTCCGGTACCAAAATACCGGAAAACTCCGTCACGGACTCGCTGACCTTGGCTTTCGCCGCTACCGCCGTTTTGGATTGCGCGAAAATCGTGCAGCCCAGCGGCGCAAACGCGCAAACCGCCACCACCAGCATTACCAGGGATACCATCAACACTTCGATCATTTCATCACCTCTACAACTGAGCTTACACCGACGACGAACCACGTCCCTCGTCCGCCGCAACGCTGAAAATCCGGGATTTTCAAGCCTCTGTTAAGCAATTTAAGTGCCATCAAAATCAAGACGATAAAACCCGCTTATATACAGGGTTTTAACCGATTTCGTCCAGAAATCCGGCGTCGAGTTCGAGTGCGGTGTCCAACAACACAACAATTTACCCATGGATTTGTCGCGCCCGCGACAATTTTCGACAGTCCGCACATGAAAGCGAGGCGCTTGCAAAGCGCTTTTCACCAATCTTGAGCGGTACGCGTTCGCCAACTTGGCTTTGCACGATAAAATCCGGCGACTATCGATCATTCCAACTTGAATTGATCTAAATCCAACGGGTTCAAGGAGTAGGATGACGCGCAGATTAATATTCGAGCGCCCGGCCGTTGGCATGCCGTTTACCCGAAAAGGCAAAACGCCAAGATTTTCGGAGCGAGGATAGGAATTCGAGAGGAAAGCCAACGATCAGGCTTCGCCGGCCAATTTGCGGATAATTTGAGGTCGAAAACAGAGTTGCAGCAACAACAGATTTTGCGCGCGGTGTATCAGCCAGAAACCAAGCAAGAGCGTGGACAGGGCAATTTCCGGTAACCAAACATCGATCAGCGCGGCCGGTATTAGCCATTGCGCCAGCCCTAGCCCCCCGAACATCAGCAATAGCGGTAGCAAATACAGTAACAGCGAAGTCAACACCAAATGACTGTCATCGATCGCGACGACGACCCGATCTCCGGCTTGCAGGGCCAGTTCGGAATCGACGGCGAATTCACGCTTGGGTAACACTTTTGCCAACGTTGCGGTCCCGCACGACTGCTTTTGCAGACAAGCGCCGCAGGCACTGGTTTGCAGGCTTTTGATCCAAGGCCGTCCGTCAAGGCCGACTCGGGTCACCACAGCCTGTTCTTCGATCATGGGCCGTTATGCCCAGGCTGAAGAAATCGAATCCAGCCAAGCGGTCAGACGACCTTCGCTCAACTCTTTTTGATTGTCTTCGTCCAACGCCAAACCGACGAACTGGTCGCCCATCAATGCTTTGGATTTTTTAAACTCGTAACCTTCGGTACTGGTAAAGCCTACGATGTTGGCACCGGCGTCGGCGAACGCATCGTACAAAAAGCCCAGCGCATCGACGAAGTGGCCGGGATAGCCTTCCTGGTCGCCCAAGCCGTACAGCGCGACGGTTTTGCCGCTGAAATCCGCGCCGGTGACGGTCGGTAGAAATTCTTCCCAGCTTTCGTTGTCGTGACCCGCGCTCATGCCCGGCAATTCGCCTTCGCCATAGGTTGGCGAGCCCAGGATCAATACATCGTAAGCCAGCAGGTCATCGACCGAAGCTTTGTTAATGTTAACCGGTTTGTCCGCGACATCGCCCAGCTTGCTGGAGATTTGCTTGGCAAACTTGCGGGTGTTGCCGGTATCGGTTCCAAAGAAAATGCCTACTTTTGCCATATGGTTTACTCCTTGTTGACGAAATTAGAGTTGAATTTGCAGCAAGCCCGGATTGGCGGCCGGTTGCTGCGCGGCTTGTTGTTCCGGCGTAAACGTCTTCAGCGTCACCGCGTGCAGACGGCCGGAAGCCAACGGTTCGCTCAGGGTTTCCATGACGCCTTGGTGTTGCTTAATCATAGTCTGCCCGGCAAACAGTTCGCTGACGACGACGATACCCAAGTCGCAGCCCTGGCCCTCGATTTCGATTTTGGCGCCGGGATAGGCGCTCAGAATCAAGGCTTCGACTTCGGAATGGGTAATGGTTTGGCTGGCGGCAACCGGATCGGCCGGCGTCACCGCCGCTTGCAGCAACGGTAGCAAGCTGCCGTCGTTGTACATCGATTCCACGATGTCGGCCCCACCAATCAGTTCGCCGTTGATGAATAATTGCGGAAAGGTTGGCCATTTCGAGACCGAAGGCAAACGCTCGCGAATGAACGGCGCTTTCATCACGTTAACGTAGGTAAACGGCACCTTGGTTTCATTCAAGATACCGACCGCTTTCGCCGAAAAACCGCATTCGGGCGCGCTGGGCACGCCTTTCATATAAATAATCACCGGGTTTTCGGCCAATTGTTGCAAGATCTTTTCTTTGGTGGTTTGAGTGCTCATAAATTAAGTCTGATTGAATTGGGAATAAGGACGCCGGCCAAGTGGCCGGCGTCCTTGGCGGTTAGCCCGCCGACGAGCGTTGCAAATCGGGTTCGTCCGGATTGTCGCGCTCGACCACCTGAATTTCCGCTTCGCCGCGGATGACTTCGGCATTGACGATACAGCGAGTCACGTTATCCTTGGATGGCAACTCGAACATGGTTTTACGCAAGACGTGTTCCATGATGCCGCGTAAACCGCGCGCCCCGGTATTGCGGGCGATGGCTTTCTCGGCGATTTCCACCAAGGCGTCTTGGGTCAGCTCCAACTCGACGTCGTCGAAGGCGAACAATTGCTGATATTGCTTGACCAGCGCGTTTTTCGGTTCGGTCAACACCTGAATCAACGCGTCGACGTCCAGCGGTTCCAGCGGCGCCAAAACCGGGAAGCGGCCGATGAATTCCGGAATCAAACCGAAACGTTTCAAATCGTCCGGCTGGGTGGCGTTCAACATCGCTTCCAGGGTCGGCTTGTCGTCGGGATTGCTGACTTCGGCGTGGAAGCCGATCGCGGTTTTCGGCGGTTGCAAGCGTTTTTCGACGTGCTTTTCCAAGCCGGGAAACGCACCGCCAGCGATGAACAGAATATTGCTGGTATCGACCATCACCGAATCGCTGCCGCTGTGGTCCTTACGGCGACCCTTGGTCGGCACCTTGACTTGCGAGCCTTCCACCAAACGCAGCAGCGCTTGCTGCACGCCTTCGCCGGACACGTCTCGGGTACCGAAGGCTTGCTCGGGACTGCGGGCGATTTTGTCTACTTCGTCGATGTAGACGATACCCCATTCGGCCTTGCTGATCTGGCCGTCGGCCACGTCCAGCAAACGTACCAGGATGTTTTCGACATCGTCGCCGACGTAGCCGGCCTGAGTCAGCGTCGTCGCATCGGCCACCGCGAAGGGCACGCCGACGATTTTCGCCAAGGTACTGGCCAACAGGGTTTTACCGGTGCCTGACGGACCTATCATCAAGATGTTGGATTTGCCGATTTCCACTTTCGGGTCGGCATCACCCAAACCGCCGGTTTTGCTGGTCTCGTGCTTGAGGCGCTTATAGTGATTGTAAACGGCGACCGACAGAATTTCCTTGGCCAAATCTTGCCCGATCACGTATTGATCGAGCATTTTTTTCATTTCCTTGGGCTTGGGCAACGGGCCTTGCATGTCGGCCAGTTCCTTCTTCTTGCCCCAGCTGGAAACCACCTGGCTAGCCAACGTAACACAGGCTTCGCAGATGTAACCTTCGGTGCCCGCGATCATAGGCACCGAGGCTGACGCTTCTATGCCGCAAAACGAACAATGCTTGGGTTCTTTTACCATGTTAAACACTCCTCTTGATTGCGGGCAGACTGGCCAACCAAGTGCGCTGGCAGTTTCTGCGATAACGATCCTGCATGATTTGCTGAATCTTTGGGGTTGCTTTCTTCAACGACAGCGTTTCCGCCGGGATGATTTTTAGGCATTGAATCACGTGAAAGCCCATTTCGGTCTCGACAACATCGCTAAAGCCGCCTTCCTTAAGCGCGAACAAGACCGCGTCGAGTTCCGGATATAACACACCGGCCGCCACGGTACCCAGCTCTCCGCCTTGCATCGCGGTCGGACACTCCGAATGCTTCAAGGCCAGATCGGCGAATTTATGCGGCTTGCGATGCAGCGTTTCGAGTACCTCGGTCATCCGCTCCAGGGCTTTCTCCCGAGTGTTTTCCGGAAAATCCGGATTGATGCTGATCACGATATGCCGAGCCTTGCGTTGCTCGGGTTTGTGAAATTTCTCGGGATGCGAGTGGTAGAAAATGCCGATCTCGACCTCGTTAACCTTCGGCGCCCGCGCCGCGACGCGCTCAAGTACCGTATTGACCCGACATTGCCGATGTAAGGCGCTTCGCAACGCCTGTTCGTCCAGATGATTGGCCTCCAAGGCCGCGATAAAACCGTCTTCGTCCTCGAAACGACCGCGCACGTCCTGATAAGCCCTTTCCAGTTCGATATCGGAAATCACCACCCCGGTGGCCTCGTCGGAGCTCAACACCCGGTTCTCGATTTCGAATTCGTTGCGGGCCTGTATCTCGACTTGCTTCAACTGTGGTTGCTCAAGTTCGGCCGGCGCTTTCTTGAACAGGTTCAACGCCGCTCGCAGCAAAGTATAGGGCTCTATTTTGACGTCCGCCGTCTGGTTCATCGTTACTCCTCCGGTTCTCGGAACTTGCTCGGATCGGCCGGTTCCAACACGCTCTCCGGCACTTGCAGGGTTCGGCCGGGAAAGCGCACGTGGTATTGCAAGGGTTCGGTTTCGCGCAGCACCTTCAATATCTCGCCGTCGCTACCCTTGGCGGCGATGACGTTGCCTTGCACGCCCAGGTCTATCGTGCATTTGACCTTGTCGCGAAACTCGAAGCGACTGGGCTTCCAAACCGCGTCGGCCGAGATCAACTCTTCGGCCCGACAACCGACCATGCGGCCGTGGTTCAGGAAGTGCACGGTGTAAATCACCTGGTCCTGCAAAAAAGTGCCGACTTCGATGACGTTGCCGACACTACCCCGCCGTATCAGCAAGTCGCCGATTTCCATGCCGGGATAGGTGCCATCGTTGCGCACGTTACGGGTGACCCGAACGGCTTCGCCGAATTCGAAGCGTTCTTCGTCGAAGCGTTCTTCTATCATGTTTTTATATCGCCCAGTGATACGAATACGGTTTGCGGTTCCATCATCTTGAAGACTTTGAAAACCTTCTCGGTTTGCGCGTCGGAGCCGACGAAATCGCCGTAAGCGCGTTGCAATAGTTTTTTATACACTTCCCGCATCGCGTCTTCGTCTTCCGGCATGCTGCTCTTGGCTTGGCTCAGATAATCGTGGAAACGTTGCAAAATGTGCAGCCGATTAACGTGAACCACGGTCGCGTCGTATTCCAGCCCGAAATACACCAGGAAGTCCTCGGCGGCTTCCATCTCTTCCATTTCTTCTTCAAAACTCATCAGAATTACCTCATCGATAACGGGAAATCGACACCAGGCAGCGCCGCATTGGCGCCAGTCAGGTATACGACCAATAAAATCAATAACATCGTCGAGGTCTGCGCTAAAAACGGATCGGATTTTCGTTTAATCACGGCATTCACCTTCAGGTTGAGTGAGCGAAACAATATCGCCCAGGGTTATTTACTTCCGTCGCGGGGGCTATGCTTACCCGAACACGTCCGGCAACCGAAAAATACCTTCGGCCGCTTCCTGGCGCCGCACCACCAATTCCAATAAGCCTTGCGCGCCGATCCGGTCCTTATCGTCCAAGGCCACCAGTTTTTCGAAGATAGCCCGGCTCAACTCGAGATTTTCCAGGCGCATGTTCAAAAATCCGATCGACTTCAACGTAAACAGGTAGAAGCGAACGCGGGTCAATAATTCCTTAGGCGCTTCGGTAACATGGCTACGTTCCAGTGCTCGCCAATCTTCCGGGAAATCGATGCCGGGCCGAATCAAGGCCAGCGCCCGCTCCGAAATGATCAAGGCTTCCGCCAAGCGGTGCTGGTAGTAGTAGAAACGATTCAACGAAACCAAAACGTTCAATGACTCGGGCGCCCTCAGGAAGGCTTGCAATAGCGGCAACTCCGCATCGCCGTTGGCATAGCGCTCGGACGCATATTTGATCAAATCCTGCACTTCCTGAGAGTCATCCTGCTCGTAATACAAATCCTGAGCGTCGAACTGTAACAAATCCATTATTTGCCACCCGCCGCGGTTCGCAGTTTGACCGGCGATTCTTCGCCGTGGCAAACCCCTTCCGCCTCGCAGCTGCCGCAGGTTTCCTCGGCCACCACGAAACGTTTCTGATTGTTTTCCAGCTCGTCCAAACGCTCGACCAGACAGTTGATGGCTTTACCGACCGGATCGGGGACCAGGTGGTGATCCAAATCGATACCGCGCGGATCTTGAATCTTCACGCCTTTTTGCTGAATGATCCGGCCGGGAATCCCAATCACGGTACAGCAGGCCGGTACGTCCTTGATGACCACGGAGTTGGCGCCCACCCGGACATTGTTACCGAGCGTGATCGCGCCGAGTATTTTGGCGCCGGCTCCAATTAGTACGTTGTCGCCGAGCGTCGGGTGGCGTTTTTCCTTGTTCCAAGTGGTACCGCCCAAGGTCACGCCGTGGTACATCGTCACGTCGTTACCAATTTCGGCGGTCTCGCCAATCACGACGCAAGCGCCATGATCGATGAAAAAGCGCTTACCTATCGTGGCGCCCGGATGGATATCGACGTTGGTCAGCCAGCGGGCGAACGCAGCCAACAATCGGGCCGTCAACTTCCAGTCGGCCAACCATAAACGGTGAGTGACCCGGTACAGCAATACCGCATGCACGCCGGGATAGGCCAACAAGACTTCCAGCCAGCCGCGGGCGGCGGGATCGCGAGCGAATACGCAGGCCACGTCTTCCCGCCAATCCCGCCATAAGCCGGGTGTGGCAGCGATGCGGGAGGGCGAGAAGAACATCATTTTGCTAAGCTCCAAGTCGTTTTACCCGGCATTGGCACGCCCGGCACCCGGAAAAAGGTCCCCGGATAACGATCGTCCGGCGCTTCGTCCCGAGGCAAATTGCTAACCGGCGCTTCCACTTTACCGTTGACCGGCACGGCTGATTTTTGACGCTTGCTACTCATCGGACACCTCGCTTATAGGCTATGTAAAAACAGATTCAGATCGGCCGATTGCGGCGCGCGTTTGTTGACGCTGACGAATTGCCGGATCATCGGCAGCAGGCGGCCGGCCTGCCAGCGGTTAATCTGGATACCAAGCTGCCGGTAGGCGTGGACGACGCCCTGGCTACCGGAATGCTTACCCAGCACCAATTGATGACTGCGGCCGACCAACGCCGGATCGACACCTTGATAGTTCGCGGGATCTTTCAACAAGCCATCGACATGGATGCCGGCTTCGTGACTGAACACATCGCGACCGATCAGGCTTTTGCGGCTGCCTATCGTGTCGCCGGACGCGGTCGCCACTCGATGAGACAAGGCCGGGAAATTGCGTAAATCGACGCCGGACTCGATACCGTACAACTGCTTCAGGCCGACCACGACTTCTTCCAGTGCGGCGTTGCCGGCGCGCTCGCCCAAACCGTTAACGGTGGTATTCACGTGAGTCGCTCCGGCTAGCGCGGCGGCCAAGGTGTTGGCGGTCGCCAAACCCAGATCGTCGTGGGCATGCATTTCGATGTCCATGTCGGTAACGGCCCGCAGCTTGCGAATCGCGTCGTGAACGCCGAACGGCTCCATCACGCCGACGGTATCGGCGAAACGGATGCGGCAAGCGCCGGCGGCTTGCGCCGCTTCGGCCATTCGCGCCAGGAAATCGCTATCGGCGCGGGAAGCATCCTCGGCACCGACGCAAACTCGCATGCCGGCATCCAGCGCCGCCTTGACGCAACGATCTATCGTCGCCAACACCCAGGCGCGGCTTTGTTTCAGTTTGTGCTGAATGTGCTGGTCCGAAGCCGAAATCGACAAATCGACGGTATCGACACCCAAGCCCAAACAGTGTTGTAAATCTTCCTGACGCATCCGCGACCACACCAGCAAATGACTGGACAAGCCCAACGCGCCAATGGCTTTGATCTCTTCCCGCTCTTGCTCGCCCATCGCCGGGATGCCGATTTCCAACTCGGGCACGCCTAGTTCGGCCAGTTGTTTGGCGATATTCAGCTTTTCGTCCAGCGAGAACACGACACCGGCCGACTGTTCGCCGTCGCGGAGCGTGGTATCGTCGATTACGATGGAACGAGCGGGAAATGTCATGCTGGAACCTCGATACAAATCAGCAACAATTCGGTGATTTGGGCTTAACCTCACCCTTGCTAGGCTTAAAGCAAAACACTTGCCAAGTGCGTAAATCCAGGGATTTTGCGGACTTCCCCGGCCGCTTGGCGCAACACCGACATGACAAGCCGGCCGGCGGCGAGAAATTTGTCGCAAACCTTACAAATGCCCCGCAACGACCTTCCGCCCACTCTCTACATTGCCCGCGGACCAAGCAAATGCCCTACAATCTCCGGCTTTGCGGCCGCGAGGCCGACACACTCCGCCACCCTCGACTCCGCATCGCCCATGACTCACCAGCCCCGTAAACGCTTCGGCCAAAACTTCTTGCACGATTCCGCGATCATCAACAATATCTTGGCGCACGCCCACCCGGCAGCCGGCGAGCACTGGGTCGAGATCGGTCCCGGCTTGGGCGCGCTGACCAAACCCTTGCTGGACAGCGGCATCCGGCTCGACGTCGTCGAACTGGACCGCGATCTGGTCGCCCGCCTGCAAAAACAATACGCCGGCCGCGCCGAACTGACGATACACAGCGCCGACGCCCTGACTTTCGACTTCGCCGCGCTCGCCCAACCCGGCGAGAAGTTGCGCGTCATCGGCAATCTGCCCTACAACATCTCGACGCCGCTGATGTTCCATTTAGTGGAAAACACCCGTTGTATCGAAGACATGCATTTCATGCTGCAGAAGGAAGTCGTCGAGCGGATCTGCGCCGAGCCGGGCGGAAAACAATACGGCCGCCTCAGCGTGATGATGCAGTATTTCTGCGAAACCGAAGCGTTATTCGACGTCCCGCCGGAAAGTTTCGATCCGGCACCCAAAGTGATGTCGGCCATCGTCCGACTGGCGCCGCACGCACAAGCTCCGGTCGACGTCGCGAACTTCCGCAATTTCTCGCAACTGGTCGGCCAGGCCTTTACCCAACGTCGCAAAACCATTCGCAACTCGTTGAAGGGCTTAGTCGGCCCCGAACTGTTCGAGCGACTGGACATCGACGCCAATTTACGCGCCGAGTCGATCTCGCTGGCCGAGTTCGCGCGACTGGCCAACCATGCCGATTTCCAAGCAGAAAATCCTTGACAAGTTTTTAACGGCAAGCCCAGTCAATTGCGATAAAATGCCGGGTTTTTTAACGGCGGACTCGCGCCACGCCGAAACCGTCAATCCTTTCCATCTTTTCCCAGGCAAGACCCGCCTGATTCATGCTCCGGAGTCATAGCTATGCGTATCATCCTGTTAGGTAGTCCAGGTTCAGGTAAAGGCACCCAGGCCCAGTTCATCACCGAGAAATATGCGATTCCGCAAATCTCGACCGGTGACATGTTGCGCGCCGCGGTCCGCGAAGGTACGCCGCTAGGTCTGGAAGCTAAAAAAGTGATGGACGCCGGCGGTCTGGTCTCCGACGACATCATTTTGGGACTAATCAAGGAGCGCATCGCCCAAGCTGACTGCGCCAACGGCTTTCTGCTGGACGGCTTCCCACGCACTATCGCTCAAGCCGAAGGGCTGGCGAACATGGGTGTTGAGCTGGATTACGTGGTCGAAATCGCCGTCGACGACGAGGAAATCATCAAACGCATGAGCGGCCGCCGCGTGCACCCGGCCTCGGGCCGCAGTTACCACGTCGTGTTCAATCCGCCGAAAGCCGAAGGCATCGACGACCTTACCGGCGAAGCGCTGATCCAACGCGACGACGACCGGGAAGACACGGTGCGCAAGCGCCTATGCGTCTACCACGAACAAACCAAGCCGCTGGTCGGTTTTTATTCTGCGCCGGGACAATCCGCCAAATTCGCGTCGATTGCCGGCGTCGGTTCGGTGCAAGACATCACCGACAAATTGTTCGCTGCATTGGCGTAGGGTACGCACCGCGTACCTTCCAGCTTGAATTCGGTACGCATTGCGTACCCTACAGATAAAAGAGAACCCGCGATGGCAGGTAAAACCTTATACGACAAACTCTGGGACGATCACGTCGTTCACACCGAAGACGATGGCTCGTGCCTGATCTATATAGACCGGCAATTGCTGCACGAAGTGACTTCGCCGCAAGCCTTCGACGGTTTGCGCCTGTCCGGCCGCAAGCCTTGGCGCATTGCCCGCAACCTGGCGGTCGCCGACCATAACGTGCCGACCAGCGACCGCCACCAAGGCATCGCCGATCCGGTATCGCGCTTGCAAGTCGAAACCCTGGACCGAAACTGCGCCGAATTCGGCATCACCGAATTCGACATGAACGACTTGCGTCAAGGCATCGTCCATGTCATCGGCCCCGAGCAAGGCGCGACGCTGCCCGGCATGACCGTGGTTTGCGGCGACTCGCACACCTCGACCCACGGCGC
Source organism: Methylomonas koyamae (assembly GCF_001644025.1). Classification (GTDB taxonomy): domain Bacteria; phylum Pseudomonadota; class Gammaproteobacteria; order Methylococcales; family Methylomonadaceae; genus Methylomonas; species Methylomonas koyamae_A. Next base: position 26,475 of record NZ_LUUK01000213.1, read on the forward strand.
CTCGGCGGCGCTGGCCTTTGGCATCGGCACCTCCGAAGTCGAACACGCGCTGGCGACCCAATGCCTGGTGCAAAAGAAAGCCAAGAACATGCTGATTAAAGTGAACGGCCAAGCCGGTCCGGGCGTCACCGCCAAGGACATCGTGCTGGCCATTATCGGTCGGATCGGCACCGCCGGCGGCACCGGTTACACGATAGAATTCGGCGGCGATGCGATCCGCGCGCTGAGTATGGAAGGCCGCATGACAGTCTGCAATATGGCGATCGAGGCCGGCGCCCGCGCCGGACTGGTGGCGGTCGACGATGTGACTATCGACTATTACCACGGTCGCCCCTACTCGCCCCAAGGCGATGACTGGCACATGGCGGTGCGCTACTGGCAAAACCTGCATTCCGACGCCGACGCCAAATTCGACAAAATCGTCGAATTGAACGTCGCCGACATCAAACCCCAAGTAACCTGGGGCACCTCGCCGGAAATGGTGGTGGCGGTCGATGCCGCCGTACCCGACCCAGCCGCCGAGAGCGATCCGGTCAAACGCGAAGGCATGTTGCGCGCCTTGCAATACATGGGCTTGCGGGCCAATCAAAAAATTACCGACATCCCGGTCGATCGGGTCTTCATCGGTTCCTGCACCAACTCGCGCATCGAAGACCTGCGCGCCGCCGCCGCGGTCATTAACGGCCGCCGCAAGGCCGATTCGGTCAAGCAAGTGCTGATCGTGCCCGGCTCCGGCCTGGTCAAACAGCAAGCCGAAGCCGAAGGCTTGGACAAGCTCTTTACCGCCGCCGGCTTCGAATGGCGCGAGCCCGGCTGCTCGATGTGCCTGGCGATGAATGCCGACCGCCTGGAAGCCGGCGAACATTGCGCCTCGACTTCGAACCGCAACTTCGAAGGCCGCCAAGGCTACGGCGGCCGCACCCACTTGGTCAGCCCGGCGATGGCTGCCGCTGCCGCGATCGCCGGCCATTTCGTCAATATCGCGGAGGAACGCTAATCATGCAGGCCTTTACCACCTTAACCGCCTTGGTCGCGCCGCTGGACAGGGCCAACGTCGATACCGACGCAATCATTCCCAAGCAATTTTTGAAATCGATCCGCCGCGCCGGCTTCGGCCCCTACTTGTTCGACGAATGGCGCTATCTGGATCGCGGCGAACCGGAGATGGATTGCAGCCAGCGGCCGCTGAATCCGGATTTCGTACTGAACCAGCCGCAATATCAAGGCGCGCAAATCCTGCTGACCCGCGAGAACTTCGGCTGCGGCTCATCGCGCGAACACGCGCCATGGGCCTTGGAAGATTACGGTTTCCGGGCCATCATCGCACCCAGCTTTGCCGATATTTTCTTCAATAATTGCTTCAAGAACGGCGTCCTGCCCATCGTATTGCCGGCGGAAACGGTTGACCGTTTGTTCAAGGAAATTGCGGACGGCTACCGATTGACCATTGATTTGCACGAGCAAACCATCACCACGCCCGGCGGCGCGACGATCGCGTTCAGCGTGGATGAAAACCGCCGTTTCCGCTTGTTGAACGGCTTGGACGATATTGGTTTGACCTTGCAGCATGCCGACAAAATCAAAGCCTACGAGGTCGAACGCGCCAAACGCGCTCCGTGGCTGTTTCAGAACGCTTCAGTTTAGATAGGTAGATAGATGACTAAAAAAATCGCAGTATTGCCCGGCGACGGCATAGGCCCGGAAATTGTTGCCGAAGCGGTGAAAGTGCTGAGCTTTCTGAACGCCGACATGGGTTTGGGCTTGAGTTTTGAAAATGCGCTAGTCGGTGGCGCCGCCTACGACGCCTTCGGCACGCCGCTGCCCCAGCAAACCCTGAACCTGTGCAAAAATGCCGATGCGGTGCTGCTCGGCGCGGTCGGCGGGCCGAAATGGGAGCCGTTGGCTCACGCGGTGCGCCCGGAGCGCGGCCTGCTCGGCATTCGTTCGGAACTGAATCTGTTCTCGAATTTGCGGCCGGCGATTCTCTATCCGCAACTGGTCGATGCCTCGACGCTGAAGCCGGAAGTGGTGTCCGGCCTGGACATCATGATCGTCCGCGAGCTGACCGGCGGCATCTATTTCGGCCAGCCGCGCGGGGTGCATGTCGCCGAAAACGGCGAGAAAGTCGGCATCAATACCAAAATCTACAGCGAATCGGAAATCCGCCGTATTGCCCATTCGGCCTTCAAGATCGCCCAAAAACGTAACAAGAAGTTGTGTTCGGTGGATAAGGCCAACGTGTTGGAAGTCACCGAACTGTGGCGCGGCGTGATGACGGAAGTCGGTAAGGACTATCCGGACGTGGCGCTGAGCCACATGTACGTCGATAACGCGGCCATGCAATTGGTGCGCGCGCCCAAGCAGTTCGACGTGTTGGTCACCACCAATATGTTCGGCGACATTCTGTCCGATATCGCCGCGATGCTGACCGGCTCGATCGGCATGCTGCCGTCGGCCTCGTTGGACGCCAATGCCAAGGGCATGTACGAACCGATCCACGGCTCGGCGCCCGACATCGCGGGCCAGGGCATCGCCAATCCGCTGGCGACGATATTGTCGGTGGCGATGATGCTGCGCTACACCTTCAATCGCAACGATGCCGCGGAGCGCATCGAGCAAGCGGTCAATAGTGCGTTGGACAGCGGCGTCCGCACCGCCGACATCTACTCGGAAGGCACGACCAAAGTCAGTACCTCCGGCATGGGCGACGCCGTCCTCGGCGCGTTGAAAGGAGCTTAAGACTATGGCAAAAACCTATGATGTTGCCGTCGTCGGCGCCACCGGCGCGGTCGGCGAGACGATGATAGAAATCCTGGAACAGCGCAATTTTCCGGTCGGAAAAGTCTATGCGCTGGCCAGCGAACGCTCCGCCGGCAAGCGCATTCCGTTCAAGGGCGGCTCGCTGGTCGTCGAAGATCTGGCGACTTTCGATTTTTCCAAAGTCCAAATCGGCCTGTTCTCGCCGGGTGCCTCGGTGTCTGCCGAGTACGCGCCGAAGGCGGCCGCCGCGGGCTGCGTGGTCATCGACAACACTTCGCAATTTCGCTACGACGACGATATTCCGTTGGTCGTGCCCGAGGTCAATCCGGAGAAAGTCGCCGATTACAAAAATCGCGGCATCATTGCCAATCCGAACTGTTCGACGATACAAATGCTGGTGGCCTTGAAACCAATCCACGACGCGGTCGGCATCAGCCGCATCAACGTCGCGACCTACCAAGCCGTGTCCGGTACCGGCAAGGAAGCGATCGAGGAGCTGGCAACTCAAACCGCTAACCTGCTCAACGCCAAGCCGATCGAACCCAAGGTTTACCCCAAGCAAATTGCCTTCAACGTGTTGCCGCAAATCGACGTGTTCATGGACAACGGCTACACCAAGGAAGAAATGAAAATGGTCTGGGAAACCCGCAAAATCATGGGAGACGACAGTATTCTGGTCAACCCGACGGCGGTGCGGGTACCGGTGTTCTTCGGCCATTCCGAAGCCGTGCACATCGAGACCAAGCAAAAGATCAGCGCCGAGCAAGTGCGCGAACTGCTGAGCAAGGCTCCTGGCGTGACCCTGTTGGACGAACGGGCGAACGGCGGCTACCCGACCGCGGTAACCGAGTCGGCCGGCAACGACGATGTGTTCGTCGGGCGCATCCGCGAGGACATTTCCCACCCGACGGGAATCGACCTGTGGGTGGTCGGCGACAATGTCCGGAAAGGTGCCGCGCTTAACAGTGTGCAGATCGCCGAGGTTCTGGTAAAAAGTTACATCTAGGCTAACCTTAGCCCATGTCCAACCTGCGATTCCGCCAGTACCGAGGTATATACCAGTGAAGGAAAGCAATGTGCGCCATTTTACTAAGACTTTAGCGGTTGTTTCCCTGCTGGCCCCCGTCAGCGGTCAATCGCTGGGCATTGGCGACATACAATTGCACTCTTCGCTGAACCAAAACCTGAATGCGCAAATCCGCCTAAGCGTCGCCGACGGCGAGAACCCTAGCGACGTCTCGGTCAGATTGGCGCCGCCGGAAAAGTTCGATCAGGCCGGCGTACCTTGGAATTACTTCCTGTCCAAGCTTCGTTTAGAACCGGTGGTACAGGCCGACGGCGGCATCCTGGTCAAAGTCACAACCCGAGAAGTCGTCACCGAACCTTTTCTGGATTTCCTGCTTGAAGTCACTTGGCCGCAAGGCAGTATGACGCGAGAGTTCACACTGCTGATCGATCCGCCCACCAGCTATAATCAAGCGGTCCTTCCGGCAGTCGATGCGACGCCCTTCAGCGCCGAACCTCTGGAGCCCGTGCAACGACCAATACGTAGCGCGCCGCGAAAGGCGATCCGCAATGCCGCCCTCCCCGAACCGACACAACCGATCGCGACCGACGGCGAGTTCGGCCCGGTGCAACGTTCCGACACCTTGTGGAGCATCGCGACGCAACTCAGTGAAGAACGCGGCGTATCGGCGCAACAGATGCTCAATGCTTTGTACAAAGCGAACCCCGGCGCTTTCAACGGCAATATCAATTCGCTGAAGGAAGGCGCGGTTCTGAAAATTCCGGCGGCCGACGGCATGGCGCAAGCCCAAGTGAAACAGCCGCGCGCCGAAACCGCGAAATCCAGCGCCCGCAAGCCAGCCGAAGCCACGACC
>NZ_LUUK01000214.1 GCF_001644025.1 Methylomonas koyamae
CGATCGCCAACACCTCGGCCGAGGGTTGCGTTTCCAGGATCGCGGCGGTTTTGCCGCCGGGCGCGGCGCACACGTCGAGTACGCGTTGGCCGGCTTGCACGTCGAGTAGTTCGGCGGCCAGCTGAGCGGCGGCATCTTGCACCGATACGCGACCGTCCGCGAAACCGGGTAGTTGTTCGACGGACAACGCCTGGTCCAATCGCAGCGCGGTCGCGCAGCCGTCCACCGCTTGGGCCGCGATGCCGGCCGCGGCCAGTTCGTCCAGATACGCGCCGCGTTCGCCGCGCAGTGCGTTCACGCGTAGCATCATCGGTGGGGCGTGGTCGTCGGCACTGAGCAGCCGGGGGTAGTGGTCGGGCCAGTCGGCGGCAAACGCGGCGATCATCCAGGCCGGATGGTTGGAACGGGCTTGGTCGTCTTCGGCGCAGGCGGCGGTCAGCGCTTCGGCATCGCGCAGATACTGGCGCAGCACCGCGTTAACCAGGTTTTTGGCCCAAGGTTTGTGGCTGGTGGCGGCGACGGTTTCCGAGACCGCCGCGTGCGGCTTGACCCGCATGTGCTGCAGCTGATAAAGCCCGACCAACAGTAAAGCCTTGATATCGGTATCCTTGGCTTTCAACGGCCTGGACAGTAGTTTGCCGAGCATGAATTCCAGTGCGAAATAGTGGCGGATTACGCCGTAGCAGCAGGCTTGGACGAAGGCCTTGTCCTGGTGGTCCTTGATTTTGGGCAGGCCGGCGTCGAGCGCGGCGGTCAAGGAAACGCCGTCGGCGAGGACCTTGGCGAGTATCTGCGCCGCGCAGCCGCGAAGGTTCATAATCCCAACACCGCGCCGTCGGCCGGATGGGCGTTCAGGAAGTCGCGGGCGTTCAGCCGTTTGCCGCCCGGTAACTGCACTTCCAGCAGCCGCAAGGTGCCGGCGCCGGTGGCGACGTCCAAAGCGTGCTCGCCGCAATCCACCGTTCCCGGCGCGCCGCGGAGCGGCCGGGCTACCACGGCGGCCCGCCACACGCGCAACACTTGACCGTCGAAGCTGGTTTGCGCGACCGGCCAGGCATTCAGACCACGAATTTTGCGGTCCAACGCATCGGCGGATTCCGACCAATCCAGAATCGCTTCGGCTTTTTCGAGTTTGTGGGCGTAGGTGACGAGCGCTTCGTCCTGCGGCTCGGCGACCACGTTGCCGGCGGCGATTTGATCGACGACTGTGACTAAGCCTTCCGCGCCCATCAGTGCAAGGCGGTCGTGCAGTTCGCTGCTGGTCGACGTCGGGCCGATCGGGCAGGCGACTTTGTACAGCATGTCGCCGGCATCCAGCTTTTTGACAACTTTCATGATCGTGATGCCGGTCTCGACATCGCCGGCCATCACGGCGCGATGGATGGGGGCCGCGCCGCGCCAGCGCGGCAGTAGCGAGCCGTGGACGTTGAGGCTGCCGAATTTGGGAATGTCGAGTACGGCCTGCGGCAGGATCAGCCCATAGGCGACCACCACCAGTAAATCCGGCTGTAAGGCCGCCAGCGCTTCAATCGCGCCAGGTTGTTTGAAGTTTTCCGGTTGGTAGACTGGAATGTCGTGCGTCATAGCCAGGGTCTTGACCGGACTGGCGGTCAGCTTTCGGCCACGACCGGCGGGGCGGTCGGGCTGGGTGTAAGCCGCGACGACTCGATGCCGCGAAGCGATCAGGGCTTGCAGCGTCGGTACCGCGAAGTCCGGCGTGCCGGCGAAGACGATGTTCATCGGGAAGTCCTTTATAAGCCCTGAGACTTGTGGATTTTGTCCAATTTGGCCTTGATCCGGTTGCGTTTGAAAGGGGACAGGTAATCGACGAACAGCTTGCCGAGCAAATGGTCCATTTCGTGTTGTATGCAGACGGCCAACAGGTCTCTGGCTTCGATTTCGAAGCTTTGGCCGTCGCGGTTTAGTGCCCGGACCTTGATATGCTCGGCGCGACTGACTTTCTCGAAAAAGCCGGGAACCGATAGGCAGCCTTCCTCGGATTCCTCGACGCCGTCGCGCTCGATGATTTCCGGGTTGATCAGGCAGATCGGTTCGTCCTTGTTCTCGCTGACATCCATAACCAGTACGCGCTTATGCACGTTGACCTGCGTCGCGGCCAGGCCGACGCCCTTGGCGGCGTACATCGTCTCCAGCATATCATCGACCAGGGTTTTGATGTCGTCGTCGACCTGGCTGACTTCCGCGGCGACCGTGCGCAGCCGTTTGTCGGGAAATTCCAGGATCTTAAGAATACTCACCCATTACTCCAGTTAATTGTATCGGTAAGCCGCTAATTTTATCCGAAATCGGTTCGGCTTTGAATTCGAAGCGGGGATGGCCTTGGCGGCGAAGCCGGCGCGGGGCTGGCATTCCATCGCAAATCATCTAAACTGTGCGCCGTCATCCATCATGTTACCGTTGCGGCGCGGCCAACAAATCAAGGGGCCATCAATAGGCTGACTTTCGGTCTCGGAATTGTCATTTGTCTCGTTTAGCTCGGTTTTTTCAGGACTTCCTATGTTTTCGCGCACCTTACCGGCAGTTTTGCTTTTCCTGGCTCTGGCATGCGCCGCGGTTCGGGCCGACGAGTTGCAAATCAATCCCAACCATCCGGACCAGTACACCGTGGTCAGGGGCGATACCCTGTGGGACATCTCCGGGAGGTTCTTGCAACACCCCTGGCAATGGCCGGAACTTTGGCGCAACAACCCTCTGATTAAGGACCCGCACTGGATTTATCCGGGCGATACGCTTTATTTTTCCTACGTCAACGGCGCGCCGCGTCTGAGTTTGACACCGCCGGGCGGCGACGAAAAAGTGCTGCCCAAGGTGCGAGAATCGGCGGTGGACCGCGCGGTGCAAATGATTCCGAGCGATGCGATCGTCCAGTTTTTGAATTCGCCGAAAGTGGTCAGCGCCGAGGAATTGCAAAACGCGCCCTACGTGATCGGTTTCGTCGGCGAGCATCTGATCGCCGGTGCCGGCGACGGTGTTTACGTACGGGGTATCGACGAGCCGCAAAGCCTGGGGTACACAATCTTCCGGCAGGGAAAGCCTTATGTCGATCCGCTGAGTCAGGAAATTCTCGGTTACGAGGCGCAATTCGTCGCCGACGCAACCCTGCAGGATATTGGCGATCCGGCCACGTTCGCGGTCAATAAGTCGGATACCGAGATTCAACGCGGCGACCGTTTGATGCCGACCGCGGCGGGCGAAATGGCCTTGAACTATTTTCCGCGTCCGCCGGAAAAACGGGTGGTCGGCAGCATCATTCGGGTCATGGGGGGCGTGTCGCAAATCGGCCAGCACGATGTCGTGGTCATCGACCGGGGTAGCGCCGACGGCCTGGAAGCCGGGCATACTCTGGACGTCTACCGGCGCGGGCAGATGATACTGGATCGCTATCAGTCTCAGCAGCCGGTCGCGGTGAAAATGCCGGATGAGCAGGCTGGGGTTCTGATGGTATTTCGGCCGTTCGAACGGGTCAGTTATGCATTAGTGATGAAGGCCACCGCGGCGATGCACACCTTGGATCGGGTGCAAACGCCTTGACGCGGGACCTTCAAGTTCCCTCGAGACCTTCGGACCTCGCTTGAAAGACGCTGGGCATCCGGAAACTCGGCAGTGGCTGGCTCTTCTGCGCATGCCGGGGATCGGCGGCAAATCGGTGAGGCGATTGTTGGAGCGGTTCTCGCCCGCCGATGTGTTGGCCGCGTCCCGCGCCGATTTAAGGTCGCTCGACTTTAGCGAACGGCAAATCGATGCCATTCTTCAGCCGGACTGGCAGCGTGTCGACTACGATTTGTCTTGGCTGTCCCAAGCCGGAAATTACATTCTGACGCTGGATGATCCGGAATATCCGGCCCAACTTCGGGAAATCGCCGATCCGCCGCCGGTATTGTTCGTCAAAGGAAAACCGGAACTGTTGTTGGAACCGCAACTGGCCATCGTCGGCAGTCGCAATCCGTCGCCGCCTGGGGTGGATACCGCGACCGAGTTCGCCAAGGCCCTGGCCGAGGCCGGCTATACCGTAACCAGCGGCATGGCGCTCGGCATAGACGCCGCCAGCCACTGGGGCGCGTTAAGCGTTGGCGGTAACACCGTCGCGGTGGCCGGCACCGGTTTGGATCGAGTTTATCCGGCTTGCCACAAAGCGCTGGCCACTGAAATCGCCGCGAAAGGTGCGTTGGTTTCTGAATTTCCGCCGGGTACCACCGCGAACGCCGGACATTTCCCCAAACGGAATCGCATCATTAGCGGATTGTGCGTTGGTTTGCTGGTCGTCGAGGCCGCCCAACAGAGCGGTTCGTTGATTACCGCCCGCTTAGCCTTGGAACAAAACCGCGAAGTGTTCGCGATTCCGGGCTCGATTCACAACCCGCTGGCGCGCGGTTGCAACGGTTTGATCCGGCAAGGCGCTAAATTGGTGGAAACAGCCGATGATATTTTTGAGGAATTAGGCCAATACAATCAACGCAGTATGCGGTCTGGCCCCGAATTACCGCAGACGGCGCTTGACCTGGAACAACAAAATCTATTGAATTTGATTCCGTACAGCCCCACAACGGTTGATACGTTGGTCCGGAACAGTAGCTGGGCGGCGGAGGAAGTGTCGTCGATGCTGTTGGTGCTGGAGCTGCAGGGCTATATAGCCGGGGTCGCCGGCGGTAGCTACCTCAGAATCAAGTAAAGGCTTTTAATGAAAGAAGACATTTTTGATGTGCTCATCTATCTGTTCGAAAACTATCTCGACGGCGATAGCGATAACTATCCCGACACTTCGGTCATTGCCAGCGAACTGCTGGATGCCGGTTTTCAGCAGCCCGATGTCAATAGAGCCTTCGATTGGCTGGAGTCGCTGGCCGATATTGAAACCATCTCGACGATCGCTTCCCCGTCCTTTCGGATATTCGGCAGTCAGGAAATGGCGGTTTTCGATCTGGAATGCCGCGACTTTCTGATGTATCTTGAGCACACCGGTATCTTAAGTCCGGCGAATCGGGAGATTGCCATTGATCGGGCGATGGCGCTGAAGGAAGAAGAGATTACGTTGGACAAGTTGAAATGGATCGTGTTGATGGTGCTGCTGAGTCAGCCCGGTGACAGCGCCGCTTTCTCTAGAATGGAAGATATCGTTTACGATCTGATTCCGACTTCTTTGCATTGATAGTACACGGATAGCATGAGCAAGAGTTTAGTCATCGTAGAGTCTCCGGCTAAATGTAAAACCATCGAAAAATACCTTGGAAAAGACTTCCAGGTGCTGGCTTCATACGGTCATGTTCGAGATTTGATTCCCAAGGAGGGCGCCGTCGATCCGGAAAACGGTTTCTCGATGAAGTATCAGGTCATCGATCGCAATCAGCGCCACTTGCAGGAAATCGGCAAAGCTCTGAAAAATGTCGATACTTTGTATCTGGCAACCGACCCTGATCGCGAGGGTGAAGCGATTTCCTGGCACGTCTACGAGCATTTGAAGGAAAAGAAGCTGCTCAAGGATAAGGAAGTTCTGCGGGTAGTCTTCCACGAAATTACCAAAAAAGCCGTTACCGAAGCGATCGCTCATCCGACGGAACTTTCCAATAATCTGGTCAACGCCCAGCAAGCGCGGCGGGCCTTGGATTATTTGGTCGGTTTCAACCTGTCGCCGCTATTGTGGAAAAAGATCCGGCGCGGTTTATCGGCCGGCCGCGTGCAAAGCCCTGCGTTGCGGATGATCGTCGAGCGCGAACTGGAAATCGAGGCGTTTAAAACTCGCGAATATTGGTCGCATACCGCCGACGCCAGCGCGCAAGGTCAGCCTTTCAAAGCCAAGTTGACGCACTACCGCGGCGAGAAACTCAATCAATTCAGTTTTGCCGACGAAGTAGCCGCCACCGCAGCCAAGCAGTCACTGCTGGAACAGGCCGACGGCAAGTTGATCGTTGCCAAACTGGAAAAAAAGCAACGAAGCAAGAATCCGGCGCCGCCGTTCATAACCTCGACATTGCAACAGGAAGCGGCGCGTAAGTTGGGTTTCACGACTAAGCGAACGATGATGGTCGCGCAGCAACTCTACGAGGGCATCGATCTGGGGGGCGAGACCGTCGGTTTGATTTCCTATATGCGTACCGACTCGGTCAACCTGGCCGACGAAGCCATCGCCGACATTCGCGCCCTGATCGCCGAAAAATACGGTGCGGCGGACGTGCCGAAGGAACCTCGGCAGTTTAAAACCAAATCAAAAAACGCTCAGGAAGCCCACGAGGCGATTCGGCCGACCTCGGTACAGCGTTTGCCGGAACTGGTAAAAAACCGGCTTAGCGCGGAGCAATTCAAGCTCTATGATCTTATCTGGAAGCGCACCGTCGCCTGTCAGATGATCCACGCCACCTTGAATCAAGTGGCGGTCGACCTGAATTGCGGTAGCGAACAGAACGTGTTTCGTGCCACCGGTTCCACGGTGACCAATCCCGGCTTCATGAAGGTGTATTTGGAAGGCGTGGACGACAGCAAGGAAGCCGCCGACGATCAGGACAGTCTGTTGCCGCCGATGGAAGAAGGTCGCCCGGTGGTGTTGAACGACATCGCCGCGACGCAGCATTTTACCGAGCCGCCGCCGCGTTACAGCGAGGCGAGTCTGGTCAAGGCTCTGGAAGAACACGGCATCGGTCGTCCGTCCACTTACGCGACGATTATCTCGACCTTGCAAAATCGCGAATACGTGACGATAGAAAATAAGCGGTTTTATCCGACCGATGTCGGGCGCATCGTCAACAAGTTCCTGACCGAACATTTCACCAAATACGTCGATTACAGCTTTACCGCCAATCTGGAAGACGACTTGGATGCGGTGTCGCGCGGAGAGAAGGATTGGATTCCGTTGATGAACGACTTTTGGCGGCCGTTCACGCAATTGATTAACGAGAAAGAAGAGAGTGTGCAGCGCAAGGATGTGACCCAGGAAAGCATAGACGAGGCCTGCCCGGAATGCGGTAGCCCGTTGTCGATCCGTTTGGGGCGTAACGGTCGTTTCATCGGCTGTACGAATTACCCAACCTGTTCTTATACCCGAAATATCGGCGAGGAGAGCAGCGTTACAACTGCCGAGCCGGAGGTGGCCGAAGGTCGCGATTGTCCGAAGTGCGCGTCGCCGTTGGTCATCAAGACTGGGCGATACGGCAAGTTTCTGGGGTGTAGTGCCTATCCCAAGTGCAAACACATCGAACCGCTGGAAAAGCCGCAGGACACCGGTGTTGAGTGTCCGCAGTGCAAGCAAGGCAATATCCTTAAGCGCAAGGCTCGTAGCGGCAAAATTTTCTATTCCTGCTCCGAGTATCCCAAATGCGACTACGCGCTATGGGACGCGCCGATTAAGGAAGCCTGTCCGGAGTGTCATTGGCCGATTTTGACGTTGAAAACCACTAAGCGGCGCGGAACGGAAAAAGTTTGCCCGCAAAAAGAGTGTAAATATGCAACGCCTTACGAAGGCGATCCTGACGATGTTAACGGACCCGCTTAAAACTCGATTGGGGTAATCGGTGGCGTTGGCGGGTGGGCCTGAAAAACTAGACGCTTCCGGTTATTCCTCCGCATAAGGGACTTCGGGCAAGGCGAGAGCTTGGCCGATCGATATTCCGTTGTCCGCCGCGAAGCCGGCATTGACTTCTAGCATGTACTTGGTCGCGCGTGCCATTTGGTAAACCCGGCACGGATCCCTGCGGCAGGGCGGCAAATTATCAAGGATGGCGACGACGCGGCCGCTGTCGTCCAAGAACAGCACATCCAGCGGTAGTAAGGTATTTTTCATCCAGATCGAGATGCGTCTGGCGCTTGGATAAACAAACAACATGCCTTCTCGTCGCCCCAATTCCCGTCTGTGCATCAATCCTCTTTCGCGGCTGTCGCGATCGGCCGCGACAGAAACCCACAATGCCAAGTGTTGGTCGGGCAAGTTGATCAAAGTGTTGAAACCCGAATCTTGGGACGCGGCTTCAAGGCGGCAGGAAAAAGTCGTTAGCCACATCAGTAGCAATAAAATGCGAGTTTCGGATAGAGTCATGCCGGAATCAGACGGGCCGGGTTGTGTTTGGGGGGGCGGCTGATTATAATGCCGCGTTCATTTATTTTGCGAGCGTGGCGAAATTGGTAGACGCGCTGGATTTAGGTTCCAGTGGTAACCCCGTGGGAGTTCGAGTCTCCCCGCTCGCACCATAGTCTCTTACGCATGGATACTGCGTCCAAGTCTTTAGCTGGCTCCGCTGATCGATTCCCCCATTTATTTTTTTAATTTGTTCGAGGTAATGCAATGCAAGTTTCTGTCGAGAAGACATCCGAATTAAGCCGAAAAATGACCGTCAGCATTCCTGACGCCGTGGTTCAGGAAAAAATGGAAACTCGTTTGAAGCGCTTGGGGCGGGAAGTCAAAGTGGATGGGTTTCGGCCGGGCAAGGTGCCGGCCAGCATGATCAGGAAACTGTACGGCGAGCGAGTGCGCGGAGAAGTCACCGGCGATTTGATTCAAACGACGTATTTCGAAGCGCTTCAGCAGCAGGAGTTGGTGCCGGCCGGTCATCCGCATATCCATCCCAGCGAAAAGACCGAGGGTTTCGAGTACGTCGCGGAGTTCGAAGTCTACCCGGAAGTGACCCTGGATGGCATATCCGGGCTGCAAATCGAGCGTCCGAACGCCACGGTCGAGGAAGCGGATGTCGATGCGATGATCGAAAAGTTGCGTCAACAAAAGAAAACTTGGGCGGAAACCGAGAGGGCCTCGCAAGAAGGCGATCAAGTGACGATTCATTTTTCGGGTGTTTCCGAAGGCGAGAATTTCACCGACGGTAAAGTCGAGAATTACAAAGTCGAAATTGGCGCCAAGCAAATGATTCCCGGTTTTGAAGACGAATTGAAGGGTTTGTCGGTCGGCGCCACCAAGACTTTTACAGCGACTTTCCCAGAACAGTACAACAACCCGAAACTGGCGGGTAAATCGGCTGAGTTCGAGGTGGAACTCGTCAAAATCGAAGAACCGGTCTTGCCGGAAGTCAACGAAGAGTTCATTAAGGCCTATGGAGTGGAAGAGGGTGAGCTTGCGGCCTTCCGTTCGGACGTTCGCGCCAATATGGATCGGGAGTTGGTCAACGCACTGAAAAACAAATTGAAAACCGCCGCGATGGATGCTTTGTTCGAAAACATCACGTTTACGATTCCGAACGCATTGATCGATCAAGAAGTCGAAGCTCTGATGCAGCCCTACGCCGAACGTGCCAAAAACATGCGGTTGAAGCTGGAAGACCTGAATCTTCCCCGCGATACTTTCGAGGCGCAGGCAAAACGTCGCGTCGCGCTAGGCTTGATTTTGGGCGAGATTATTCAGAAGAACGAGATTAAAGTCGACGCCGATAAAGTGCGCGAAGTCGTTGAAGACATGGCAAAAAGTTACGAGCGTCCGGAAGACGTCATCAATTGGTACTACGCGGATAAAGCCCGCTTGAACGAGGTTCAGCAGATGGTTTTGGAAGATCAGGCTGTTGCTTGGATAGTAAGTCAGGCTAAAATCACCGACGTGACGGTAGGATTTGATGAAGTTATGGAAAAACGTTAACTAAATGAGGGCTTATGATGTTTAACCAAAATGCGATGAACGATATGATGGCACCCCAGGCCGCTGGCGGGTTGGTGCCTATAGTGGTTGAACAAACAGCCCGTGGGGAAAGATCGTTCGACATTTACTCCCGTCTGTTGAAAGAGCGGGTGATATTTCTGGTCGGCAAGGTTGAGGATTACATGGCTAATCTGGTTGTGGCCCAACTGTTGTTTCTGGAATCGGAAAATCCGGACAAGGACATTCATTTGTATATCAATTCGCCGGGCGGTTCGGTAACGGCCGGGATGGCGATTTACGATACGATGCAGTTCATCAAACCGGACGTCAGCACAATGTGCATCGGCCAGGCCGCCAGTATGGGAGCCTTGCTGTTGGCGGGCGGCGCGGCCGGCAAGCGTTACTGCCTGCCGCATTCCAGAGTGATGATTCACCAGCCCTTGGGCGGTTTCCAAGGGCAGGCGTCCGATATCGATATTCATGCGCGGGAAATTCTGGCGATTCGCGATCGTTTGAACAAGGTTTTAGCCAACCATACTGGACAGACCTTGCAAAAAATCGAGCAAGATACCGATAGGGACAATTTTCTCAGCGCCGACCAAGCCGTCGAATACGGTTTGATCGATAAAGTGTTGGCTAGCCGTATTGCGTGATAGCAAGGCGCGGCGCTGATAGGTGCCGCGCCCTGCTTGGTTTTGTTTAATTGTTCATCGAAACGATGAAGCGATCTGTTTGGATGGAGTTGGTCCATGAGTAGAGACAAAAAAGGTAAAGACGACGAGAAGCTGCTTTACTGTTCTTTTTGCGGTAAGAGTCAAAACGAAGTCAGGAAGCTAATCGCCGGCCCATCCGTCTACGTCTGCGACGAATGCGTTGAATTATGTAACGAAATTATTCGCGACGAATTGATGGAAGACCAACTGTCGTCCGGATCGTCCGCGGCCCTGCCCAAGCCGAAAGAAATCAAGGCGGAACTCGATAACTATGTGATCGGTCAGGACAAGGCTAAAAAAATCTTGGCCGTTGCCGTCTACAACCACTACAAACGCTTGCGTAGCAATAGCAAAAAATCGGATGTCGAATTGGCGAAGAGTAATATTTTGCTGATCGGTCCAACCGGTTCTGGTAAAACGCTGTTGGCCGAAACGCTGGCCAGATTGCTGGACGTTCCGTTCACGATCGCGGACGCCACGACGCTGACTGAAGCCGGTTATGTCGGCGAGGATGTCGAGAACATCATCCTCAAAATATTGCAAAAATGCGATTACGACGTCGAAAAGGCGGAGACCGGTATCGTTTATATCGACGAAATCGACAAGATTTCCCGCAAATCGGATAATCCTTCGATTACGCGTGACGTGTCCGGCGAGGGCGTGCAGCAAGCGCTGTTGAAGTTGATCGAAGGCACCGTGGCTTCCGTGCCTCCGCAAGGCGGCCGCAAGCACCCCCAGCAGGATTTTCTGCAGGTCAACACCGCGAACATATTGTTCATAGTCGGTGGCGCGTTTGCAGGTTTGGACAAAGTGATTAAACACCGTACCGAAAAAGGTGGCATTGGCTTTTCCGCCGACGTTAAAACCAAGGACGACAAACGCAATGTTGGCGAGATCTTCGCGGACGTGCGTGCCGAGGACCTGATCCGGTATGGTTTGATTCCGGAGTTCGTTGGACGCTTGCCCGTGATCGCTACGTTGGATGAGTTGGATGAGGATGCATTAATTCAAATTCTGACTCAGCCGAAAAATGCGTTGATCAAGCAATATAAGCACTTGTTCGAAATGGAAGGTGCCGAATTGGAGTTCCGCGACGATTCGTTGTCGGCGATTGCCCGCAAATCCATGGAGCGCAAGACCGGCGCCCGCGGTCTTCGAACCATCGTCGAAAACGTGCTGCTGGACACGATGTACGAATTGCCTTCCAACGAAAAAATCGCCAAGGTCGTTATTGACGAAACGGTGATACTTGGCAAGTCCGAGCCGATTTTGGTGTACGAGACCGAGCAGAAAATGGCCGCCTCCGATATATGATGGTTCAATTTTTGCTCTTTTAAGCCCGATCTGCGGCGAAAAGAGGCGTTTATCTTCGGATAAGCGCCTCTTTTTTTTGTTTCGCCGGAAATACTTGTTTTCTGAAACATCAACCTCATATAGGATTACAGTCAGTTTTCAGTTGCTCAAGAGGGCTAAGCCAATGACCCATTCAAAATCCACAGACGAATTAATTCCCGTACTGCCGCTCAGAGACGTGGTAGTTTACCCGCACATGGTCATACCGCTGTTTGTCGGCAGAGGAATGTCGATAGATGCTCTCGATGCGGCTATCAAACAAGACAAGCAAGTCTTGCTGGTGGCACAGAAGCAAGCGGATGTAGACGCCCCTGGCTTTGACGACTTGTATAAGGTCGGTACCCTGGCCAACATTCTGCAGTTGCTCAAACTGCCGGATGGGACTGTCAAGGTGTTGGTGGAAGGCAATCAACGTTGCTCGGTCATTCAATATCAAGAAGTCGAAAATTATTGCGCGGCTCGCGTCGTCGAATTGGAAGACGAAATCAATGTTTCCGAGCAGGAATTGGATGTGTTGCAGCGAACCGCGATCAACTCCTTCGATCAGTATGTCAAGCTGAACAATAAGATTCCGCCCGAAGTTTTGAATTCCTTGGCCGGCATCGATGACCCCAGTCGCTTAGCCGACACGATGGCGGCGCATATGGCGCTGAAGGTCGATGAAAAACAAGCCATGCTGGAGTTGGTCGATGTCGCCGCGCGTCTGGAAAATCTGATGACCTTGATGGAAGGCGAGGTCGATATTCTGGAAATGGAGAAAAAGATTCGTGGCCGGGTTAAGAAGCAGATGGAGAAAAATCAGCGAGAGTATTACCTGAATGAGCAGATGAAGGCGATTCAGAAAGAACTCGGCGAAATGGATGAAGCCAGCAACGAAATCGAGGAACTGGAGAAGAAAATTGCGGCGGCGGGGATGACCGCCGAGGCGAAAACCAAAGCGACCGCGGAACTCAATAAGCTGAAAATGATGTCGCCAATGTCGGCGGAAGCGACCGTGGTGCGAAACTACATTGACTGGATGGTCAATGTACCTTGGAAAAAGAAAACCAAGGTGAGGCACGATTTGAAGGTGGCGGAAGAGGTTCTGGAAGCAGAGCACTACGGTTTGGAAAAGGTCAAGGAGCGCATCCTCGAATACTTGGCCGTTCAGCAGCGCGTTAAGCAATTAAAAGGGCCTATCCTGTGCCTAGTCGGCCCTCCGGGTGTCGGCAAGACTTCTCTGGGACAGTCGATTGCGCGTGCCACCAACCGTAAATACGTGAGAATGGCGTTGGGCGGCGTACGCGACGAGGCCGAGATTCGCGGTCATCGCCGCACCTATATCGGTTCGATGCCTGGCAAGATTTTGCAAAATCTGTCTAAGATCAAAACTCGCAATCCGATGTTTCTGCTGGACGAAATCGATAAAATGGCTATGGATTTTCGTGGCGATCCGGCTTCGGCATTGTTGGAGGTTCTGGACCCGGAACAAAATCATACCTTTTCAGATCATTATCTGGAGGTCGATTTCGACCTGTCCGACGTTATGTTCGTCGCCACCGCGAACACGATGAATATCCCAGCGCCGTTGATGGACCGGATGGAAATCATCCGCTTGTCCGGCTATACCGAGGATGAAAAAATAAACATCGCGCTCCGATTCCTAGCGCCCAAGCAAATCAAGAATAACGGGTTGGCTGAATCCGAGATTCAAATTTCCGAATCTGCCGTCAAGGACATCATTCGCTACTATACCCGCGAGGCTGGCGTGCGCAGTCTGGAGCGCGAGATTTCCAAAATTTGTCGCAAAGTCGTCAAGGATCTTTTGCTCAAGCCCAGGAAGTCGAAAATCGTCGTCAATGACAAGAACTTGGATAAGTACTTGGGCGTTCGGCGCTTTAGCTATGGGATGGCCGAGGATAACGATCAGGTGGGTCAGGTCACCGGTTTGGCTTGGACTGAAGTCGGGGGTGAGTTGTTGACCATCGAAACCGCGGTTATGCCGGGTAAGGGTAAGCAACTGGCGACCGGTAAGTTGGGCGACGTGATGAAAGAGTCGATTGAGGCGGCGGTGACGGTGGTGCGTAGCCGCGCGGATATCCTCGGTATCGATAGCGACATTTTTCAAAAAACCGACATTCATATCCACGTCCCGGAAGGCGCGACCCCGAAAGACGGCCCCAGTGCGGGTATTGGCATGTGCACCGCGATTATTTCGGCTTTGACGAAAATTCCGGTACGCGCCGACGTGGCGATGACGGGAGAAATTACGTTACGTGGCGAGGTGTTGCCGATCGGGGGATTGAAGGAAAAATTGTTGGCGGCGCATCGTGGCGGCATTACGACGGTGGTTATTCCGGCTGAGAACGAAAAAGACCTCACAGAGATTCCGGAGAACATCAAACGCAATCTGACCATCAAGTGCGTACGCTGGATAGACGAGGTTCTCGGCTTGGCCTTGCAGCATCTGCCGACCCCGATTTCTCCGGTGGCGGAGATTGCCGAATCTCCGAGCGGTAAAGTTGACCCGATCAAGCCGGGCGTCGTTGCCCACTGACGGCTCGACCAAGCGGGAAACCTTGTAAATCAAGGACTGCAACGCTTGACACGGCTTGTGGGCGGTTGATATAAATGGCGGCCTCTCTACACCAGAGAGACCGTCATCGGGTTGGTGGATAGCCGGTTGGCACAAACCGCTTGTTTGCAGAGCAATAATTAATAAAACGACATCCTAAGGGGAAATAAATGAATAAATCGGAACTTATCGATGCAATCGCCAGTGCGTCCCAATTGACAAAAGCCGATGCCGGTCGCGCATTGGATGGATTTATCAAAGCCGTCGAAGATTCGCTGAAAAAAGGCGAAGCCGTCGCACTGGTTGGCTTTGGTACATTCGAAGTTAAAGAAAGAGCGGAACGTAAAGGCCGCAATCCACAAACCGGCGAAGAGATCACCATCAAGGCCGCAAAAATTCCTTCATTTAAGGCTGGCAAATCTTTAAAAGATGCTGTAAACTAGTCGCTCTTTAGTCGGGTGCTTAGCTCAGCTGGGAGAGCGTCGCCCTTACAAGGCGAGGGTCGGGGGTTCGAACCCCTCAGCACCCACCAGACTTTGGAGCGGTAGTTCAGTTGGTCAGAATACCGGCCTGTCACGCCGGGGGTCGCGGGTTCGAGCCCCGTCCGCTCCGCCAAAACAGAAACCTCGGGCCGTTGTACGGTGCGAGGTTTTTTTTTGCGTGTTAAATTTTGCCTGAAGCGCTCAGGTGTCATTCTGTTTTAAGGACAGCGTTTATGCTTTTAGAAATAAGAGAAAAGGTGCAGGGTATCTTTGCATCAATCATATTGATCTTGATATGCGTGCTCTTCGGTTTGTGGGGTATCCAAAACTATCTCGGCGGCGGTAAGGAAATTCCGGTCGTATCGGTAGGCGATAAAGACTTCTATCAGCGCGATGTTCAGCAAGCCTATCAGCAATTCGCGCAGAATCTGGCGGGAATGAAGTTCGACGAAGAGACCCTAAAAAAACAGGCCCTGCAAAAACTGATTCGCGACGAAGTTTTGCTGCAATATGTGCAGGACGAAAAGCTGCTGGTCAGCGACGAAACCGCCCGCGAATTTATCCAAGGTTTGGAGTATTTCCAAAAAGACGGCAAATTTGACAAGACTCAATATCAAACCTTATTGGGCTCGCAAGGTATGTCGTCCGCCGAGTTTGTGAATCGAATCAAGAAGGCTTTGGTGATGGAGCAATTTCAACGGGCGATTATCGATACCAGTTTCGTAACGCCGGCCGAAATCGACAACTTCTTTAAATTGCAAAATCAAACCCGCGATATTGAATATTTGACCCTACCCTTGGTCAAGTCTACCGAGCAACCCAGCGAAGAAGACATCAGCGCCTATTATCAACAGCATCAAGATGCCTATCAGACTGAAGAGCAGGCCTCTATAGACTATGTGGAACTGTCCTTGGATAAATTGGCCGGCGAGATTAAGCCGACCGAAGACCAGCTGAAGGCTTATTACGAAGAGCAAAAAGCGCAGTACACTACAAAGGAACGCCGAAAAATCAGCCACATACTGTTTGCGGTTGGTAAGGAGCAGACCGATCAAGCCGCGCTGCAAAAAGCCCGGCAAGCCCAAGCCGCGTTGCAATCCAAGGATTTCGCCGCGGTTGCCGCCGAAATGTCCGACGACAAGTTGAGCGCTAAAAAGGGCGGCGACTTGGGGCTGATTGCGCCAGGCGTCATGGAAAAGCCCTTCGAGGAAGCGGCATTGGCGTTGCAGGTCGGTCAAGTATCCGAGCCGGTCAGGACCTCGTTCGGCTACCATCTGATCAAGGCGACCGAATTGGTGCCAGGCGAAATTAAAACTTACGAGCAAGTCAAGGCCGATGTCGCCAAGGCTTACCAAAAAGCGCAGGCGGAGACTAAATTCAACGAACTGGCCGAGAAACTGGCCGAAGTCAGTTACGAGAATCCGGACAGCCTTGCCGCCGCTGCCGACCTACTGGGCGTGCAACCGCAGAAATCAGGAGTGTTTACCCGTGCCAACGGTGTCGGTATCGCCGCGGAAGAGAAAGTTCGCGCCGTTGCATTTTCCGAAGACGTGTTAAAAGGTAGCAATAGCGAGCCTATTGAAGTTGGTGGTGACAAACTCGTCGTGTTGCGGATGGCCAGTCATCAGCCTGCGTCGGTCAAGGAACTGCAGCAGGTGAAGGCTGAGGTTGCCGCCGCGATCCAGCGCGATCGCGCCAAACAGCAACAGGCTGCGTTGGCCGAGCAGATCCGTCAGGAGCTGGCGGGTGGAAAGAGCTTAACGCAAATTGCGGATGCCCGGCATTTGCAGGCCAAAAAAGTCAATGGCTTGACCCGGATCAGCGGCGATCTGGCGATGCCGGTCAATCAGGCTGTCTTCAAGGCGGCCAAGCCCAAGTCCGGTCAGCCTAGCGTGACGATTATCGACGACGAGAGCGGTGCCAAATTAATTGTTAGCATCAATCAAGTCAACGAAGGCAGAATGACCGATGCGGATAAAAACAAACAAGCCGTGATTGCCAAGAATATGGCGGGCGCGTTCGGCAAGGCTCAGTTCGAATCGGTGTTGAATGCATTGCAAGCCAAGGCGGATATCGAGATCCACGCGCCAAAGCAATAAGGTATCGTGATGACTATGAAAAGGGAGCTTAGGCTCCCTTTTTTTATGGGCGTGGGCACACGTTGCCGTCAGGTTCATCTCTTCCGCACATTGAGTTACCGGGCGGCGATCATGGAACTGACAAGTCTGCGTGCGGTATCCGGTCACCTCTGTGCTTGTCAGCGATTATCGGGGATGAGATTCCGGTATCGTCGGGATTCGAGATAGTTGTTCTGTTCGAGCTAGGCTTGCGATAAACTTTAGAAGTAACTACTCAGCGTGACACGCAGGGACTCCTCTCCGCTCGGAGAGGGTTGAGTGGGGCGAGATTGAGGCTTTTTTGTTGAATTCGCCTCAACCACCTCGATCAAAAGGGGGCGATCGGCGATTTGCAAGGTGATGCGATTCACTGATTAGTTACCTTAAAAATTAACAACCGGACCGTTGCCACGCAACTCTGTCCTTTCTTTAACGGCTTGATTTTAAGGAGCTACATGATTATCAAACCTCGCGTTCGCGGTTTTATGTGTGTCACCACCCATCCGGTCGGCTGCGCCGCCAACGTCAAACAGCAAATCGACTACGTTAAAAGCGGCGGAGCGATAGCGGGTGGCCCCAAAAACGTACTGATTTTAGGCGCATCCACCGGCTACGGTTTGGCGTCGCGTATCGTCGCGGCATTCGGTGCCGGCGCCAAAACCCTAGGGGTGTTTTTCGAACGCGAAGGAACCGCCGATAAACCCGGTACCCCCGGCTGGTACAACTCCGCGGCTTTTCATCAATTCGCCGAAGCCGAAGGTTTGTATGCGAAAAGTATCAACGGCGACGCCTTTTCCGACGATATCAAACAAAAAGCGATAGATGCCATCAAACAGGATTTCGGCAAAATCGATCTGGTGGTCTACAGCTTGGCCGCGCCGCGCCGCACCCATCCGAAAACCGGGGTGACCTACAATTCGACGCTGAAACCCATCGGCAAGGACTTGGTGCAAACCGGTATCGATACCGACAAAGAGGTCATCAAGGAATTCACGCTGCCTGCGGCATCCGACGAAGAAATCGCCAATACCGTCGCGGTGATGGGTGGCGAAGACTGGCAAATGTGGATAGACGCATTGGCTGACGCCGACGTTCTGGCGCCCGGCGCAAAAACCACGGCGTTCACCTATCTTGGCGAGAAAGTAACCAAGGACATCTATTGGGACGGTACGATAGGCGCGGCGAAGCAGGATTTGGACAAGCGCGTTGTCGACATACGGCACAAGCTGGCCGCGCTAGGCGGCGATGCCAGGGTGTCGGTATTAAAAGCCGTGGTCACCCAGGCTAGCGCTGCAATTCCGATGATGCCCTTGTATTTGGCGCTGTTGTTCAAGGTCATGAAGGAAGCTGGTACCCATGAAGGTTGCATCGAACAAGTCAACGGCTTGTTCCGGGACAGTCTCTATGGGGCAGAGCCGATTCTCGATGAAGTAGGTCGCATTCGCGCCGACTTAAAGGAATTGGCCCCTCAAGTACAAGATGAGGTCAGCGAGCTCTGGTCTCGGATCGATAACGAAAATATCAACGAGTTGACGGACTTTGCCGGCTACAAGCAAGATTTTCTGCGGTTATTCGGCTTCGAGGTCGATGGCGTGGATTACGACGCTGACGTCAATCCGGAAGTGCCGATCGTCAATTTGGCTTAGGCGGGGAGATTCGGTGGGTAGCCATCGTTGCCCACCGGCAATTGCTAGGCGCGGTACACCGGAGAAGTCCCGGATACTTCGTTGAAGAATAGGTCGACAGGCCGGGGTGGATTGGGTTTGAACCGCCCCGGTTCAAAATCAGTGTCTCCGACACTTTTGTTTACACTCCGCCAATCATTGGAACTATGCAAACTTCCTCCGTTACCAGAGACTGGATACTCTACTCATTGCTTGGCTTGGTTATCGTACTGATTTTGCTAGCAATGTATCAAATCGATAGGCAATGGCTGAAGCTCAGCGACATGCAAACCGCACTGGCAGATCAGGCGCAAGCGGTGAGGGAGTTGCGCGGTCTGGCCGGTAGCGGGGCGTTGAGCGCGCAAACGGCGAACCCGCCAAGCAGTCAGGTTGCTCAAGCCTTTCAGCGCGCCTACGCGGCAACCAAGTTGGCCGATTACGCCCGTGGCGATTGGAGCGTCGAAGCCTTCGGCACTAATCTGAAAACCATCACGCCGCTGATATCGACCGATGCTTACGCCGCCAACGTGCAAAGTTACGTGCAGGAAAGCCTGATCACCCGCAATCCGGATACCTTGGCCTGGGAAGGTTTGGTCGCGAAAAACTGGACGGTTAGCGAGGATGGTTTAACGATCAGCTTTGACTTGCGCGACGACGTTTCTTTTTCCGACGGCCAGCCGCTGACCGCTGAAGACGTGGCGTTCACATTTACGTTCATCATGACCGACGCGATTCAGGCGCCGCGCGACCGTGCTTATCTGGAAAAGATTCAGTCAGTCAAGGCCGACGGCAAAGATCGAGTGACGTTCGTGTTTAAAGAGCCTTATTTCGAGGCGCTGTCACTGGCCGGCGGCATGAACATCATGCCCAAGCATTTTTACGAACCTTATCTAAAGGAACCGCAAAAATTCAACGAATCCAAAGGCTTGTTGCTCGGCAGCGGCCCTTATAGATTGGCCGACCCGAAAAACTGGACCCCGGATCAGGGCAGCGTCGAATTGTTGCGCAACGAGCGCTATTGGGGCGACGTTCAGCCGGCCTACAACCGCATCCTCTGGAAAATTATCCAAAACGACAGTGCCCGTTTGACCACCTACCGCAACGGCGACATCGATTCCTACTCGGCGCGCCCGGTCGAATACCGACAGCTCCAAAACGATGCGCAAATTCAGGGCAAAAGCCAGAGCTTCGAATACATGCCGCCGGTCGTCGGATACAGCTATATCGGCTGGAACCAGATACGCGGCGGTAAGCCGACTCGTTTCGCCGACAAGCGGGTACGTCAGGCCATGACCTACCTGACCGATACCGGCCGGATTATCAAGGACGTGTTTCTCGGTTACGCCGAGCCGGCAGTCAGTCCGTTCGGCAACGCCAGCAAACAGCACGCCGCCGCCTTGCAGCCCTATCAAGCCAATCTCGATAAGGCCAAGGCTTTGTTGAAAGAAGCCGGCTACGAAGATCGCAATAAAGACGGCGTTTTGGAAGACCAGGCCGGCCAAGCATTCGAGTTCAAACTGACCTATTTTCAGGCCAACGAAGATACCAGCCGTATGGTGCTCTTGCTGAAAGACCTGTACGCCAAGGCCGGGGTCAAATTGGTGCCGTTTCCGCAGGAATGGCCGGTGATGCTGGAAAATCTGGATAAAAAAGACTTCGACGCGATCACCTTGGGCTGGACCAGCAGCATCGAAACCGACTTGTACCAAGCCTTCCACAGCTCGCAGGCGATCAGCAAGGGCGACAATTTCATCGGTTACCAGAATCCTGAATTGGACAAGCTGATCGATGAAGCTCGCCGTACCGTCGACGAAGCCAAGCGCATGCCGCTGTGGCAACAGGCGGAACGCATACTCTACGAAGATCAGCCGTACACGTTCCTGATGCGCCGTAAAAGTTTGTTGTTCGTCGACAAGCGCATCCACAACCTGCAAATGACCAAGTTGGGTCTGAATCTGGGCTCGCTGCCGCTGGAAAACTACGTGCCGCTGGCCCAGCAAAAATACACGCAATAAAGTCATGACGAGCTTGCAGCGCTGCGTCACCCCGGCAGGGATTGCCGGGGACCAGATACCATGGAGGGTGTTGGCCTTGAACGTCCCTGAAGTCTGGAGCTCGGCAATCCCGGCCGATTTGACATGGATTTTTCTCTCGGCACTCAAAAGGAATTCGTTATGCTGACTTATCTGCTGCGCCGCCTGTTGTTGATGGTGCCGACCCTGCTCGGCATCACCGTGGTCGTGTTTGCCGTGATGGCAGCCTCGCCGGGCGGTATCAGCGCCCAGACTTTGGTCGGCGGCATGGACATGAAACCGCAGGAAAAGCAGGCTTTGCTGGATTATTACAACAAGCGCTACGGCCTGGATCAACCTGCGCCGCTGCAATACCTGCGTTGGCTGAACAATGTGTCGCCGATCGGCTTCGTCGACGACGAACAAGGTCATAAGTCGTTCTCGCTGACCAAAGGCATGGACCTCGGTACCAGCTTTCAATACGGCCGACCGGTCGCCGACATTCTGGCCGAACGTATCCCGATTACCTTGTTGCTGAATCTGGTGACCATACCGTTCACTTATGCGCTGGCCATCTGGATCGGCATGAAGTCTGCAACCGAACGCGGCGGCGCCTTCGACATCGGCGCAAGCTTGTCGATGTTGGCTCTGTGGTCGATTCCGACCATGCTGGCCGGCGTGTTGCTGCTGGGCTTTTTCGCTAATATCCAATATTTCCAATGGTTCCCGACCGCGGGCCTCAGCGCCCGCGAGGCGCTGGACATGCCGTTTCTGCCGCATTGGAACGACAGCGGCTTCGTGCGCGGCTTTCTGCTGGACCGGATCTGGCATCTGGTACTTCCGGTGATCTGCTTGTCCTACGGCGGTTTCGCCGCGCTGGCGAAATTGACCCGCACCTCGATCCTGGAGAACCTGCACGCCGACTACGCCCGCACCGCCCGCGCCAAGGGTTTGGCCGAACGCGACGTGCTGTGGACGCACGTGTTCCGCAACAGCTTGTTGCCGTTGATTACGGTTTCGGCCGGCTTGTTGCCTAGTTTGTTGGCCGGCTCGTTGATCGTCGAGAACATTTTCAGCATCAACGGCATGGGCCAATTGGCGGTGGAAGCGGTGAAGGGCAGGGACCGCGAGCTGGTGTTGTCGATTACCTGGATCAGCGGCTTTCTAACCCTGGTCGGCTATTTGATCGCCGACTTCTGCTACACCTTGGCCGATCCTAGGGTGAGTTATGACTAAGTTGCTACAACCCCGGTCCTTAAACATCGTTCGCCCTGAGCTTGTCGAAGGGCGCACCACATCAGGCTTCGAAAAGCCTGTCCTAAGGGCAGTCGCAGGGTTCAGACTCTATATCCCAGAGGGTGGCAACGGAATAGCTGTAAAAATCAGGGGTAGGTTAAAAGTCGCATCGTGCGAATCGACTTGCCGCTATACGGCGTATCAAACAGGGTAGCCAATGGCGTCATCTCCTAAACCCTTAATCAGCCGGCAATCCTTCTCCGCCCGCATCTGGCGCCGCACGCTGGACGGCGTCGGCGTCAAATTCGGACTGGCCTGGGTTGGCGTGTTGGTGTTGTTCGCGGTGTTCGCGCCGTTTCTCGCCAACTCGATGCCGTTATTGATGAGCAAAAACGGCGAGATTTCCGCGCCGGTGTTGCGTTATCTATCGATTGAGGATGCCTGGATACTGGTGGCATTTTTCATCGCGCTGGCCGTGTCCCGGCTGCCGCTCGCGGGCGGTGCCAAGTTTCTAGTATTTTTGTCCGGCACCGCCGTCGCCGCACTGGTCGCCAACCTGACCGTGCAACCGCCAGCCTTGGTGATTTACGACGATTTTCGCGGCCCGGAATATGTGCAAGTCGATTGGAAAATCATGCCGCCGATACCCTATGCGCCCGGCGATTATTTACGCGATCTGGGCAGCAAGGGCCTGGAGGCGCCGTTCGCCAGCGCGGGCCACACCCACTGGATGGGCACCGAGGAAAACGGCGCCGACGTGCTGAGCCGCATGATCCACGCCAGCCGGATTGCATTGAGCATAGGCTTCATCGCCACCGGCATCGCGCTAGCCATCGGTATCGTCGTCGGCGGGCTGATGGGCTATTTCTCCGGCATCGTCGACATGCTCGGCATGCGGCTGGTGGAAATCTTCGAGGACATTCCGACCTTGTTTTTGTTGCTGACCTTCGTCGCCTTCTTCGGCCGCAGCCTGTACATGATGATGGTGATTATCGGCGTCACCGGCTGGTCCGGTTACGCCCGTTACGTGCGTACCGAGTTTTTAAAACTGCGCAAGCAGGATTACGTGCAAGCGGCGATTGCCAGCGGTTTACCGCTACACTCGATACTGTTCCGCCATATGCTGCCCAATGGCGTCGCGCCGTTGTTGGTCGCGGTCAGCTTCGGCGTGGCCGGGGCGATCTTGTCGGAAGCCACGCTGAGCTTTCTCGGGCTTGGCGTGGTCGATGCGCCGTCCTGGGGGGCGATGCTGGATCAGGCGGTCAAGTCTTCGACCTTCAATTGGTGGATGGCGGTGTTTCCGGGCGGCGCAATTTTCATGACCGTGTTTGCCTACAACCTGATCGGCGAAGCCTTCAGGGACGCCATCGATCCCAAGCTATCGCGCCGCAACGGAGGCGAGTCGTGAGTTCGCCGTTACTGCAAGTCAAACACCTGCGCACCTATTTACAAACCGGGGGCGAGCCGGTCAAGGCGGTCGAGGACGTTAGCTTCGACATTCCGCAAGGCGAAACCTTTTGCCTGGTTGGCGAATCCGGCAGCGGCAAGTCGATCAGCGCCTTGTCGGTGATTCGCCTATTGCCGGACGGCATCGCCAGCCATCCGAGCGGCGAAATCATTTTCGACGGCCGCGACCTGCTGGCCTTGCCCGACGCCGACATCCGCCAAGTGCGCGGTGCTCAGATCGCGATGATTTTTCAAGAGCCGATGACTTCGCTGAATCCGGTGCTTAGCGTCGGCGAGCAAATTATCGAAGCGTTGCACCTGCATTTTCCAAACATGAGCGCGGAAGAAGCGGAGCAACGCGCGGTCGTGGCGTTGACCCAAGTGCAAATCCCCAACCCCGGCGCGCGCTTTCGCGATTACCCGCACCAATTGTCCGGCGGCCAGCGCCAGCGGGTGATGATAGCGATGGCCCTGGCCTGCCAGCCCAAGTTGTTGATCGCCGACGAACCGACCACTGCGCTGGACGTCACTGTGCAGGCCGAAATCCTGCGCCTGATGCGGCAATTGCAGGACGACACCGGCATGAGCATGCTGTTCATTACCCACGACTTCGGCGTCGTCGCGCAAATGGCGCACTGGGTCGGCGTGATGCAGTTCGGTCGTCTGGTCGAGGCCGGCCGCTGTCGCGAAGTGCTGAGTAGGCCGCGACATCCGTATACCCAAAAGTTGCTGGCCTCGGTGCCGGAAAATCTCGCCAAACCAGATGCCTCCGCACCGCCAACCACCGTTCGCGCTGAGCCTGTCGATGCGCCAGCTTTTGAAGGCTCTCACCGCGCCTGCGGTGAGAGCAGCGTCGTTAAACTAAGCCGCTTGCTGAGCGGAGTCGAAGCAAACGGCGCCAGCTCCGCTCAGCCGGCCGTTTTCGCAAAGACAAGTTCCGGCAATACGCCGTCCCAAGTGGCAGTGCAGTCTCAAGCCTTAATCCAAATCCGCAACCTGAAAGTCTGGTTTCCGGTGCGTAAGGGTTTGCTGCGCCGGGTGGTCGATCACATCAAAGCGGTCGATGATGTGAGCCTGGACATTCCGCGCGGCGAAATCGTTGCGCTGGTCGGCGAATCCGGCTGCGGCAAAACCACGCTGGGCCGGGCGGTGTTGCAACTGGAGCCGCCGACCGCCGGGAGCATCAAGATAGCCGGCCGGGAACTGGTCGGATTATCCGCAAAAGAATTGCGGCCGATGCGCCGGCAGATGCAGATCGCCTTTCAAGACCCGCAATCGTCGCTGAATCCGCGCCTGCTGGTCGAAACCACGCTGACCGAGCCGATGCAGGTGCATGGCATCGGCGCCAACCGCGACGAGCGCATCGAACTGGCCGAGCAATTGTTGGACGACATGCAACTCGGTCGCGAGGCGCTGTGGCGCTACCCACACGAATTCTCCGGCGGCCAGCGCCAGCGCATCGGCTTGGCGCGGGCCTTGGCCCTGAACCCGGAATTCATCGTCTGCGACGAGATCACCAGCGCGCTGGATGTGTCGGTGCAGGCGGAAATCCTGCAATTGCTGTTGGAGATTCGCCGCCGGCGCAATCTGACTTTGTTGTTCATCACCCATAACATCGGCGTGGTGGAGTATTTGAGCGACAGGACGGTGGTGATGTATCAGGGGAAGATTGTTGAGCAGGGTTCGACGGCTGAGGTTTGCGGGGCGCCGGAGCATGAGTATACGCGGAGGTTGTTGGGGGCGGTGCCGAGGTTGGTGGTGTAGAAGATTGTTCAAATGATGCGCGGTTTTTTGTAACGAGGTTATGAAATACGAAGTTCGACTCCTTTCCTGCGGAAAATGCCCCAATATTCCTATTTCGAAGGAAGAGTTTTTTGAACTTGTGGACGCGCGTGAGAAATTGAGATGCGGGTATTCATTAGAAGAAAAATTCGACTACCTGATAGCAAATTATCTGGACTGGGAGCGAGCCCTGATAGATATGTCGTTATCCGGTATCGTTCGTAGTCCACAATCCTATTCTGAAATTCAAGTTGGTTGGGGAAACTTAAATCTACGGTTAATAAATCTACTTACTTCAACCAAGCTATATCTTGACCAGTCTCCGCAGGACCTCAAGAAAGTTCTTTCCTCCCAAGTGATAGCCACTGACCAGCTCAATATGGAGAAAAAGCGCTTATATGATAAATGTTTCAATTACCGACTCATGGAAGCGATGCGCAATCATGTCCAGCATAGAGGTACCCCAATTCATTTCTTCAAGCCGGAAACTGATCGGCATCGTGGACCGAATGAATCGATTGAATTTCGTTATGACGTATATGCTCGAAAGAGCGATTTGATTGAAGCGGGAAAATTTAAGGCCAGTGTTCTCGCGGAAATGTCGAATGAAGTAAGTCTTTCGGCGGCCGTGCGAGACTACATATCTTGCATCGGTAAAATTCAAAATCTAGTGCGAGAACTCACCCAAAACGAAATTGATAGAGCGCGAGGCAAAATCGATTCTATGCATCAGCGTTATAAGAATCTGTATGTAGGTGACACCATCGGGCTAGCTGCCTTAGCGACATCAAAAGACGATAAACAGAATGTTGTTCCGCTTTTGGTAGACTGGGATGACGTCAGAATAGAATTAGCAAATAGAAATTCTGTTCCGGAAAATTTATCGGCCCTATACGTTTCAACGCGCGTTAGCCCGATTAATCCTCGAAGATACGATTAGCGGCAGCGTATCGTACGCAGGGTTTTGAATTGCCATTACTTGTTTTAATGTCGGGTCTCGGCCCGACAGCCGAGTTTCTTTCTTTTGTTTGGCCAAAAGAAAGAAACCAAAGAAAAGGCCACCCCATGCCGCTTGTTCACTCGGCACATCCTTGTGCCTCGCCCTTCGGGTGCTATCGCATGCAAACCGGCTATCCTGCCGATTTGTCCTGCGCGCCGGCGATTTCGGCGAGGGTTTTCGGAAGGG
>NZ_LUUK01000215.1 GCF_001644025.1 Methylomonas koyamae
GCGCGCCGTGGCGGTCGGCAGGCAAAAAAAAACCGGCCTAAGCCGGTTGGTTTTGGGGTGGGTTCTTACGGTCGATCATCGCAAAACTAGCGGGTTAATGTGAAAGCTCGGCAAAGGCCGCCGGCCTACTGCTTGCGGCTCTGGCGGTTGCTCCAGTATCCAGCCCTCATAGGCCAGAATTTCCAGCGCCTCTTTCACGGGTGCGCCCTTGCCTAAGCCATGCCAGCCTTTGCGGTCAATGTCGCGGGTGGTAAACGGGTTCGGCAGGCCGCCGGCTTTGATCTTGCTGGCTAGTTTTACCGCCGCTTCCTGTTCCGGGCTTTCGGCCATCGCATAAATTCGCCGCGCGTGGCTTTCCAGGTAATCGCACCACGCCACCGCCAGCCGCGCCGCTGCTTCTGTGACCGGCCCGCCCGGTGCGCCGTTGGCAATGTCGATCAGGTGGAAAATCAGCGCCAAGCTCGGCATCAATGACCGAAACTTGCCGAAGTGCTCCACCATCAAGGGGTTTTCCTCGGTCGGTATCTTGCCGGTTTGCAGCTCGGTCAGCCACTCGAAAAACACCGCTTGCCCGGCTTCGTCGAAACGGTAATAAGGCCGGTCGTCGTGGTCGCGGTCGAAGTTGGCCCCGTGTTCGGCAAAGTCCATTTCCGCCAGCTTTTGCAGGATTACAAAGGCGCGGTGCTTGTGTTCCTTGTTGGGGGCGGTGTCGATCAATTGCCAGTTTTTCGGCTCATCCGGCCACACGGCAAGCTGTAGGCGCTGAATCATGCCATCATTGCCGCCGCTTTGGGCTTGGTGCAAATAGGCTTTCAGTTTGTCGGGCTGGATACCGCCTAGCAAGCTGATACAGATTTGTTTTGCCTCGGTGACGCCTCGGGCAATCTTTACATCGGTATAAGTCCCGTTGCCGTTCCACCCCTCCAGAAAATAAGCCCTTTCATCGGCTCCGTTTTCTTGATCCCACTTGACCAATAAGCCGGTTAGCTCATCACGAAACACCAGCAAGCCGCGCGGGTTTTGCGCTTGTAAGCTGGTCATGCTCTGGATGGTGGTTTCATTGGTTTTGAATAGTCGCCGTGTCGGTTGCTGTTCGCTGGCTTCCAAGGCTTCCAGGTATTCAGCCCGCAACAGGTCAAGTTCGCGGCCGTCCATCGTGCTTTTCTTGGCCTCCTTATCTAGCCGGCTTTTCAGGTCTTTTTGTACCGCGCCGGCCACCATGCCTTCAAAATCAGCGCTCCGTTTTTCGCGCTCGAACATTTCACCATAGACAAATTGCAGCCGGTCAAGAATGCCTAGCGCCTCTTTCATGCTGGGGGATTTCAGACAGACCGAAGGCCGCCCGATACAGGCGCCCCAAAGATTAGGGATAACCTCCCAGCCGTCGCGCTGCTTTGGGCGAATGCCGCAACCGGCCCCGATCACGCTGGAAAAAATCACAATGGTTGAAGTTACCGGAAAATCCGCCGGGGTTTGCATTCGATGCGAGACATCCGCCAGCCAATCGCGGAAAGGCGCGGGGATTAGTTCCGGGGTCATCGGTAAAACCGCCGGGATTTTCGGGCGGATTTCGCCGGGGTTGGCCCACGTGCCACGGGTGGCCGCGCTTGGGTTGCTGGCGGCTGTCGGGGCGGCTTGGCTGGCGATCACTTCCCGAAGTTTGGCCTGTAGGGATTCGTGCAATCCGCTGTCAATCGGCCCGAAGCGATCCCAGCCAGTAACCCAGCCTTCCAGCCAGTCCACTACATCGCCGCCTTTTTCAAGGTTCGGCAAGCAAACGGTCTTAACCTTCGGCGGTTGCGGCAAGGCCGCCAGGCATTCGGCCACCTCCGCCGCGTATTTCTCGCCGGGTTCGTCAATGTCGGGCAGGATATACACCGCGCCGAAGCCGTTTAGCGGTGTCCAGTCGGCTTTTTTGGCCGCCTGCGATCCGCCTAAGCTGGTGACGGCACAAAGGCCAATCGATTGCAGCGCCGCCGCGCATGGTTCGCCCTCAACGATAAAAACCGCCTTAGTTTTGTCATGCGCCGCCAGCCGATCCAGACCAAACAAGGGGCGGGGGTCGGCATCGATTCCCGGCACCCAATCGGCACCGCGCCGCCGGAAAAACGGCACCACGTCTTTTTTCGCGCCCTTGGCTTGATACCGGCCCACGGCCCCCAAGGGTTGGCTGTTGGCGTCGTGGTATGTCCAGCCAAACACCAACGGCTTTTGATTGTAGATTTTCGGTAACTCGATCATTCTAGCCCCCACTCCTTAGCCAGCTTTTCCAGGGCTTGCGGAAAGGTCAGGCCGTGGCGTTTTTGCTCGAACGCGATCACGTCGCCGCCCGCCGCACCGCAACTAAAACATTTAAAGCCGCCGGTTTGGGTGTTGATCCGGAATGATCCGCGCTCGGTGTCGCCGTGAAACGGGCAAAGGCCGCCATCGTTCCAGCCGATCCGCTTTAGCGGTACATCGGGCAGGGCCGCGCGGTAATAGTCGGGCGGATTGATTGCCCGTTTAACGGTTTCGGATTTTATAGGCATGGGTCGGCCTCTCGTATTTGGTAGGCCTCGGCTATTTTTCCGGCGGCGTCGTAGTATTCGCATTCGGGGCAAAGGCCGCGGTCTGTAAGTTCTTCGCGGTCGGCATGTGTTCCGCATGATTTGCAGTTGTCCATGATGCGGGGTTGATGAAAAAAGCGCGATAAATCAGATTTTGGCGACATACTTAAACCTCCGCGCCGTGGGTGCGAGATTCAAGAAAAGCATCAAGCGCTGATTGCCGGTACTTCACTAGCCGCCCGACTTTGATAAACGGGATTGCATAGCGCTTTGTTGAGCGCCAAACGTCAAGGGTTCCGGTTGATATGCCTAGATATTCAGCCGCCGCCGCGTTGTCTAGCATCGCGTCTTTGGCTGTGTTTGTGTTGGGGGTGGTTGATTTAACCATCGTGTTGCCTCGCTAGGCTTGTTAATGACGGTTAAATAATCGGATTTAATGGCGGGGTTTTCACCGAAGCAAAAGCAGTTAGAATTTGCTTCGGCTATGTTGGCATAATCATTGCTTGTTGCTGCGTACCTTGTGATAAAGGGCTTGGGCTTCGCGGTAGTTTTGGCCGGTAAGCTCCATAACTCGATCTATGTTTTTTCTGGTGTTCATGCTGCCGGTCGGCATTTCTCGGATTTGATTTTCGATTGATTGCTCTGGGGCTTTCATTTCTTTGTATTCAAGCCCGCCAGCTTGGAACATCGCCTTAAAGGTCTTTGCAGTGGTTTTGGCTGATTCTTTTACCTTGTCGAAAAACGTCTCCGCGCTCCGGGTTGAATAGCCAAACATGTTAACCAGCTCAGCAACCGCATGTTCTCGCTGCGTTTTGCCGTCATCTGAAAATTCATTGTTGTAGGCAGCTCTAACAATCGATGTTGCTGGGTGGTGTAATAATTCGCGCTTATCCGCTTCTGTGATTTTTTTCCATTTAATGCCTACCTGCTTCATTAAATCCACCCCAACCAAGGCATCACGCAAAGCACAGGCAGCGGCGAAGGTTTCGGGGTCGTGTTCTGTCTGGTTTTCAAGAACTCGCGCTAAATACCCAAACAAAAGCTCACGGTCATAGGGTGGCGGGTCGCCAGCATAAAGCGCCTTTATGATCTGCTCGCTGGTATCCGGTTTGTTCCCCTGATACCCTAAGAAAACAACATCTTTTTTTGGCTTTGCCATCTCAGCATCTCCGCTTTATTCAGATTAAGCCGCGCTCGGCAAACGATAGCGGCTCGCCGTCGCCAATAATGAAATGGTCAAGGGTGCGAATATCGAGCAGGGACAACGATGCTTTCAGTTGGTTGGTTATCGCTTTATCCGCCAGGCTTGGCTCTCTAATGCCGCTCGGGTGGTTGTGGGCGAATATGACCGCCGCCGCGTTAAGCTGTAGGCATCGCTTCGCCACTTCGCGCGGATAGACCGCCGCGCCGTCTATCGTGCCTCTAAAAAGCTCTTCGCACTCAATCGCCCGGTTTTGGTTGTCCAGGTACAAGCAAACGAATACTTCATGCTCCAGGCCACGCAATCGGGCTTTGAGATAGGCGCGGGTAATGTCCGGGCTAGTTATGGCTGATTCCCTAAAAACAGCCTTGTTTAGCAGTACCGAAGCCGCCTTGATGATTTGCTCTTCGGTCAAGGCTCGCCGCGCCCGATATTTGCCGGCGGTATCGGTGACAAAGTACGGCAGCTTTAGCGCCTTGGTTTCTGTAGAATGCTTTTTAGCCATGATTGCGCCTCTCTGTTAGGTGCGGTTGTGGTTAGGGTCGGCGGGTGCTCGCAACACTTGCCGGCCCGATTTTGGGCAACTATCGCCCGGTGGTTCTTTGCTTTCTCATTATCAATCACGCCGCGCGAAATTCATCGACGGCAACTTTCACAAATCGAGCGGGCTGCTTGCGGTGTTCATTGATAGCCTGGTGGTCTGCTTCGATTTGTTTTAATACCTGAACATCGAAATATTGCTCGCCGCAGAAGTCGCACTCGATACAAGGCACATGCTCGACAATCAACATTTCACCTTGTGCTTGATGCAAATAACGGGTGGTTTTGGCGGTTAAGTGTGTGTTACCGCAGAATGCGCATTGTTCCTGATCGGTCATTTGGGATTGCCTCGCTCGAAAGGGGTAATAAATTTAGGCGGTGTTGGAATGTACACCGTGATGATCAATAATTTTTCGCCCATGTTGCCGCATACGGCGTGAATGGGTTTGCCGTCATTGGAAAAGCCCACCACTAAACAGCTTTCGCCGCGTCCGGTATCGGGGTATTGTTCAATAATTCGGCCATTCAATAGACACTGCTCGACTTCATCTAGGCTTAGCGCGTCATTTTGCCTTTCTCTGTCGCCATGCCGAGAATAGCAGTATTGCTGCGACGCCACACAGCGGGTAACCCGCTCCATGTCAATCATGTTCCGGTTACCCTTTATTGCGTTTCATGGGGATGATGTCCGCCGCTTCCTTAAGGCCGGCCGCCGCTAATATAGCGCCGGTTGCCCGGTCTACCGATTCGCGTACCGGGTCAAGGTCAAGCCGGGCATAAATGGCCGTTGTCGATGGTGATTTGTGATTAAGCGATTTGCCGACGATTGCCAACGATGCGCCGGTTTTGGCCTGCCAGCTTCCCAGGGTGCGCCGTAGGTCGTGGATGCGTAAATCATCAATTCCGGCCCGATCCAGTACGCGCCGCCATGCCTTCTTAGGCTCGACTAAATGACCGCTTGCACCCTGGCCAGGAAAAACCCAACCGCCGGCCTTGTCGGTGTGCCGGTTGCGTAGGATTTCCAACGCCTCGGCGGATAGGGTGACGGTTTGCGGCTCGCCGTTTTTGGTGGTGGGTATGCGCCACTCGGCTCGGTCAAAGTTGATCTGGCTCCATTGCATTTCTTGCACGTTCGAGCGCCGCGCCCCGGTCAGCAGGGAAATTAAAAAGTAATCGCGTAGGGTGTCGTTGGCTTCTTCGGCCAGGGCGGTAAAAAATGCCGGCAGTTCGTCGGACTGCAAAAAGCGGTCGCGCTTGGTTTCCGGGTATTTCTTGATACCGTGGGCAGGATTCGCGCCTTTGAATAGCTTACGCTCGGCAGCATAGCCGAATAGGCTGGAAGCCATCGCGATTACGCGGTTTGCCGTGGTGGGGTGTTCCTTGCCGATTTCAGCATGTAACTTGCCGAAGTCGGTGTCTTTGAATTGCGACAGTTTGCGCTTGCCCCACTTGCCCAGATACAG
Organism: Methylomonas koyamae; assembly: GCF_001644025.1. Classification (GTDB taxonomy): domain Bacteria; phylum Pseudomonadota; class Gammaproteobacteria; order Methylococcales; family Methylomonadaceae; genus Methylomonas; species Methylomonas koyamae_A. Next base: position 5,751 of record NZ_LUUK01000215.1, read on the forward strand.
GCCGAAGTCGTAGCGGTAGCTTCGTTTGGTTTTCTCGGAAAGGAAAGCGCCGCGCTTGTTGCGTCGGTGTTGCAAAAAGTCGTCGAACAATTCTTGCAAGGTGGTTTCGGTCTTTAAGGCTCTGGCGTCGGTGTTGGGGTTAATGCCTTGAACAAGTAAGCCATTAAGCCGGGTGGTTTCGGTTCGGGCTTGCTCGATTGTCATATCCGGATAACGGCCTAACGTTACGCGTTCTGGGCTTCCGTTTTTAACCCGACGAAACAAGGAAAAGGTTTTTGCGCCGTTGCTGGTGACGCGCAACTGTAGGCCGTTGGTTTTCGTGTCGTGGTAGGTCGCCCGGTTGCCGGCTTCCGGTAGGGGCAGGGCATCCAATGCGGCCTTGGTAAAGTTGATTTTGTTATCTGCCATGTGTCCACCTTCCGGGGTTACAAATTATTCCGGGGTTACGCCGGGGTTACACAGTAGGTTAAATTTGATTAAATTTCGTGTAACCCCGTAAGGCTGATAATAGGTTGATTTTGTTGATTTGTAAAGCTTAGTTAAGGTTGGTTAATCAGCAGAAAATAGCGGACCTTCAAATTTGTAATCAGCCGGTCGCGGGTTCGAGTCCCATCGCCAGCTCCATATATATCAAAGGCTTAGGTGTTTTTCACCTAGGCCTTTTTTATTTGCTGTACCAAATTTGTACCAAGTCTTGCGTTATCTGCGTACTCGGCAAGATGCCCAGGCGACAAATGAGCATAACGCTGTACCATCGTTGGCTCACTCCATCCTCCCAGTTCCTGCAAAATATTCAACGGTGTGCCGTTCTGCACATGCCAACTGGCCCAGGTATGTCTTAGATCATGCCAGCGGAAGTCTTCAATTCCCGCCCGCTCTAAGGCATGACGCCAAGCCTTGGTATTGGCATTCAACACGGGTTTGCCTTGGTACGAGAACACGTAGGTATCATGCTGGCCAATTTGCCGCCGAATCACCGCCAAACTTTCTTCGTTTAACGGCACGGCGATAGACTTTCTCGCCTTGGCTTGGTCTGCATGTATCCACGCGCAACGCCTTTGCATATCGATTTGACTCCATTGCAACCGCGTTACGTTACTTTCCCGCAGGCCGGTCGATAACGAGAACTTCACCATTTCCGCTAAATGCGGCGGCAGTTCCTGTATCAAGCGGATAGCCTGACCTTGGGTTAACCACCTAATCCGCTTTTTCGGCTCAGGCAGCAACCGTATAAAAGGCACGCTATCAATCCATTCCCATTCTTTGTGTGCTCTGTTCAATATGGCCCTGATTACCGCCAGTAGCCTATTCACAGTAAGCGGTCCTTTAACAG
>NZ_LUUK01000216.1 GCF_001644025.1 Methylomonas koyamae
GGCCGAACCGGCTGTGCTACGCCGGTACCGTATTGCATGCGGTGGGCGATCCGCTCGAAAAGAGCCGCAGCCCGATGCAAATTGGCGCGGAATTGTACGGCCACTCCGGACTCGAGAGCGACTACGAAGCCATACAGTTGATGTTGGAGATGTTGGCGATCAGCGGCATACAAAACCTGCATCTGGATTTGGGCCATGTGTCTATATACCGGGGCTTGGTCGAATTGGCCGGCTTGAATGTGGCGCAAGAAGCCGAGTTGTTCGATGTTTTGCAACGCAAGGCTGGCGCGGAGCTGGGCGAATTGGTCGAACGCTTTCCGGTCGGCGACGGATTTAAAACTATTTTTAACGCGCTGCCCAAACTGAACGGTGGTCAGGATGTGCTCGATCAAGCCGGGAAATTGCTGGCCGGTATCGACGCCAACGGCATGTTGGCGGCGGCACTGGCCGATTTGCGCGGGATTGCCGACCGGTTGCGCCGCGACTATCCAGTCTTGTCGCTCAGTTTCGATTTGGCCGAACTGCGCGGCTACCATTACCATACCGGCATCGTATTCGCCGCATTCGTGCCGTCGTTGGGACGAGAAATTGCTCGCGGCGGACGCTACGACAACGTCGGTCAAGTGTTCGGCCGGGCGCGGGCGGCGACCGGTTTTAGCGCCGATTTGAAGGTACTGGCGACGTTTTACGACGTCAGCGCCGATGCGCCGGTGCGGACAGTCTTCGCGCCCTATTGCGAGGATGCCGATCTGCGCGAGACCGTTCGCGATTTGCGGGCGTCCGGCGTTCAGGTAATTCAGCAATTGCCGGGGCAGCAGGGCGGGGCCGAAGACATGGGTTGCAACGCGATTTTAGAAAAACAGGCTCAGTGCTGGGTCGTTAAATCATTGGCTTAAGGTTAGAAAAAGTTATGGGAAAAAATGTTGTTGTCATCGGTACGCAGTGGGGCGATGAAGGTAAGGGTAAACTGGTCGATCTGTTGACCGAGCAGGCCGCGGCCGTCGTTCGGTTTCAGGGCGGACATAACGCCGGCCACACCTTGGTGATCAACGGCGAAAAAACCGTGCTGCATCTGATTCCGTCGGGCGTGCTTCGCGAAGGAGTACAGTGTTTGATCGGCAATGGCGTCGTGCTCAGCATGGAAGCCTTGCTAAAGGAAATCGAAATTCTGGAAAAGTCCGGCATCCCGGTGAAGAACCGGCTGCAAATCAGCGAGGCCTGCGCATTGATTTTGCCTATCCATGTGGCAATCGACCAAGCTCGCGAAAAGGCCAGGGGCGATAAAGCCATCGGCACCACCGGTCGCGGTATCGGTCCGGCTTATGAAGATAAGGTGGCGCGGCGCGGTCTACGGGTCGGCGATCTGCGCAATAGCGATGAATTCGCCGCGCGTCTGAAGGAACTGGTGGATTTCCATAATTTCATGCTGGTTCAGTATTACGGTGCCGAGCCGGTCGATTACGCCACGTTGTTGGCGGATACCCTAAGTCTGGGTGAAGTGATCAAGCCGATGCTGACCGATGTCGGCGAGGCACTCTACGCCCACCAGGCCCAAGGCCACAACGTATTGTTCGAAGGCGCGCAGGGCGCATTGTTGGACATCGACCACGGCACCTATCCGTACGTCACGTCCTCCAACACCACGGCAGGCGGCGCCGCCACCGGCAGCGGCGTCGGTCCGTTGGCGCTGGATTATGTGTTGGGGATCACCAAGGCCTACTCTACCCGAGTCGGCAACGGCCCGTTTCCGACCGAATTATTGGACGAATATGGCGATCACTTGGGTGTCAAGGGCCACGAGTTCGGCGCGACCACCGGCCGCAAGCGCCGTTGCGGTTGGTTCGACGCGGTGTCGATGCGTAAATCCGCGCAATTGAACAGTCTGACCGGCATCTGTTTGACCAAATTGGACGTGCTGGACGGCCTGGACAAAATCGGCATCTGTACCGCGTACAAAATCGACGGCGTCGTCACGGACACCGCGCCGCTCGGTGCCGATCAATATGCGGCTTGCGAAGCTGTGGTCGAAGAAATGCCGGGTTGGAGCGGCAGTACCGCCGGCATTACCGAATACGGGCAACTGCCGGCGAACGCCAAAGCGTATATCGCGCGCATCGAAGAGCTGGTCGGCGTAAAAGTGACTATCCTTTCCACAGGTCCCGACCGCAACGAAACCATCGTACTGGAACATCCGTTCGAGGCTTGAAACGCCTTAGCGAGCCCTCGTCAGCACCAAGCAATTCAAGGGCTGTCGAGGGCAACGGCATCTATTATAGGCGGGTAACTTACAGGCTAGACGTTGCTTCGCGAACAGTTCCGATCAGCTGTCGTTTCCGCGTCGGCAATAGAATTTGACGACTTTTTTCAATTGCACACTGCCCCGCTTTGGATATTGGCCTGCAACGTCGGTTTATCACCGGCCGGATCGGCAGGGGTTTCTGCAGCCGATGGCTCACGGGCGGTAGGCGCGGAGTGCATTCCATGCTGATGCACAACTGAAAATCAATGGGTACGGCGGATTCGTCACTGGGACCTCGTCTGATCTCAGTGTCGGGCTGACGGCTCGTTTTGAACTCGCTCGCCGGCACTGAACCCGCTTGATACCGTTTCGATATTAAAGAACACCGAGTAAAGGCCAATATTCTGAAATTCTAACTTTGCCAGCCGCCACCCAAAGCCTTATACAAATCCACCATCGCGCTGATTTGTTTTTGTTTGGTTTCGATCAGTTCCTTCTTGGCTTCCAGTGCGTCGCGCTGGGTCAATAAAACCTCCAAATAATCCGCTCTTGCCGAGATAAATAACTGGTTGGCGACTTCAATCGATTTGACCAACGAGTCCACTTGCTGGCGTTTTAACTGGTAGTTTTTGTCCAGGTTGTCGATATTGGATATTTGATTGGCCACTTCGGCGTAAGCAGTAATGATGCTTTGTTCGTATTCGTAGGCCGCCTGCACTTGCTTGGCGTTGGCGCTTTTGTATTCGGCGGTGATCGCGTTTTTGTTGACCAGCGGGGCGACCAGTTCGCCGGCCACCATCGCCGCCAACGATTCCGGCGTATTGATTAGGTATTTCAACGCAAACGCCTGAAAGCCGATGCCGGCCTTGATGCCGAACGACGGATAGAAATTGGCCCTGGCGACGTCGATGTTCAAGTCGGCGGCTTTTAATTCCAACTCGGCCTTGCGAATGTCGGGCCGGTTTTGCAATAACTCGGATGGCAGGCCGACACTCAAGGCTTTGGGTTTAATATCCATAAAGCCGCTCGACGCGCGGGCTATCGGTTGCGGCGTTCTTCCCAGCAGCGTATTGATCCGATTCTCGACCACGGTAATCTGCTGCTCGATCTCGTATTGGCGGGCCTGGTTTTTTGCGACTTCGGCTTCGTAACGCTTGACGGCCAGTGTCGTGGTTCTGGCGAAGGTTTGCAATTGTCTGACCACTTGCAAGCCGTTTTGCTGAATCGCGATGTTTTGCCGTAAGTTTTCCAGCTGGTTGTCCAAGGCTATCAATTCGTAATAGGCATGCGCCACCTCGGCGACCAAGTTGGTTACCAAGAAATTTCGGCCTTCGCCGGATGCCATGTAATCGTAGACTGCCACTTGGGTCGCGTTCCGGAGCTTTTTCCAGATGTCGATTTCCCAAGTCGAGAACAGGCCGAATTGGTAATCGCCAAGAAACGCGGGAAACGGTTGGCCCTTGGCGATATTCAGATTGTCCTCGACCGCACCGTTGCGGGTGTATTGCGCAGTCTTCTCGCCGCCCGCCGAGGCGCCGAGTTTGACGAAGGGCATATATTCCCCTTTGCGCGCCTGGATTTCGTTCTCGGCGATGCTGATCCGTTGCGCCATGATGTTGATTTCCTTGTTATTGGCAACGGCGGTATCGATCAAGCTGCGCAGTTGCGGATCGTCGAAGAAGTCCTGCCATTTCACGCTCGCGGCACTCGTCTGCTCGTTTACGCCGGGTTTGAATTGCTCGGGCAACTGCGTATCCGCGGTTTTCTTGGTCATGTCCGGAATGCCGCAGGCTTGCAACACAGCCATCGCCAAAGCCGTTACTAGTAAAATATGGGTTTTATTCGTCAGCATCTTGGGTACCGTAATGATAGGTTTCGGTGAACGGATTGACGTCTTCGTCTTTGATCATGCGTTTGCCTTCGATCAGTTTGGCGAAGATGTAATACAAGCCTGGGATCAGCACCACGCCGAACACGGTGCCGAACAGCATGCCGCCCAACGCCGAGGTGCCGATAGTACGGTTGCCGACCGCGCCGGCGCCGGTGGCGAAGGCCAACGGTACCAGGCCGGCGATGAAGGCAAACGAGGTCATCAGAATCGGCCGAAACCGGGCCTTAGCACCTTCTATCGCCGCTTCGCGGACCGATAAGCCTTGTTCCTGGCGTTGCACCGCGTATTCGACGATCAATACCGCGTTCTTACCGAGCAAGCCGACCAACATCACCAAACCGACTTGGGAGTACACGTCGTTGGCCAAGCCCATGGTCTTCAGCAGTAAGAACGAGCCGAAGATCCCCGCCGGCAACGAGCAGATCACGACCAGCGGCAACACGAAGCTCTCGTATTGGGCCGCCAACACCAAATACACAAACACCAGGACCACGACGAAAATCACCAGCGCCTCGTTGCCGCGCGCCGCTTCGTCGAAGGACAATCCCTCCCAGGCCACATCGAAGCCTTGGGGCAACGTGGCCTTGGCCACTTCCTTGATGGCTTTGATCGCGTCGCCAGAGGTATAGCCGGGCGCCGGTTCGGCGCGGATCGCCGCCGAGTTGTAGAGGTTGTAGCGGGTCAGCTCGTTCGGGCCTTGCTGCGGCTGAACGGTCATAAAGGCCGAGTAGGGCACCATTTCGCCGGCATCGTTTTTGACGTAATAGTTCAAGACGTCGGTCGGGAAGCGGCGAAACTCCGGCAAGGCTTGCACATAGACTTTGAAAAAGTTGTTGAAGCGGATGAAGCCTTGTTCGTAGGTACTGCCGATCATGATGTCCAGATTTTCCATGGCCTTATCGATATTCACGCCTTTTTGCATCGCCAATTTGTTGTCGATTTTCAACTCGTACTGCGGGTAGTTGGCGGCATAAAAGGTGAACAAGCCGGTTAATTCCGGGCGCTTGCGCAACGCGGCCATGAACTCCTGATTGAGTTTGTCGAACTTGAAGTAATCGGTGCCGGTGGTCTTATCCAACAAGCGGAAGGCCAAACCCGATGCCGCGCCGTAGCCCGGTACAGCGGGTGGTTGGAAGAACTCGATCACCGCGCCGAAGTCGTGGGTTTTTTCCTCTAGCTGGCGAATTACGTCCTCCACCGACACCTTGCGCTGGTTCCAATCCTTTAGATTGATGATGCAGGTGCCGGCGTTGGAACCGCGGCCCTCGGTCAAAACCTCGTAGCCGGCCAACGACGATACCGACTGCACGCCGTCGATTTTTTCGGCGACTTCTTCCAGTTGTCGTGCCACTTTGTTGGTGACTTCGATAGTCGAGCCGGGCGGAGTTTGAATGATCGCGTAGATCATGCCTTGGTCTTCGCCGGGGATGAAGCCGGCCGGCAAGGTTTTATCCACAGTGAAGATGCCGAAGGAGAATGCAGCCAACACCACCACAGTGACGATGCGGCGGGTAACCACGACGTCCAGCAACTTGACGTAGCGGCCGGTAACTTTTTCGAACAGATAGTTGAAGCCGTCGATGAACAGCGTAATCGGCGTCCGGCGCTTGGGTTGGCCGTGGGTGTTTTTCAAGATCATTGCGCACAACACCGGCGCCAACGACAAGGCGACGACGGCGGAGATGATGATGGATGAGGCCATCGCGATCGAAAACTGCCGGTAAAACACGCCGACCGGGCCGTTCATGAAGGCGATCGGTACGAATACCGAGACCATCACCAAGGTGATGGCGACGATGGCTCCGCCGATTTCGCCCAAGACCTGCCGAGACGCGGCATAGGGGCTTAAGTGTTCGGCTTCCATTTTGGCGTGTACCGCCTCGACCACGACGATGGCATCGTCAACGACGACGCCAATCGCCAACACCAACGCGAATAGCGTGATCAAGTTGATCGATAAGCCGAAGGCCGACATCACCGCGAACGAGCCGATCAGCGATACCGGCACCGCCAGAATCGGAATTAAGGTTGAACGCCAGTCGCCGAGGAACAGGAATACCACCAAAGTCACCAACACGAAGGCTTCGCCCAAGGTGTGCAAGACCTTGTGAATCGAGGCTTCGACGAAGCGCGACACGTCGTAGTTGATCTCGTAATCCATGCCTTCCGGGAAGGACTTTTTCAGTTCCTCCAGTTTGGCCTTGACGTCTTCGATGACTTTGGTGGCATTGGTGCCGTAGTTTTGCTTCAACACAATCGACGCCGAGGGGAAGGAATCCTTGTCCGAATAAATGTTGTAAAACTCGCTGTCTAAATCGACTTTGGCGATGTCCTTCAAGCGCAAGATTTCGCCTTCCGAATTGGCGCGAATGATAATGTCCGCGTACTGTTCCGGCGTGTTGTACCAGCCTTGGTAAATCAACACGTATTCCTTGGATTGCGCCGCCATCCCGGTGCTCTGGCCGATCCGGCCGGGACGGCCGATGATGCTTTGCTTGGAGATCGCATCCATCACTTCTTCGGTCGAAACGCTATAGGCGCGCATCCGGTCCGGATTTAACCAAATGCGCATCGCGTATTGGCGGGCGCCCAAAATCTGCGCTTGGGCGATACCGTAGATACGCTGGATTTCCGGTATCACGTTGACGTAGGCGTAGTTGAACAGGAATTTCTGGTCGGCATTCTTATCCTTGCTGTACAGGTTGACGTACATCAGCATGCTGGGCTGGACGAAGTTGACCACCACGCCTTCCAGCCGTACCAGATTCGGCAAACGGCTCATCACCTGATCGACTCGGGTTTTGACGTTGACCATCGCGATATTCGGGTCCACGCCCAGCTCGAACAACACTTGAATCGTGGCTTCGCCGGCGCTGGTGGCGTCGGAGACGATGTATTTCATGCCCGGCACGCCGTTGATCGCCCGTTCGATGGTAATCAACGAGGATTTAACCAATACGTCGGCACTGGAGCCGGGGAAGGATAGGGATATCGTCACTCGCGGGGGGGCGATATCCGGAAATTGCGAAACGGGCAGGGTGCGGATTGCCAAGAATCCCATGAACAGGAAACTAAGCGACAACACGATCGCCATGACCGGTCTTTTAATAAAGATACTGAACATAGTTAATCTCTGCTCAAAGGATTATTCGGTATAGAGTTTTAATTCAGCGCGAACCTTTTCAGGCGGCATTAAATCGATGTCTACTTTATCGCCCGCGTGGACTTTTCTTAAGCCTTCCAGTAGGATTTTATCGCCGTCTTTCAAGCCCTCTTTGATAATGAATAAATAGGGCAGTTCGGCTCCGATTTTTACGAGTCTTTGTTCTAGTTTTCCGTCGTCTTTCACAACATAGACATAGGTTTTATCGAGAATTTCGAAGGTGGCTTTTTGCGGAATCAATAGGGCGTGTTTGTACGGTTTTTTCATCAGTATCGTGCCGGTTTCGCCATGACGGAGCAATTTATCGGGGTTGGCGAATGTGGCGCGGAATTCGATATTGCCGGCAGTATTATCGAAATCTGCCTCAATAGTTTCTATGGTGCCATCTGTATTATAAACTCTACCGTTAGCCATTCTTAATTTAACTTTGGTTATTGCCTCATCGGCTTTTTGAGATTTGAAATCAAGATATTCGCTTTCAGGTACGTTGAAATACACCCACAATTTACTAATGTCCGATAGCGTGGTTAATAAGGCGCCTTCCTCCACCAAACTGCCAGTCCTGACATTCAAATGGTCCATGATGCCTTCAAACGGCGCATTGATACTGGTGAAGCCTAAATGAGTTTCGGCGAGTTTGACCTCTGCGTTAGCCTTGTCCAGCTTGGCCTTGGCCAATGCTAGTTCGTTTGGCGACACAATTTTTTGATCCGCTAAACCCTTGGTGTTTAGGTATTCGATATTCATCGTATTCGCTTCGGCCTGAGACTTTAGTAATTCGGCTTGATAGATGTTAGGCATGATTTTGAACATCGGCTGACCTCGATGGACTAACTGGCCTTCGTCGACGAAAATATTCTGCAAATACCCCCGTTCCAGAGCACGCACTTCAATATGCCGAAACGCGTGAATCTGGCAGACATATTCCTTGGTTACCTCGGTGTCTTCCCATAAGGGTGTGGTGGCTTCCAGTTTGGGAGGCGCTTCGTGAGTTTCCGTTTCGGTTGTTTGGCAGCCGGATAATAGAATTATAATTAAGCTAAGATAAGCACGTGTTTTAATAATCATCAGTTTTCTCTATGCGAAGCTCCGCAATCGCTGTTGACTTCGGTTTTATGGTGAGTTGCATTAAATCCAATAGCGAATAGCTTGGTATTGGGTGTAACGATTGAGTTAATATTTTGGTTCCCAGTTTTCCCTAAATTGCGACCGCTTATGAATGATTCGGCGAACTTCGCGCAAAAATGCGCGAATTGCATTAGTCACGGTAAAGCAAGCAAAGTGCCAGTTTTTTTTGGCTTAATATCAGTGGGTTATGCGGGCGAGAGGTGAATTGGGGAATATTCCCCGGTGCAAATCCACAACGTGGGGAATATTCCCCACTTTAAAATTCGATATGAGCGGTGAGCCGAGAATGTCGCTTTATTTCAGGCTCGTAATTCACGCGGCAGCGTTAACGTTTAGCCAAAACAGCGAGCTGGATTTCCTTTGTTTTCAACGAGTAGGCCCGATCACCGACGCTCTCCACTTCGGTGGAAGGAATTGCTGGCATGGATATCGCTGTAAGGGTTTGGAGCCCGACTGTTATCTGTCAAACGGCTCGTTTTCAGGTGAACTTGAGGAATGAATGATGAAAAATTACGTACACGAAATAGCCCAATGCACGGCAGCGATATTGATTTCCGCTATGCCGTTTTCGGTGAATGCCAGCGTCGATCCGTTACAGAGTATCAAACCGGCCGCCTTTGAAGTCAGTGTGGATGGCGACGCCAGCGAGCCGCCTTTGCTTGGAGAGCAAGACGAGTAATCGGTGCTTTAATCTCTTCGCATAAGCAATTCCCCGGCATCGCCGGGGAAGAGGTGTCGGCCAGGCCGCCAACGCGCGAGTCGATGTTGCATTTGCGAAGGCAACCAAAAGCTAACGTTTGCGCAACATCATTTTCTAGTCATGAACGGTCGGTGCGGCGTGAGCTAAGCTTAAGTCAGCTAAGACTGTTGCTCCCGACCGAAATTGTGCGCCGCTAGGCAATCCGCTCCAACAAGTCCCGCCTTACTTTTCAAACCTCGACCTTGTTCGCCCAGCTCCGGTTAATCCTTGTCTTTGGGATTGCCGCTAGACACCAATCCCACGAACAACAAGCCGAATAACAGCAATAGTGGCCACGAATACGGAACGATCAGGAAAACACCGAGAAGGGCAAATCCGAGGGCGGCGAAAAACAGCATCATCCCGACGCCAACTAGTGCCAATACGGCCAGTATCCCGAATAGCGCGAACACCGCCAACAGGGTGGGGATTGCCGCCAGGCGAAACAAGGGCGACGCCACGGGTTGGCCGTTGATGGTCAGGTTGAATCCGCCAACTTCTGGATGAAACGCATAGATCAAGCTGGCAAGTAATAGCCCAAGTAGCAGGGTTGCGAATAACAGATGGCGGTTGGGGGATCTGGGCATGCGATTTTCCTCGGGCTAAGATGTGGTTGACGACGTCGCCGTCGCCATAAAATAGGAGTTCGACGGGCTGGTTTCGTCGGTACGGTATTGATGGTTATTTTCCATGAAAACTTCGTGCCCGTTTTTGTTTCGGACGGATGGCGTTGCCTCGCGACGTATTCCGCGAGCGCGGAACACTGGCGATTTGCCCGGAGTCGTGGGTTTGGCGCGGTATTCGAGTCGGCCTAAGTGTTGCCGACGGCAAAATCCGATACCGGCTATCATGCCACCCGTGGTTGCGTTGGTGATTTTCAACCAAATTAAACGGTGATTTTCCCCAAACCTTGATGGGCTAAGACCTTGGTGCGGCGACCGGACGGCTAACTGGACGTTCCGTTGAGCATAGGCGTCGATCTTGCATAAAAAGTTGATATCCGCTTGCCGCCACGACTAAGAACCAACAGTCGCGTTTCGGCCGCCGCAATGGGTGACGGTTTCACTCGCCCACCACCGCCTTTCGCCAACTTATGAACGACAGTATCCTGATCATCGAAGACGAAGCCTTGTTAGGTAGCGAGCTGCAGCGCTATTACGCCCGTATGGGGTTCGAGACCCTGCTGGCGGCCGACTGCGCTCAGGCCAGGGAGATACTCAGCAATCCGGATTTGCGGCCGTCGCTAATCTTGTCCGACCTCAGTCTGCCGGACGGCAGCGGCCTGGATTTGTTGGAAGAAACCCGCGGCAATTTGTCTGACAGCGAATGGGTGTTTCTGACCGGTTACGGCGACGTGCCGGATTCGGTGCGGGCCTTGCGTCTGGGCGCTTTCGATTTTTTGATAAAGCCCTGTCTGCAGGAGCAACTGGACATGGTGGTGCGTAGCGCGTTGCGTAGTGCCAAGGCCCAGCGGCGGATTCTGACCGACTCGGTCAACGCCGGCAAACGCTACGCGCCGGAAACTTTTCTCGGCAACAGCCCGGTCACCCGCCAGACCGGCGACATGCTGCGCCAGCTTAGCCAAGTGCCCTACAGTGCGCTGATTCTGACTGGCGAGACCGGCACCGGCAAGGGCTTGGCGGCCAGGATTCTGCATTACAACAGCGAGCGGGCCAAGGAGCCGCTGGTCGAACTCAACTGCGCGGCCTTGCCGAAGGATCTGCTCGAGTCGGAATTGTTCGGCCACGAAGCCGGCGCCTTTACCGGCGCCAAGGCCCGCCATCGCGGGCTGATCGAACAAGCGCATCGCGGCACTTTGTTTCTGGATGAAATCGGCGAAATGCCCTTGGATCTGCAGGCCAAATTACTGAAAGTGCTGGAGGATCGCAAGTTGCGCCGCCTGGGCGGGGAGAAGGAAATCGACGTGGACATCCGCGTTATCGCCGCCACCAACCGGAATTTACAGGATGAAGTCAAAAACGGCGGGTTTCGTTCCGACCTGTATTACCGGTTGAGTGTGTTCGAACTGCGCTTGCCCAGCTTGTGCGAGCGCATTGGCGACTTGGACGATTTGGTGCCGGCCTTGATCGCTGAATTCAATTTACTGGCCGGCAAGCGGGTCAGCCAAGTATCGCCGCGCGCCTGGCAATTGTTGAAGCGTTATCGATGGCCGGGCAACGTGCGGGAGCTGAGAAATGTGTTGGAGCGTAGCGTGATTTTATCGTCGTCCCAGCAGTTGCCGGAACAATGGTTGCCGAACGAGGATAACGGTGTCGCGGCGATTGCGCAAGAATCGGTGCGTCCGGCTTGCGTTTCGGATGTCTCTGCCGCCGATGGCCTCGTCGCGCGCCTGGAACTGCAGTTTCCGACCGACGGCAGCATGGGTTTGGAGGATATGGAGAGCGAAATCGTCCGCAACATGCTGGACCTTTGCCACGGCAACGTCATGGAAGCCGCCCGTATCCTGAAAACCACCCGCGAAAAAATTCGCTACCGGATCGAGAAATACAAGCTCCGTTAAGTTGAGCGGCGGAGACTCAATACGGGCGGCCGTCCTTGTGTAAAAACTGCCATTGGCCGGCTGCGTCCAACCGCGCCTGCAGGTCGTCGTCGGGATATATAACCGTATCTCCGGGGGCGCGGTCGCCGATTTCCAGGTAAACCACGTCGGCATCGGTGCGGTTGAGTAAATGATGGGCGTCGCCGTCGCCGGCCGGGAAGCCGGCACACATGCCGGCGCATAGCCGGGTCTCGCCTTGATCGGTGACCAAGCTTGCTTCGCCCGACAAGATGTAAACGAATTCGTCCTGTTCGGCGTGGGAATGCCGCAAGGCCGAGCGGGCGCCGGGCGCCAAACGGGTCAGATTGACGCCGAAATTGACCAGGCCGAACGCATCGCCCAAGGGCCGTTTTTCCCGGCCGGCCATTAGCGATGCGAAGGGTTCCGGATAGAGCGAGCGACGGACTCGAGGCGGCACGTCCTCGGCGAAGATGGCGATAGGTTTTTGGCCGGTCATGGTTGTAAGGTCCTAGAATTAAATGGTTCGCGAAAGTATGGCCGGAAATTCGAAACCCACGGCGGCGAACCGAATAAGAACTTGGCGGCGGCGTCTTTCAGAATTTCGCTCGTCATGCGACGAGTCGCCGAAAAAATGGTCCGATCGCCTCGCCCGCGGCCGCCGTTGTCGCCGCGAGTTTACAACTCGATTCGTATCCCCAGTTCGATGACGCGATCGACCGGAATCTTGAAATATTCGATCGCGCTGGAGGCGTTATGGAATAAAAAGCGGAACAGCGGGCGTTGCCAGTTGGGCATCGGACAGCGGCGGCGGAACGAGAGTTTTTCGCTGGCGATGAAGAACGACGCATGTTTCTGATCAATGATCAAACCCTCGCGGGCGCAGAGTTGCAAGGCCCGGCGCACATCTTGTTCCTCTTGGAAACCGAAATACATTTTGACCCGGTAGAAACTGTTGTTTTCCCCGAATAGTCGGATTTTGATGCGTTGAGCCTCGTCTACGTAAGGAACGTCCTTGGTGACGATGGTCAGAACGATCATTTGCTCGTGCAAGATGTGGTTGTGTTCCAGATTGTGCAGCAGGACCAGCGGTACGCCGTGCAGGGTTTTTGCCAGATAGATCGCGGTGCCGGGTACGGTTTTCAGTTTGCGGGTTTGCAGTCGGTTTTCCAATTCCTCGAACATCACCCGTTTTTCGTCCATGTGCCGGGCCAGTAACTGTCGGCCTTGGATCCAGGTGACGATGATGACGAACAGCGCCGCGCCGACTGTCAGCGGCAACCAGCCGCCTTCCGGAATCTTGATGCTGTTGGCTAGAAAGAACAACACGTCGAAACTTAAAAACAGCGACAGGAAACCGATGCTGGTGGCTTCGTTCCAACGCCACAACTCTTTGATGACGATGAAGGCCAGTATCGTCGTGGTAATCATCGTGCCGGTCACCGCCAGGCCGTAGGCCGAGGCCAGCGCCGAGGAGGAGCGAAATTCCAGTACCAGCACGAATACCGCCGCCATCAGCAACCAGTTGACCGCCGGGATATAGATTTGACCCATCTCGTCGCCGGAGGTGTGCAAAATCCGCATTCGCGGCGTGTAGCCCAGTTGTATCGCTTGGCGGGTCAGCGAAAACGCGCCGGAAATCACGGCCTGCGAAGCGATGACAGTCGCCAGCGTCGATAGCAACAGCAGCGGGTACAGCGCCCAATTCGGCGCCATCAGATAAAACGGATTTTCCACGGCGGCGGGATTTTCCAGTAGTAGCGCGCCTTGTCCGAAGTAGTTCAGTAACAATGCCGGAAAGACGAAACCAAACCAGGCGAACCGAATCGGTTTTAAGCCGAAATGCCCCATATCGGCATACAAGGCTTCGGCGCCGGTGATGACCAGCACGACCGATCCCATTACGACGAAACCCCGCCAACCAAGCTCGCTGAGCAGCGCTACGCCGTGGTAGGGATTAATCGCACCGAGGATTTGCGGATGGCTGGCGATGTTGACGATACCCAAGGCGGCCAAGCTGACAAACCAGACGCACATGACCGGAGCGAATAGCCGGCCGACGTGTTCGGTACCCTTGGCTTGCACCAAAAACAGCGCCGTCAGCACCGCTAGGGTAATCGGCAGTACGTAATGCTCCAGTTTGGGCGCGACGATCTGCAGGCCCTCGACCGCGCTGAGCACCGAAATCGCCGGGGTAATGATGCTGTCGCCGTAAAACAACACCGCGCCGATCAAGCCGGTGGTGATGATGAAGCTGGCCTTGCGCGGATCCTGTTTAGCGGTCTTCAGCGCCAGTGCCAGCAGGGCCATGATGCCGCCTTCGCCGTCGTTGTCTGCGCGCATGATGAAAATCGCGTATTTGGTGGTGACCACTAGCGCCAGCGACCAAAAGATCAATGACAGCGCGCCATGCACATGCGCGGTATCGGTCGATAGACCGGCATGGAACACTTCCTTGACCGCGTACAGCGGGCTGGTGCCGATATCGCCGAAAACCACGCCGATGGCGCTGAGTGTCAAGGTTTTCAGTTGCGACGGGTTGGGGTTTGCTGACATGAAGTATCCGGGCAAAAGGCTGGGGCGGGCGGAAATTGGGGTGCGCCTGCTAAAGGCAAAACGCCGGCCACTATAATGAATCGCGCATAAAAATGACGTAAAAAATCGCAGACTGGGCTACTAGCTGGCTCCAATTCCGTCCTGTCGAATCGTCGGCGACACAGCTTGTCTACGCGGTCGGATTCCATCGAGCCTACTCCTGTTCGCCGGCCGCTTCTTCGCAAACCAGGCGATAGCCGACGCCGACTTCGGTCAGTAAATAGCGCGGTCGGGCCGGATTGACTTCCAGTTTACGGCGTAATTGCCCCATGTAGATTCTCAAATAATGCTGGTCATGGACATGCTCGCCGCCCCAGACTTCCTGCAACAATTGGCGATGGGTGACCACCAGATCGGCGTGGCGGATCAACAAGCTTAGCAAGCGGAATTCTATCGGCGTCACCCTAACCTCGCTGCCGCGCATACAGACCCGGCGCCGCGCCATATCCACTTGCAGTTCCCCCGTCTCGAAAAGCTCTTGAGTCGCCGAGCCGCGCGCGATCCTTCGCAGCAAGGCTTGCAGGCGGGCATGCAATTCGCCGCTACCGAACGGTTTGGTCAAATAATCATCGGCGCCGGCGTCCAACGCGGCGATTTTATTGTGTTCCTGGCTACGAGCCGACAGGATCAGGATGGGCTGGTCCGACAGTTGGCGCAAGCGGCGGGTTACGGCGATGCCGTCCATATCCGGCAGTCCCAGATCGAGTATCACCAGATCGGCTTGGCCGGCCAACGTCAGCCCGGTCTTGCCACAATCGGCCTCGGCGATGCGCCAGCCGCGATTTTGCAGACTGGTCTTCAGAAATCTACGAGTTTGGGCGTCGTCTTCAATCAACAGAATGCGTGGGGCCGACTCGTTCATACTAGTTCCTCGAGCGCGGTCGGGAGTGCTTGTTCGGGTTGCGGCAAATCGATGACGAACACCGCGCCCTTACCTGGCTGATTTTCGGCCCGAATCCGCCCGCCGTGGGCCTCGACGATGGTGCGGCACAGGGCCAGTCCAAGACCGACTCCAGTGTGCTGGGTTTCGTGGGCGCCCCGGAAAAATTTCTCGAAAATCTTGTTCTCCAGGCCGCCGGGAATGCCGGGGCCATAGTCCGCGACACACAAGCGGATGCCGCCTTCGGCGCGTTCGGCGGATAAATCGACCGGCGTACCGGGCGGCGTGTGTTTGATCGCATTTTCGATCAGGTTGACTAACACTTGCTCCATCAGTACGGCGTCGATTCGCATCAGCGGCAAGTCGTCGGGAATCCGGGTGCGTACCGGACGCCCTTGCAAACCGCTGTCGAGCCGATGCAGCGCACTGCCGACCAGTTCCTCGATCGCATTCCATTCCCGGTGCAGGACCCATTCGCCGCAATTCAGCCGGGCCATGTCCAACAACTTGCCGGTCAAATCCGACATGCGCCGGGCTTCGTCGAGTATCGTTTTCTGGCAGTCGTCGCGGTCGGCGACGCTCAGACGGTCGCGATGGTCGATCAGCGCGCCGACCGCGCCGACAATACGCGTCAGCGGGGTACGCAAGTCGTGAGAGATCGAACTGAGCAAGGCATTGCGCAGGCCTTCGGCTTCGGCTTGCAAGCGGGCTTCCCGCGCTTGGCCGGCGAATTGCAGGCGTTCCAGATTCAGCGCGATCAGATTGCAAAACGTCTCAAGAAAGGTGTCCGCTTCGCGACTATCCGAATCGGCCCGCTTCAGTATTAGGACGCCTTGCCGCGATTCCGAGCCGCATAACGGAAAATAGCGGGCCGCGGCGGTGGTGACCGTCCGATTGTCCCGAAAGGCCAGCGTCGCGGCCGCCGGGTCGAGTTCGTCCGCGAGGCGAGGTGGGAGTTGGTCCAGATCGGCGGCCGCCACCAGCCTGCAAACCGTGCCGAAGACTTGGAGGATATGGCGCTCGGCGAGTTCGGTCACCCGTTCGCCGTTCTCGACGCCGGCCAAATCCCGGCTGAGTCGATACAAGGCGTCGCTGCGGGCTTCCCGTTGCCGGGCCAGTTCGGTCTGCTTTCGGGCTTGATTCTGCAATTTACTGGTGAGGTTGGCGACCACGACCATGACCGCCAAGCCGACCGCGTTTTCCAGATCGGAAATCGCGAAC
The DNA here is from genome assembly GCF_001644025.1 of Methylomonas koyamae. Classification (GTDB taxonomy): domain Bacteria; phylum Pseudomonadota; class Gammaproteobacteria; order Methylococcales; family Methylomonadaceae; genus Methylomonas; species Methylomonas koyamae_A. The sequence continues at coordinate 16,375 of NZ_LUUK01000216.1, forward strand.
GAAAAAATCGGCCGTGCGAAATAAAATGCAAACATTGGCGCGCTGATCAGCGATGCGAGCAAAGAGGCGTTGCGGCCATAGCGACTGGCGACCAGAAACACGCCCAGCAGATAGGTCATCAGAATGCTGGCCTCGCCGAGCAGATGACGTAGCGGCCAGGCCAACGCGGTACACAGCAAGGGCGCGGCGACGCCCCAAGCGTAGCCGGTCAGGCGTTGGCGGGATTGATGTGGGGCGGCGAGCGGGTTGCGATTCATCGATAGCTTGCGGTACCTGCCGGGTTGGGTTTAATAAGCCTACGGAGTTCGGCCCTAAAAGGTAGCGGCGTTGATCCAGAAATGTACGCCGATGCTGGCGAAGTAAGCCAGTAAAATCACCGGACACCATTTCATGTGACTGGCGAAGGTGTATTGGCCTTTGGCTTGGCCCAACAAACCGATGCCCGGCGCCGAGCCTATCGCCAACAAACTGCCGCCGACGCCCAGCGTCAAGGTCAACAGCAACCATTGGCCTTGCGGGATATCCGGATGCATCGTCAGTACCGCGAACATCAAGGTGCCATTATCGACGAAGGCCGAGCAAAGTCCGATCATGACATTGGCCAGCGTCGGGCTGAATTGCCCATACAGTACCTGCGACACGGCATCCAAGTAGCCGATAAATCCCAAGCCGCCGATGCCCATCATCGCCCCGTAAAAAAACAACAGGGTATCCCATTCCAGGCGGCCGACTTTGTCGAATATATCCAGACGGCGGGCTTCGAATTCGGATTGTTGCAGATCGCCGCCGCCGAAGAACAGCGAGAAATCCGATGGGATCGGTTTGGCGGGGTTGTCCGACTTTTGCAGGTAGAAGTAAAAGAATTGCAGCAGCGACAGTCCGGCCATCATGCCCGCCGCAGCCGGCAATTTCAGACTCATATCGAAACCCACCGCCAATGCGATCGTCACGCCGAACAAAAACAGAATCCGTTTGGCGCCGCGCGGCATCATCAATATCTCGGATGCCACGGCCGGCTTGGCGGCGGGTACCGCGAAGTGCATCGCCAGCGCCGGCACTAAGAAGTTGACCAGACAAGGCAGGAACAGTTTGAAGAATTCGGTGAAACCCAGCATGCCGTGCTGCCAGACGAATAGCGTCGAAATTCCGCCCAACGGGCTGAAAGAGCCGCCGGCATTGGTTGCGATCACCACATTCAGACAGGCTAGGTTGACGAAGCGCGGGTTGTCCTTGCCGACCGCGACGACCACCGCGCCCATCAGCAATCCGGCGGTCAGACCGTTGACGACGCAAGACACCAAGAACACCAGCCCGCCGGTGATCCAGAACAACTGCCGGTAGCTAAGTTGCTTGTCAACCAGCCAAATTTTCAGCGCCTTGAATAGCCCCATATCCTCCATCGCGTTCAGGTAGGTCATCGATACCATGATGAACAGCAGCAGTTCGATGTAGCTTTGCAAATTGCTCTTGAAGGCGGCAACCGCGACCGGTGCTTGGCCGAGTTGTCGGTAGGCCAGTACGATCAGAAACCAAATGAGTGTCGCTGCCAGCAACATCGGCTTGGATTTGCGCAATTGGGTGGTTTCTTCGAACATCGCGGCGATGTAGGCGGCGAGCATCAATACCAAGCTGGCGTAGCCGGCCCAATGCCCGGTCAAATTCATCGGTATCGGCGCCGTCACCGACTCGGCATGACCAGAAACTGGCCAAAACAGCAAGGCCAACGGCAGGGACGTCGCTAGTCCGGTTCCGCCAAGCGCCAATCGGATTGGGGGGAGTTGAATCCGACATTGTGACATGCTGTTTTCGCGGCCTCTCGCAAGTGTGTGGGGCGCCGGCGCGGGCGGCGCGGCGTGGATGCGAGGATTCTAGCGGCAGGGGCGTAAAAATGGCGTAAAGGCGGTGGTTCGGCTAACGATGCGGCGAACGTCGATTCCGACAGTGGTTATCCGAATTGGGAGCCTAAACCGGCCGCGCTCGATGTTGCAAGTCGCGGCCGGAAATGGCGTCTGCCCTGTTGTCTCAAGCGGCCGCGCGGCGGCGAGATGAGAGGATGTTTAGCCCCAACAGGCCGAAGCCGAATAAGGCCGCCGCTCCCGGCAACGGAACGGCGCCCAGGCGCACGTTATCGAGGCCGGCGGTTTCGACGATCCCGTCGGTGTATTCGGCGTGGATGTACAAGCCGCTCAAATTGGACAACACGGTGCTGAAGTCGCCGATCGTGGCGAATGCGCCGTCGGTAGTCGCTACTCGCCATTCGGAGGACGGTGCGAAATTGACGCTAACCCGCGTCCAGCCGCTGTTCGGGACAATCGCGGGATCGCGGCGCCACAGCAGGCGTTGGCCTCCGCCGACCAGCATCAGATCGGTGGTTTGCCAGTTGACCGCGCCGTCCCGGTAGGTTAAATCGTAGGAAAGTGCTTGAGCGGCGGTCTGGTTGCCCAGAAACGCCGCCGGCGCCGAAAACGTAAAATCGCCGTTGTCGGGATCGGTCGCGGCAATGTAATTGCCGGGATGGCCGCCTCCCAGGATGTGGTTGACGGCGTAACGGCCTTTCTCGGTGTAGTCGTTTCGACTGAAGTCGGTAAAGCTGACGACTTCCCAGCCTTCGCTATCGGTTTCGAAATTGCTGACGACGGTCGCGTGAGCCGCCGCGCCGTAAAACGCGGCGGCAATCATTGATACCAGTATGGATCGAGTCATGGCATGCTCCTTTTCGGGGTGGATAAAAAACGTTAACCGGCAACAGCGCAGGCTTAGTTGCGGTAGTGATGTATCTCCGGCGGTCTACCCGGTATCAGCAGGCCTTGGTCGACCGCGATCGGCTTTTGGTCGCGCGGCGTTCGATAAATCCAGTAAGTAAAGTACAGCGAGCCGGGTGTGGCGACCGCGCGTTTCTCCAATTCGCGAAACGGGCCGACGTTGATTGCCCCCAACTGCGGGACCAGATTGATGTCGGTGGGACCGCCCAAGGTGTGCGGGATTGCGTGGCCGCGATGATAGAGCGGACCGGCGCTGAGCGGGTGGCCGGCCATCCGCGAGCGATCCCTGGGCTCGCCGTGGCGGCCCCGGCTGACGCCGAAGGCCGCCAATAGGCGCTCGGCGGCGATATCGAACAAATAGTTAAAGCCGTCGACTTCGGTTTCGACGACGTCGAATGCGATGCCGATTCGACCGTAATCGTCCAGCCAGACCTTGATCAAGTACGGAATCACTTTATCGTCGAAGACCCCTGGTCCACCGCTTGCCGCGGCCAGGAATTTCGTCAAGTCGGGATAGTTTGCCATTGGTGCTCCTGAAAAGCCCCGTTCGGAGGGTGCCGGGGACGGTTTGCCTAGCCGGGATTCTGATTCGACCACAGCCGGCGCGCAAGTGGAATTTTACCGGAACCGACTAGATTGGTTTGCCTCGGGGATGGCAGTCCGCAATACCTAATGGCTTTTGATGCTCATCGCTTGACGGGTACTTGATCGCCCGCGACAACGACACTCAGAGGGTACAAGCAGTTTTGCGATTCGAACTCGACTTAGAGTTCGAGAGTTTCGGCAATCCAGCCAGGTTTCGCGACGAGTGATTATCTAAAATACAGATTTAGTTTTCTATTTATATCATTTCATCTGTTATTCGCAATTCTTTACCATTGGCTCCGACTATATCGTTTTACGCAATAACGGAGCGGAGAGGCGCGATGACGCAAAGCAAGATCATACCGGGCTTTAGGCCGGCGCTAACCTACACGCTGATTTACTTGGCGCTGGTGGTTTTGATTCCGCTGAGTACGCTGGTATTCAAGAGTTTGCAATTGGGATGGCAGGAATACCTGGACATCATCACGCATAAACGCGTGTTGGCTTCGTTTCAAGTCAGTTTCAGCACTGCGTTGTTGGCGGCCTTGGTGGCCGGCGGCTTTGGCGGCGTGATCGCTTGGGTGTTGGTGCGTTATCCGTTTCCGGGTAAGCGCTTGCTGGATGCGTTGATCGATCTGCCGTTTGCGTTGCCGACTGCCGTGGCTGGCGTGGTGCTGGCGACGATTTATCAACCCAGCGGCTGGTTGGGCAAGTGGTTGAGCGCCAATCTGGGCCTGCAGGTTGCTTACAAGCCGTTGGGTATCGTGGTGGCGTTGATCTTTATCGGCATTCCGTTCGTGGTTCGTACCGTCGAGCCGGTGTTGCAGGAATTCGATACCAATATGGAAGAAGCAGCGGCCAGCTTGGGGGCCTCGCGCCTGCAGGTGTTCGGCAAGGTGATATTTCCGAACATGTTTCCGGCGCTGCTAACCGGCGTGTCGCTGGCGTTCGCGCGCGGCATCGGCGAGTACGGCTCGGTGATTTTCATTGCCGGCAATCTGCCTTACGTCTCGGAAATCGTGCCGCTGCTGATCGTCACCAAACTCGAACAATTTCAATACGGCGCGGCGACCGCGATCGCGCTGACGATGCTGGTGGTGTCGTTCTTATTATTGCTTTTAGTGAATTTATTGCAGCTCTGGGTGCGGCGGCGCTCCGGGCAGATTTAGGAGTTAACCATGCATGCCACTGTACATGTCGTCGGCGACGGTGCCGGTCAAGCCCAGCGGAAAGCCTTACAAGATCCAAGCTGGCTGCGTTGGAGCTTGGTCGCGGTTGCGGTCGGATTCATCGCGTTGTTTCTGTGCGCCCCGTTGATTCTGGTGCTGCTGCAGGCGTTCGCGAAAGGCTGGGACGCGTATTGGCAAGCCTTGGGTCAACCGGATGCGGTCGCGGCGTTGAAATTGACCTTGCTGGTCGCGGCAATCACGGTGCCGCTGAACACAATATTCGGCGTCGCCGCCGCCTGGACCATCACCCGTTTCGAGTTTCCCGGCAAAAGCTTGCTGACCACGCTGATCGATCTGCCGTTTTCGGTATCGCCGGTGATTTCCGGTCTGATCTTCGTATTGCTATTCGGCGCGCAAGGTTGGTTAGGCGATTGGTTGTCGGCACAACAGATCAAAATCATTTTCGCGGTACCCGGCATCGCGCTGGCGACGATATTTATTACCTTTCCGTTCGTGGCTCGCGAATTGATTCCGCTGATGCAGGAAATGGGCAGCGAGGAAGAGGAGGCCGCGTTGTCGTTGGGCGCGACCGGCTGGCAAACGTTCTTCAAAGTGACCCTGCCCAATATCAAATGGGCCTTGTTATACGGCGTATTGCTGTGCAATGCCCGGGCGATGGGCGAATTCGGGGCGGTATCGGTGGTGTCCGGCCATATTCGCGGCGTGACCAACACGCTGCCGTTGCACGTCGAGGTCAGCTACAACGATTACGACGCGGTCGGCGCCTTTGCCAGCGCGTCAATCCTGGCCGGCCTGGCGATTATCACGCTGGTATTGAAGAGTTTCCTGGAATGGAAGCAAGCCCGAGCCTAAAACACTCTCGGCCAAGCTTAAGCCAGTTCCCGAGCACCTTATTGATTGGAGTTCCAATATGAGCATTCTATTAGCCGACATTAGTAAAACCTTCGGCGCATTTCACGCGCTGCACAACATCGACCTGGAGATTCCGGAAGGCGAATTGGTTGCGCTGTTAGGGCCTTCCGGCTGCGGCAAGACCACTTTGCTGCGCATCATTGCCGGCCTGGAGTCGCCCGACAGCGGTCGAGTCTTGTTGAGCGGCGAGGACAAAACCGACCAACATGTTAGCCGGCGCGGCATCGGCTTCGTGTTTCAACACTATGCCTTGTTCCGGCACATGACGGTGTTCGACAACGTGGCGTTCGGTTTGCGGGTCAAGCCGCGCAAGCAACGTCCCAGCGAAACCGACATCGCCAAGAAGGTCCACGCGCTGCTGGAGCTGGTACAACTGGATTGGCTGGGCGAGCGCTTTCCGGATCAGTTATCCGGCGGCCAGCGCCAACGGATCGCGTTAGCCAGGGCCTTGGCGGTCGAACCCGACGTGTTGTTGCTGGACGAACCCTTCGGCGCGCTGGATGCCAGCGTCCGTAAGGATTTGCGGCAATGGCTGCGCAATCTGCACCAGGAACTGCACGTCACCAGTATTTTCGTGACTCACGATCAGGAAGAAGCGATGGAAGTCGCCAGTCGGGTGGTGGTGTTGAACCAGGGCCGGATCGAGCAGAGCGGCGCGCCGGCCGAGATTTACGACCACCCGGCCAATGCCTTTGTGTCGCGCTTCATCGGCCAGACCAACGTGATCCATTTGACGGAGCAAGATCAACACTGGTTGGCGCGGGCGGGGATCAGTTTGGACGAGCCGGACGGCTTGATCGCCCATATTCGCCCGCAGCATATCGACGTCGCCAAGGCCGGGGCCGCGTCGCCGTCGCAAATCACGTTGAAGGATTGGCAGCACCTGGGCTCGACGATACGGGTGGAATTGCTGAATCCGCAAGACAACGGTTCCGGGGCCAGATTGTTTGCCGAGATGCCTAACGAGCTGTTCACGCAACTTCAGTTGAACAAGGGCGATCGGGTCGATCTGCAAATACGGCAGGCACATTGGTTCAATTAACGCGGTAGCCGAACTCAGCCGTTTGTGGCGATTCGGCAAGGTAGGGAACTCTATGAATTTGAATCAACTGGAATTGCTGCGCGCGTTGCGGGAAACCAATTTCAACCAATCGAAGGCCGCCGAAAAGCTGCACGTGGTGCAGTCGGCCGCCAGCCGGCAATTGCAATTGCTGGAAGAGGAATTGGGCTCGCCGATCTACGAACGCCAGGGCAAAAAGCTGTTACGGCTGACGCCGTTCGGCGAACGTATCATGGAGCAGGTGGAACGCATCACCCAGGCCAAGAAAAACATTCAGGTGATGGCCGACGACTTTCGCGATAATCGCAACGGCGCGTTACATATCGCCACCACCCACACTCAGGCTAAATATCTGCTGCCGGGGCCGGTGCAGCGTTTTCGCGGCAAATATCCCGGCATCACGATTTACATGGTGCAATCGGCGCCCGAGCAACTGATTGAGCAGTTGTTCCAGCACAAGGCCGACATCGTCATTTGCACCGAAAAACTGGTGGAAGACGAAAAACTGGTGGTGCAGCCTTGCTACGACTGGCAGCATATTGCGGTGGTGCCGCGGCATCATCCGCTGGCGCAGGGGGATATCACCTTGGGACGTCTGGCGGCGTTTCCGATATTGACCTATACCCACGGTTTTACCGGCCGTTCCAATATCGAAAAGGCTTTCAAAACCGCCGGCAAGCCGCTGGACATTACGTTGGCGGCCGCCGACTCCGATGTGATTAAAACCTATGTTCGGCTCGGTTTGGGTGTCGGCATCATCGCCGATATTTCCTATCAGCCCGAGGAAGACAGCGATCTGGTGGCGCTGAATCTGGCTCACTTGATTCCGCGTTCGGTCACTAAACTCGCTTATCTGAAGCAGCTCTATCTGCCGGCCTATCTACGCTACTTCATCAGCGAATTGCTGGAGGGCCGGCCAGCCGGGCGATTTCCTGGCTAATCCCGTTGAAATTGAGCGCAATTTCGGCTAAGTACTTGGCGCACGGCTCGGTTTGACGGCACGATACTTTGTCGCCAACCTCGGCGAACAAAGGGGTTTTTGCGCGAAGTCGCGGGGCCAACGTGTTTCTGATTTAATACACGGGTTTTTTCCGGATTTAACACATGAACCTTTCGACGATTTTATCTTCACTAGCCGGCGGCGCGCTAATCGGGCTGTCGGCGGCGTTGCTGCTATACACCCACAAACATACCGCCGGAATTTCCGGAATTGCCGCTGGATTATGGCAACGCGATGCCGGCTGGCGCGCTTGGTTTCTGGGCGGTTTGTTGATCAGCGCGCCGCTGTATCGCTTGGGCGGCGGCGAGATTGCGATGACGCTCGATCATTCTCCGGCGTGGCTGGCGGTGGCCGGCTTGTTGGTCGGTTACGGTACCCGTCTGGGCAGCGGCTGCACCAGCGGCCACGGGGTATGCGGTATCGCCCGCTTGGCACCGCGTTCGCTGGCGGCGACCGCCACTTTCATGCTTTGCGCGGGCGCGACCGTTTACGTGGTTAGACATATCCTCGCGGCCGGACAATCGTTATGAAAGATAGGGTGTACTTATTTGGATACGGTTTGTTGTTCGGTTTTGGCTTGATCGTCGCGCAAATGACCAATCCGGCCAAAGTGTTGGCGTTTCTGGACGTCGCGGGCGCTTGGGATCCGAGCTTGGCGTTGGTCATGATCGGCGCTTTGGCGACCCTGGGGGGCGCGCGCTACTGGATGCATCGCGATAACAGCGTTGCCGATCACGAGTTGGAACTATCGGTCGGGACTCGGGAGTCGAACCAAATAGATCGCAAATTATTGATCGGTTCAGCCATTTTCGGTATCGGTTGGGGATTGTCCGGGTTTTGTCCAGGACCGGCCCTGGTCGGTTTGACCGCTGGGGACGCCGGAAACTATGCTTTCGTCTCGGCGATGTTCGCCGGATTTTGGTTGTTCAAACGCTTAAACCGATCCTAGCCGTCGTTGCTGGTTCGGTCGATATACAGGAGCTTTCATGCAGGCGGAATTTTGGTTGGAACGTTGGGCGCAAAATCAAATCGGTTTTCACAATCCCGATTACCACCCTGGCTTGGCGGCCTATTGGGACGATTTGCAAGTGCCCGAAGCCAGTACGGTGTTTGTTCCATTGTGTGGAAAGAGTTTGGATTTGTTATGGCTGCGCCGACAAGGCTACCGGATCGTGGCGGTGGAATTGAGCCGAGTCGCGGTCGAGGCGTTTTTTGCCGAAAACGATTTATCGGTTTCAGTTAGCCGGCAGGGCGAGCTGGCCGTGTTCGCGGCCGACGGATTGACCATCTATTGCGGCGATTTTTTCGCGCTGACCGCCGCCGAACTCGCCAATGTAGCCGGCGTTTACGACAGAGCCGCCTTAGTCGCCCTGCCGCCAGCGATGCGATCAGCGTATGCCGCAAAAATGCGCGAACTCCTGCCGGCGGGCTGCCGGACGCTGCTGGTGACCTTCGACTACGATCAGGCTGAAATGGCCGGGCCGCCTTTCGCGGTGCCGGCTGGGGAAGTCGCTACGCTATACGGGAGTTGGTGCGATGTGACTGAAAAGGCCGTGGCGGACATATTGGACGATGAACCTCGATTTCGCGAGCGAGGCGTCAACCGAATCCAGGAATCGATTTATGCGCTGACCGTGCGTTGAGCCGGAATAAGGAGCCAGTTCAGCCGGAGTCTTTGGGCTGGCTTGCTGCGAGACCGGTTCGGGGATTGCCAGCGGACCCGGCCGAGTTTAGTTTCCGGAATAACTGATTTTACCGCTCTGGAGCAGGGCGCACTATACTAAGACTGTCGCTGGC
>NZ_LUUK01000217.1 GCF_001644025.1 Methylomonas koyamae
GGCAAATCCTTCCTTCGACCGCCGTCTTCGCTGAGCTGGATGACAACAGATGTGCTGGTAAGTTAAGTCCGACAGGCTCCTAGATTGGAAAGTTAATTGTTGGAGAAATATCGATGATTGAGAAATCCGAAATCAGAATCATGCTGCTTGATGACGAGCCTTTCATGCTCAAGCTGCTTGCCCATATGCTGACGACTCTGGGCTTCACTCAGGTGACGGCTTGCGGCAGCGGGTGCGATACGCTGGAATGGATAGACCGTTCCCTGACGCCGCTTGACCTGATTCTGCTGGATATCAATATGCCGGATATGGACGGCATAGAATTCGTTCGCCATCTGGTCAAAAGGCAATATACCGGTAGTTTGATATTGGTCAGCGGCGAGGACGAACACATGCAGCAAAGTGCTGAAGCCTTGATTAGATCGCATGGGCTTGCAAGCCTAGGCCACTTGCAAAAACCCGTCAATCCCAACGATCTGTCAGCGTTATTGGCAACCTGGAAACCAACTAATATGTCCAGACGTCAATCAACCAGAAAAATCTACAGTCCGGAAGAGGTACGTACAGCGATTACTAACGGCGAACTGGTCAATTATTACCAGCCCAAAGTGGAGTTAAGCAGCGGAAAGGTGGTGGGTGTCGAATCCCTGGTGCGCTGGAAACATCCTCAAGACGGCATTGTGTTTCCGGATCAGTTCATCGGCGTGGCGGAACAATATGGTTTGATCGACGACCTAACTCGGGCGGTTGTCAACGGGGCCTTTGCACAATGCAAAACCTGGCAGGATTACGGACTGCATTTGCTGGTTGCAGTCAATTTGTCCATGGATAATCTCACGCAATTGGAGTTTGCAGGGTATCTACTGGCCACTGCCGCCTCGGCGGGCGTTCCGCCGGAGCGTATTGTGTTCGAAGTGACTGAAAGCCGTTTGATGAATCAGGTGTCAACGACACTGGAAATACTGACCCGCTTGCGCTTAAACCGCTTCGGCTTATCGATAGATGATTTCGGCACCGGCCACTCATCCCTGATTCAGTTGCGAGACATCCCGTTTAACGAGCTTAAAGTGGATAAGGGCTTTGTTCATGGTATAGCCGGCAATGCCACCTTGCGCGCCATTTTCAGCTCAAGTATGAGTCTGGCGAGACAATTGAACATGAAAACGGTGGCCGAAGGTGTGGAAGATCAGGCGGATTGGGATTTTCTGCGAAAAACAAGCTGCATGCTCGCTCAAGGTTATTTTATCGCCAAACCCATGCCGGCGGATGAAATCCCCATCTGGATCTCTACATGGGAAGACAAAGCAAAATATCTCACTAAGCCGTTAAATGTAAATGCCGATTGAAAAATACCCGGTTTTACCTGCACGGGTTTGTCACGCCGATACTAGCCGTCTGCTTTTTGAAGGTTAAAGCCTTTGACCTTGACCTGAGTGGCAAGCGGACAAGAAACAACCGCTCTATTTGGGCAAATGTTTCGTGATTTTATTGAATAGCGCCGTTGGCTTCAGCGGCTTAATCACAAAATCGGATGCCCCCGCATCGAGAGAGTCGATAACCACGCTTTTTTCCCTGTTGGCTGTGATCATAATCACCGGTATGGTTGCGAATGCTTTATTGGCTTTTAATCGGCGAACCACCTCAATTCCATTCATGCTCGGCATCGAGACGTCCAGCAGGATCAAATCCGGCCGTTTTTTATACAGCATTTTCAATGCTATCTCACCCCCTTCCGCGAATATGAGTTCAAAATTCCTGCCGGAAAGCAGACTGCCCATTAATTTTCTATGGAACGAGTCATCATCCACAATCAATATCACGGGGCGCATTTGCTTGACGGTTTGTTTTAATTCGCGCGACGCCTCCAGTTGCGGCGCTAGATCCTTTTTCAAGGTGCTGTGCATCCATTCGCTAACCTTATCCACGGAGGTACCGACATTTCTTAAATGATTCTGGATGCCATCGGCATGCAAACGCTTAATCTCATTTTGCATTTTGCTCGCATCCTTAACTTCCAAGGCGTCGGAAAGGCTGCCGTCGGTGAGCTTCTTCGAGAAACCGTCTATTACCGCGTTGATATTGATTTCGGCTTGTTGCAGCGTATCTTTGACCGCCAATGTCTGAGTAACGCCCTTGGCAAGGCTTGTCTCCAATTGCGTATCCAGTTCCGCAACGCGGCGGGTAATATCCGCCAATTTATTAAGCATTTGCTCGTTATCGCTACTTTCAAGCGTTTGCAGCGCATGATGCACCGACATCAGCAAGCGGGACGTGTCGTAACCCACCGGCCAAAATAAAATGTAATCGTCAAAGCAGCCGTTTTTACACAGCGCATAACTCCTCTTAACGTCATTCTTATTGCATAGAATCAGCGTTCGATGCGGTAAGTTATGGATCAGGCTACTCTGACGGTACATCTTCAAGTAATAAAGCTCGGCGTTTTCAAGGCTATCAAATGCCAATATGATTACTTTCGGCTTGCACGCCTCCAAATCGGCGACAAATTGATCTTCGGCCTTGGAAATAAAGACATTGTTAAACTCTTCGCGTAGCAAGGTACTGACCAGCTCCGCTTCGGCGGGCACTAGGCTGGTAACAAGTATGTTTTCGTCGTTATACATTTGTTATATAGAATGCACGCGGAATCGTGGATAGCAACGTATCTGGAGGAACGAGCCCCAAGGTAACTTGTGATGAATCACCTGAAAGCAGACACTTGAAACAAGTTTGCTTCTACAACGACGATCTTTACTCGAAATCACCGCTTAAGGCTTTAAAATACAGTTTAAAACTATTTGCCAATTATTGGATGCTTGAAACTGAATAACAGTTTTGTGGAAGGTGCAACAGCGAAAAACACTATTCGCTTTCCCCCGTGCAACGTCATGCGGTTTTTTCGAAAACTACCGGACAAACGCAAAGATGTCAACAAGGAGTCCTGTGCATTGACGGATGAGCCTGCTTATGGTCTGCAACAATACGATCAGCAGTTTCGATGTCGAATGTCGCTTATGGGGCCAGGCGGATGATATGGACTCCTCACATTCCCCCAAGGGATGATGTACGCCAATGGACTAATCCGCAACGCGTTAGGAGTCTGTGTAGCAAAGTCATGGGTTAATTGGCAGCAAATCATGTATTTTCTTATTCAAGAGCGCCGAATAGTTTCCAGTTAAACTGCAAGGTCATTGGTTTTCCACCGCCTTTTTGCTTTGTTTAAATCGATAGGAATCGTTGCCGGTTTCCAGGATGTCACAATGATGGGTTATCCTGTCGAGAAGTGCCGTGGTTACTTTGGGATTCTCAATACATTAGCGATCTGATCAAAGTTTGAAATGATGCCCCTAACAGTTTCGATGCTTTCGAGTTGGAGTGTAAATGGATGTCCGCTTTTGACATATTTAACCGGCCATTCAGAAATCGACATCGAAGGTCAGAAATTGGCCGATTGGGTGAATTCACCAACGGCGGCTTTTCAGCCCACAACCCAGCTCTTTGCGCTCGCGGTCCAACGCAGTCATCGAACCACGATGCTATTGCAGGCCGCTAATTTCCTATGGCTTTCATTAATTGTTCGACCTGTGATTTCATGGCTGTCAGTTGGCCGGTTAGTTGGGCGACCTGCTCTCGAGCACTACCTGCCTCCCTTTTAGCGTTATCCATCTCCGCTTCGAGCTTGATGAGCTTATCGGCGGTTCGTTGAAGTTCAGCCGCCGCTCTTTTCCGCTCTTCCTTACGCAATTCCTCGGCGCCATCCGCCTTGGTCTGCACTTTCACCAATTCCGTTTTCAACTGATCTCGCTCGGCCGCGATGGATTGGGCGGTTTGCTTCTGAGCCGCCACCTGTTGCTGCAGTTTGGCTTGTTCAGCCGCATGCTGTTCGTTCGCCGCCTTCGCGTTTTTCTCGGCCGCCTCCAATCGTTCACGCAAGGTGGCCAGTTCGACAGCTTGAGCCTGGTTCAACGACTGCGACTCGGCCAGCCGTTTGGCCAACTCTACCACCCTGGCCTGTTCGTCCGCCAACATGGTTTCCAATTCATCCACGGCCAGCGAGGCATCGGCGAGTTCGCGCTCGGCTTGGGCTTGCTGTTCGCTCGCCGCCCGCAATACATCCGCCACCCGCCGCTCTTGAGTTTTCACGGCTTTGTCGTTTAACTCCACGGCTAGCGCGTTAACTTTGTCGACCAACGCTTTGGTCAGCGCCGCCAAGGTCTCAACCACCTCCACCGGCAACTCGACCACGGGTTCCGCATTCGTCACTGCTTGAGTGACATTGTGCTTGTCCCAAACCTCCTTGAGCCTTTTGGGATGGCCGCCGCCCGTCAATTTGCGTAACGCAAAGCCTGTCACATTGCGATTCGCCTTGGTTAGCGCCTTGCCGGCTTCGATGATTTGGTCGTCGGTGATGTCGGCCGGGCGGCCCAAAGTGGTATCCAAGAGCTCGTCTTGCATGCTGTACTCCCAATCGTTAGCGGCGGCTCTAGTTTGGCATATAATAAGAAATAAAGTAAGTAATGAATAAAGTAGGGCATAAGCATTTAGCACGTGCCCGCCGCACCAACCTGCCGGACGGTTTTCGACCCAGCACTCTCCATCGAAAAATGCCACTTCCACCAGTCGATGATTTTTGCTATAAACTATTCCCTAGTTTTTAGCGTTATTCACGCTGAAGCTCCTGCACCGCAGGCGTTCCGTCTTTGGACGGCGGGAATCTTCCCGTACTGAGTGCGTTAATCTCAGCTTTCAACCGCGTCTTCAAGACGCAATCAACCACCCAAAGGGGAACACATTCCCCGGCGGGCAATGGCGTTCCCCTTTTTTTAGGAGAACGATCATGAACGATAAGCAGACTGTCCAACCTGACGCATTGCGTATTGGCTTACCTGCCGATGCTCAAAGCTACGGCATTACCCAGGCGACCTGGAAAATCCTGATCGACGTGATTTTCCCAACCGCCCTGTCGGCCGCATCCATCTTGATGGCTCTGGACTATTGCAAGGCACGTAGTCTCGATATCTTCAAAAAGCCGGTCCATATCGTACCGATGTGGAGTTCGGCAAAAAACCAACAGGTCGAGACGGTCTGGCCGTCCGTTAACGAAATCCAGACCACCGCCGCGCGAACCAATTCGTGGGCCGGGATGGATCGGCCACTATGGGGGCCGGACAAGACCATGACGTTCAAGGGACGTATTAAAGACGGCAATACCTGGAAAGACCATCAGGAAACGGTCACGTTTCCCGAGTGGGTCGCCGTAACGGTCTATCGAATCGTTCACAACAAGCGTTGCGCGTTTACCGAGGAAGTCTACTGGCTGGAGGCCTATAGCACATCGGGTCGATTTTCCTCGGTACCGAACGCCATGTGGCTGAAACGTCCGCGCGGTCAATTGGCCAAATGCGGCAAAGCGGCCTCATTACGAGCCGCCTTTCCGGAGGAAGTGGGCTATAGCGCCGAAGAAATGGACGGCAAAATCATCGATATCGAAGCGACCACCGTCACCGACAACGTCGCAGCGACCGATGTCGTACCCAACCCCAATACCGAACCTTCGCCAGAGGCCCCCGTGCCCGACGCGAAACCGGTGGTGATCGATGCCTCGCAATTAAACCCCAAGTTCATCAAGGCTGTCGAAAGCTTGGTTCAACGCACGCAAAAAGCGGGGGCCTGGAGTGCCGCTCGCGACTTTGCCCAGCAGCGCTTTGCCGGCATCGAATTGACCTACGCCTTGGCGGAACTGGACAAAGCGACTGCCATGGCCGCATTGACGCACACCGAGGGCATGACGATACCGCCGATGTCGGCCAAAGACGCGGAACTTGCAAAAGCGCGTCAAACATTAAATAGCTAATTAAGCCGACTCTTACCGATCGGTTTTTCCCATTTTTTACCCATCCAGGGCGTCATGATTCGCCCGATGGGGATTCGTGACGCTCTTCATTTGGAGACCTGTCATGAATGAAATTCCAACCTTCGATCGTTCGTTAAACCGGGTTCCAGCCTTCACGGACTGGAGTCGCTACGATTCGCCCACGGTTCTGCGCCGATACGGACCAGGATTCTTGGACAAAACACCGGATCCGGACACGTTATCCCGGCTATTTTCACCCCGCCGACCTACCTACGACGATTTGGTCGCGGTCGCCGAAACCTTTGGCGGTATTTGTGCCTTATCGGGTGAAGACACGATGCTACTGTTTGACGATGTCCGTTGCGCGCAGCGTTGTCATGCCGTATTGAAGCAACGCCGCTTAGACGGCTTGCTGCTGGGTTGCTGCATCCGGCTGGACGGTAACTTCCAATGAGGATCGTCGATCTCCCCCAGCGCAGCGATGCGTGGCGGATTTGGCGATCGCAAGGCGTCACCGCCAGCGAAGCGGCGATCATCTTGAACCGCTCGCCCTATAAGACGCCCTGGCGCTTGTGGGCGGGTGCGACTTGAAGTCGTCTAAGTAATTGTTCAGAAATGGAGATGATCCATTTTAAGAACCGAGCGTTTCCTCGCTCCGAACCTATCTGCACATGCATAACTGGTAACGGTAATGTGTGAAGCTGCGGAGACAACGACTTCAGTTTGGTAACAAACTAGGAATTACCTGTGAAGGTAATCCGATACTGCAAGTATCAATGCGGTTTGAAGGCTAGGTTAAGAATGTCATGGTTAACACATGTGAACTGTCGTTTAAATTTCGTCAAGACGAACAAGCTAAAGATACTGATAAGCTTCAACCAAAATGGTATGTGGGTAGGTTAGTTGGTTTCTGCCCTTCAACTACAGGAACAAACACCCACCGGAAGATAGACAGAACCTAAAACATTCAGATTATTACTTATGCGAAACAAGGTAAGCCCAATGAGTCGCCTCTATGGCAGGAAAACCGCAAGGTAATCTGATGGCTCAGTGGGTATAAGAACGTCGGAGAAAGCGAATGGCTGTCTGTAATGGTCAGCATAGAGATTGAGGAAGTATCCGACATTATCTCACGGGAAACCGGGCAGACTTCCGATATAGTCTTTCTTTACAAGAAAGTTTGATTAACCTCTCTAATGAGGAAAAGCAGATGAACGTAAATTTCTCAGTGAATGAAGCGTGTGCATCCTCAGACGGATTCACACACTGGCACGGCATTAGCTGGCGTCAGTGTGAAGAAAATGTTAAGAGGCTCCAGACGCGTATTGTAAAGGCAACTCAGGAAGGCAGATGGGGCAAGGTTAAATCTTTGCAATGGCTGCTAACCCATTCTCAAAGCGCTAAAGCATTAGCTGTCAAGAGAGTGACTGAAAACCAAGGCAAGAACACAGCCGGCGTCGACGGGGAAACCTGGAACACACCGGAAGCCAAATTAAACGGCCTAAACAGTCTAAAACGGAGAGGATACCAATCTCTTCCACTACGTAGAGTCGAAATCCTGAAAAAGAACGGTAAGAAAAGGAAACTTGGAATACCGACTATCAAGGACAGAGCAATGCAGGCACTTTACCTTGCCGCTTTGCAACCAATTGCCGAAACACTGGCAGACCGCAATTCATACGGTTTTCGTCCTGAAAGATCTACCGCCGATGCTAGAGAGGAAGGATTCAAGTCCTTAAACAATCAGCAATCTGCACAATGGATACTCGAAGGCGATATTAAAGGTTGTTTCGACAATATCGATCATGACTGGTTAATGAAGCACATTCCAATGGACAAACAAATCCTGAAAATGTGGTTAAAGGCCGGATGTATATTCAATGGTGAATTTATCGAAATCGAAGCCGGAACGCCACAAGGTGGAATCATCTCACCGACACTGGCGAATATGGCATTAGATGGATTGGAAATGAAGATTGACCAAAAATTCGCGTCTCGCACTAAATGGGACAAAGAAACTAAGCGTTACTTCAAGGCTAATAAAAATAAGGTAAATTTCATCAGATATGCGGATGACTTTGTTATCACCGGCGTTTCAAAAGAACTGCTGGAAAATGAAGTCAAACCATTAGTAGAAGAGTTTCTCAAACCAAGAGGCTTGGAATTGTCGCCTGAAAAAACCAAGGTCGTTAACATCGCAGATGGTTTCGATTTCTTGGGATGGAATTTCAGGAAATACGATGAAAAGCTGTTAATCAAACCCTCAGACGACAGTGTCAAAAGTTTGTTAACAAAGGTGAGAGGAATCTTCGACGACAATAAAACAGCCAAACCTGAAATGCTCATTCTTAAACTCAATCCGATCTTGTCTGGTTGGGCCGAATATCATAAAGGTGCTGTCTCCTGTAAAACATTCGCATATATAGATAATCAAATTTGGCTAAAAACGTGGCAATGGGCTAAAAGACGACACCCTAAAAAAGGTAGAAACTGGATTAAAGTGAAATACTTTACTCGCAGCGGAAACTTTAATTGGACGTTTTACGGCTCTGGAAAAGGTGATAAAGATGTAGTGACATTATTTCGTATGGCACTCGTAAAAATCACACGGCACATCAAAATCAAAAGTGAAGCAAACCCCTTTGACCCAAAATATGAAGAATATTTTGAGTCACGACTGATCTTCAAAATGAAAAAGGGCGTGGCGGGAAGAAGAAAGTTAGCTCACTTATGGCTACACCAAAATGGAATCTGTCCTGTCTGCAATCAGCGAATCAATGATCTGGATAATACACAAATCCATCATATTCTCGAGAAAGCAAAAGGCGGTCCAGACATATTGCCTAATTTGATTGTGCTACATCCAAATTGCCACCGTCAGGTGCATAGTCGAGGTCTAACAGTGGGGAAACCGGGTCGCGCAAGCGACTTTTGAAAGGCTTGAGCCGTGTGAAGGGAAACTTTCACGCACGGTTCTTAGGGGAGGAATTAACAGCAATGCTAGTTCTTTACCCGATAACGGCTCGGTATCGTGTTGGAAGCCGACCTCGACAACCATCCGTTGGTTCGGCGCGGACGCGAATTGGAATCGCAAGCGGCCCAATGGTTCGAAGCGCGCTATGACGAGCTGTTGTTGCCGTTATGCGGCGAATGCGATCGTTATCCCTTGATTCGGGCATCGTTCGACGGCATCACCAGCCACGGTGAACCGGTCGAAATCAAATGCCCCCATCCGAGCACCTACCAAACCGTGGTGCAAGAACGGGAACAGTCGCTGGCGTACCAGCTGTATTGGGTACAAGTTCAGCAACAGTTGTTGGTGGCCGACACCGCTAAAGGCTATCTGTGCTTCTATCTCGACGACACGCAGGCAACGGTGTTCGAAATCGAACGCGATGAGACGTTTCTGGTGGAATTGATCAATGCGACGATCACCTTTTTTGGTTGGGTCACCACTAAAAAGGAACCGCCGAAAGATCCGCAACGGGATTTGTATTTGCCTGAAGGCGACGCCGAAACTCAATGGCGTCAACTGGCGGCCGAATACCGGGCCCGGCAGAAGAAACTCGAGGCATTGAAAGCCGAAGCCACCCAACTGGCCGAACTGCAAGCCGAGACCGAAGCCCAATGGGTCGCACAAATGGGGGATTACGTCATCGCCGAACATTCCGGCGTGCGTGTCACCCGTTTCGTCAACCAGGGCAGCATCAATTACAAGGCCGCGTTAACGGCCCTGTTACCGCAACTGACTGACGCGGCGTTAGCGCCGTACCGACAGGCCTCGGCCTCTCGTATCCGCGTGACGTGCCGGGACGACGACGGGAAAAACGCACAAGTGGCGTTTGACCCCGAATCCTTGGTGGTCGCGGACAGTCATTGGTTTTAACCCTAACGTTAGCAACGAACGAACACTACTCCGGTAGTGTTCGTTTCCTTGAGTCGGTTTCGGCGTGGATTCTGCGTCAGAGTGCATCCCGCAATCGACTTTTCTAGCGCTATCGTCTTCGATACGCTGAAAATCCTGCGAAAGCAGGCGTTCCGCCTTTAGGCGGCGATCTAGGGTATCCCTTAGGTTGGGCCGGGTGCGTTAAACCCGGTGAAACCGGCCGTTGCGACAACGGTCATTTTTAGAACCCGTACGGGGCATCACGCCCTGTCGGGCCATCGGTGCCCCTTAATTTTGGAGGTGCACCATGACTCAAGCAGAAGCGGTTTGGACCTTTTTAACCGACCTGAAACACCGGCGGGAAACCGCTAAACGGTTGGAGGAACTGGCTCGATCGAACCCGGAAGCCGTCGTGACGTTTATCGAAGCGCTACCGGCTAACTGGTCCTGTCAGGACGATTCCGAAACCGACCTGATCAAACGACTGTATGCGATTGCTCTCCAGAGCATTGCAGACCGTTAATCCTTAACCAGCTGATCGTAGGTGACTTCACCGCGCGTCAGCGGGCTCGATCCCGTTTCCAACGCCTGCAGTAAATCGGCGATGAAGGCGGGTGCACAGGCCTGAACCAAGGCGACCTCGTAATCGGTTGTCGTGGAAATCGCATTGACGGCGTAACCGCGCTGGGCGTTGTGGCGTTGTAAGCGGCGAAACTCCGCTCGGGTCAATCTGATTTTTCCCGCATGTTCGATCATGCAAACCTCTGCCGGTGTTGGCTGTTTAACATCGTGCGATTTTTACTCACCCCATCGGGAGACCACTCCCACTGGGGAAGGCGTCTCCCATTTTTTGATAGGAGATACCACCATGAACCTCAAATCTTTTTCTTTTTTTAAATTTCCACGCCGCGAAGCCTCGTTTTCAACGGCGGCCAAAATCCTGGAACTGGCCGCGCTCAAACCGGCCACGGTAGCGGGCGCCTTGTTGAATCATCCCGATATTTTCCGGGATCTTCACGAGTCGATCGCCACCACCTTGGTGTTGTCACTGATCGACCGCGGCCAGGCCGATACCTTGCGCCAACTGTTGGCCAACAAGGCGATCGGCGAGGCCAAGGCCCAATGGCTGGCGGAATTACTCCTCCTGGAGGCGTTCAGCGAGTAAGACGGCTTGTAGCAAGCGGGATTCGGCACTCGTGTCGCCATCCCGCAAATCGTCGGCCGCCACGGTCAGCGCCACATTGTACTGCGCCACCGTTTTCGGCGGCGTGGTCCGATCGGTCATCACCCGAAAGGCGTGGCGTTCCCGGTCGGCTAAACGCAGTTTATTTCCTAATCGAATCATATCGGTGCCCTCAATGGTTTTGACCATCGTAACCGCTATGGCTCATTAATCAACCCCGACGGGGAGGTTCGCTCCCTTCCGGGGAATGCGTACGCCTCTTGGTCGGGTCTCACCCTGAATCAGGAGGCAGTATGTATCAAGACTATTCCGTCGCCAACACGTTTGGCGTTCCAGCACCGCTTTCGATGAACGTCGAAGGTTTTGCTCCGGCTAACAACCCTTATGTGCCGGTCGAGAAACCGTACTTGTTTCGGCGCGAGCCGTTACGCGATGTGTTGGCGTTTTTCGCCAATCCGAACGGCGACGGCCTGTATATCACCGGGCCCACCGGCTCCGGTAAGACCTCGCTGATTGAGCAAGTGGCCGCCCGCCTCCATTGGGGCGTCCATGCTGTCACCGGCCACGGCCGATTGGAGTTCAACGATCTGGTAGGCCAGTTCGTCTTAACCGGTTCCGGCGGGATGAAATGGACCGATGGTCCGTTGACCCGCGCGGTGCGCCACGGCCACGTGCTATTGCTCAACGAAATCGACGCCACGGATCCGTCCGAGTTGATCGGCTTGAACGATATCGTCGAAGGCAAACCGTTATTGATTGCCGCGACCGACGAAGTCGTCAGGCCCCATCCGAAATTCCGGGTGGTGGCCACTGGCAACAGTGCCGGCGCCGGCGATCAATCGGGCTTGTATCAAGGCGTGATGCGTCAAAACATCGCCTTGATGGACCGCTTTCGCTTGATGGAAGTGGGTTATCCGGAGCCGGCCTACGAAATGACGCTGCTGGAACGGGCGACACCGACCATGCCGATCAGCATTCGGGAACGCATGATTCAGCTGGCCAACGAGATCCGTAAGGTCTTCATTGGCCATGGCGATACCGCCGGCCTGCTGTCGATCACCATGTCGACACGCACCTTGTTGCGCTGGGCTCAACTCAGCGCCAATTACAGGGGTGCGCCGAATGCCTTGGCGTATGCCTTGGATCGGGCGCTGGCGTATCGCGGCGATGCGGCCGAACGCGAAGCCATTCATCGGATGGCGCAGGACGTGTTCGGCACCGACTGGCAAGTGTGATGTCGGTTTTGTATTGGCAGGTCGAATGCCGTGCAGTGGCCGCACAACAGGGATTGCTACACCAACGGTTATGCGATTGGAAGGCGATCATAACGCACTGGCAATCGACACAATCCGTACAACCGACCGATTGGCCGTACTGGCAACGCTTGCTCGACGCAAGCCAATCTCAAGGCTTCGATGCCAGTGGCCAGATACATGCAGATCAAGGTATCGGGCCGTGCTTATGGCTGTTGGCATTAAAAAAAACGGCGGTGGCCGGCGTCGAGGTCGGTATCGTCACCGATGCCACCACCGAAGTGTCGGTGGACCTGCATCGGGAAGCCGTCGTACTGCAACAGTTCGGCACCGACCTAGCACAGATTAGGCCTCTGGCCGAATCGCTGGGTTTACTGTTGCCGAAATTGGATTTAGTGACCGCTATGGAAGAAACCGACAGCTATTGGTTTTAACCGACCACGGTCGTGACATTTTTTTAAACCGCCTGCATCAAACCAGGCTCATTATCAACCCGGAAGGGGCAGACTTCGCCCTTCGGGGTCGTCGTGTGCCTCTTCGAAGGAGGCACGATGACAGCTAATCAACTACTGGACCGCGTGGTCCTGATCAAAATTGACGCCAATATCTACGGTGCGCGGAAGAAGTTGCGCAAAGAAGACTTGGTGTTGGCCGACGGCAGCGAATTGCCGCCGGAAGACCTGGCCAGCTTGGGATCGAAACGTTTGCTCGATCCCGACCGGCTGGCGGACTTCAATCGCCTTAAAAAAGCGGCCGAACGCGAGTGTCTGCGCGTCGGCACCCGCTTCATGGGCGGTTTTGTGGTGCCGGTCGAACACTCGGCCGATATCATTCCGGAACTGCAGAAGGTCGCCCACGAGTTCGCCATCAAAAAAGCCGAATTCTTGGCCGGATACGATGCCGCGGTGCGAGACTGGATCGCAAAACATCCTAATTTCGCCGGCATTATCGAGAAGGCGATTGATCCGATGCCGTATGTCGCCACCAAATTGGGTTTCGACTTTATGGTGGTTTCGATCCGGCAACCGGAGGCCGCCACACCGGCTGACATCGAAAGGCTGGACCGGCAAATCGATTCGATCGGCGGGCAGTTGTTTCACGAAATTGCCGTCGACGCCGAGTTGTTGCTCGATCAATCGTTGATCGGCAAAGACCAAGTCACCCGAAATGCCGTGCGCCCGATCAAACGGATCCGCGACAAATTGGACGGCCTGGGCTTTATCGATTACCGGGTCGCGCCGATCGTGACCTGGATCGATGGCATGCTGCAAAAGATTCCCAAGCGCGGTGCCATCGACGGCCCCTTGCTGCAGGAAATCCTAGCGATGGCGATGCTGTTGGCCGATCCGGACAAACTCCGCCGCCACGGCGAAGGCTTGTTGTCGGCTCAGCCGGTCGTAGCGGACGATGAATCCGTAACCACGGATGACATCACACCGGTGCCCGTTCAAGACGCGCTCGATTTTGTCGATGCGCCGCCAACGGCCGCCGCGGACGATCGCTTCGCCGGATTGTTCGACGATCTGTTCGAGACCGATGAACCGGAGGACGACCTACCCGGTACGGCTTCGGCAGCACCGATGCCCGAACCGTTCATTGAACGTCCGGCCTTAGCGGCACAGGCGTCCGATGCGGATATTCACCCTGAACCCGAACCTAAACCGAACACCGCCGGCACCGAGCTATCGAAACCCGCGGTCGCCGAGTTCTTCTGGTTCTGATCGACTTTTTATTCACCCTACAGGGGCCTGCGACTCGCCCCTTGGGGCGGTGGCTTGCCCCTGGTTTTTTTAAAGGAGCAAGCCATGACTCAAACCTTAGAACGTGCGTTTCCCATCGTAGCAGCCGCCCTCGGCAACCACTTTGGGATTTCGATCAAAATTGGCGGTACCGACGCTTACACCAACGGCCGTTCGATACAGCTACCGGCCTACGACGGGTCCAATCCGGACTATCAGTCGGCGGCCTGGGGCTATTTGGCCCACGAAGCCGCCCATATTCGGTTTTCGGATTTCGAGATCGACTTCGGCGATTCGGTCTTACGCCTGCGCATCTGCCAGGCGATCGAGGATGTGCGCATCGAGCACGAATTGGCCAAGGTGTATCCGGGTACCCGGTTGACCTTGGCTAAAGTGGTCGAAAAAATGATCGGTGAAGGGCGATTCGTCGCGCAAAAAGCCGATGAGCATCCGGGCAACATCCTGTACGGTTACATTCTGAAACGGCTGCGGGCAACGGTGTTAGGCCAAACGGTGTTGATGCCCTTGGTCGACCAAACCCGCGATGCGTTACGGGCCAATTTCCCGCGCGGCGCGCTGATTCGGCTGGAAGGCTTGTTGTCTGAAGTACCGGACGGATTGAGCTGCGAACGGGACTGTCTGGATCTAACCGACCGGATTTTGACGATGATCGAAGAGGAAGTCGAAAAAGCGCGGGACTCCGCGGCAGATTCGTCCGACTCGGACGCAGCAAACGACGCGGATGCAGCGGATGAGACCGATCAGGACAACCCGCCTGCATCGGGCGACGACGGTGATAGTGGTCAAGACGATTCGGACGGAGACCCACAAAACGGCTCCCCTGAACCGGCAAGCGTACCGTCT
Source organism: Methylomonas koyamae (assembly GCF_001644025.1). Taxonomy (GTDB): domain Bacteria; phylum Pseudomonadota; class Gammaproteobacteria; order Methylococcales; family Methylomonadaceae; genus Methylomonas; species Methylomonas koyamae_A. Next base: position 14,777 of record NZ_LUUK01000217.1, read on the forward strand.
CAGCCCGACGTCCCGACCAGCCCCTCCGGGGACGAGGTCGTCACGTTGATGGACCAACTGAACGCTACGGCCGAACACGATTTGGAACCGGATTGGTTCGAGACCGTGAAAGCCCAACTTCGATTGGCGCCGGGGACCTGCGAGAACTGTGTGTTACCGATCGGCATGATCCCGACCGGCAGCCACCTGGTAGGTCAAACCTTGGCCAACAAGGTGGCGCAAGACAGTAAAGCGTTGCGCGTTGCCTTGCAAAGCGCGGTGCAAGCCCACCGGCACAACCGGCCCCAAGCGGTTCGGCAAGGCCGGCGCATCGCCGGGAGCCGTTTAAGTAGAGTGGCGCAAGGCGATACACGGTTGTTCATCCGGCCACACCAACGGATCTCACCGAATACGGCCTTGCACATTCTGTTGGACAAGTCCGAAAGTATGGATGACAAAATCGCCGTGAATGGCGAAACGGTCACTCTCTTAAGCTTGGCGTTGGACGCGGCGATGGCTCTGGCCTTGGCGCTGGAAGGCATTCAGGGCGTTAATCCCGCCATTACCGCCTTTCCGGGAGCGGACGATGATTCGGTGCATCAGGTATTGCGGCACGGCGAAAAAGTCGTGAACGGTTTGGAGCGCTTTTCGCTTCGCGCCGCGCATACCACACCGATGACCCAGGCCGTGTGGTACGCCGCCGCGCAATTGTTGCAGTGCCGCGAACCGCGTAAGGTGCTGTTAGTGATCACCGACGGTGTCCCCAACGATAAAACGAGTACGCTGTCGATCTTAAAGCGTTGCCGCGATTGCGGGATCGAGACGATCGGCATCGGCTTGGGCGTGATGGTCGACCATTTGTTTCCGGTCGCCCTGAGCATTCAGGATATCGCCGAACTGAGGCATCAACTGTTTAATCTGTCCAAAGCCATGCTGCTGGCGGCCTGAACAGTTTAGTCCGACTCAATCGTATCGATATGTGTGCCGTGACTTCATCCTTGATGGGGTCCGGCACCGTATCGATACACGGGGCGTTGCGCGCGGCTCTCAACCGGGCTACAGTAGTGCCATAGCCGATTTTGCCCTGTCTAGTGGTTGACCGGGCAAGGCAAAATCGACTGTTCATGCATTCTTTCGAGAATGCTGATTCCGGCCATCGCCGGCGTTCCGCCTTCAGGCGGCGGGCAAGATCACTCTTGCTCGTATCGGATGCGTGAATTCCGATTTTTCATCCGGCTTCTTGTAAGCCTTTTCCATCCCGCTTCGGGCGCCACTGCCCGAATGGGGACGTGCGTTCGAAGCATTTTTCTTCCGTTAGGAAGGAGGTTGCCATGCACGTTGTTTTCGGTATCATCATTCTGGCTTTACTCATCCTGGCAGTACGGGTGATTTGGCACACGTTAAAAACCACTTGGCTGTGGTTAAGCCAATGGCGGGCACATTTCCAACGTGTTCGCTTCCGCAACTCGGAAAAAATCGCGCTCCCCGCGCGCTTTACCCGACAACCGGCCTTGCCCTCTCCGGATTGGGACGATCTGTCGCAACGGGTCAGACAAAGCCTGTTGGAACGCAACCACCACCCGACCTACCGGCTCGATGCACTCGATATCGATCTGCAAGTCAAGTTGAAAACCCAGGCGATTTTGCAGGCGGAGATTGAAATCACCCAACTGCAATGCACCTTGGCCGAGGCACAGCAGCTGCTTGCCCAGCCCGTGAAAAAACGTCGGAACCAGGCCTTGCCATTACCGGCTAAAAAACCCAATCCGGCGGCCGGCTTGCGCAAAGCCCTGCAAGGCGACAAAAGCGCATCGACCTCCCATGTTCATTAAGTCCATAGGGTCAGTGCAAGGTGGTAGTGGCCCACGGCCGCTCGATCACCTGATACGTCCGTAGTTCCTGCTCGACATCCAAACCGAGCATGGGCGCGATCCGGACGATCGTATCTAGCCGATCAGCGCGGATGCGGGCTAAAAGCGGTCCCGCCTGTTGAGGATCGGGGATCTGCGTTAACACTTCAACCTCGTAGTGATTTAAATTCGCCAGGAGTTGGCGATACTGGTCGAAGTGCCGCTTTCCGGGCTTCACTAGAATGGCCATCGGCTTTCTTTCTGGTGAGGGACGGGGTTTATACGGCGGAGCGATGATTCGATCCAGCCATTTAAGCCAGTTAATTAATCGAGTTGCGATAGGGTTCATCGTCTTACCTTCACAAAGGGTTTGCGATCACCTTACAACGACTTTTTTCGAATGCAACCCGTTTGCCACTCGGCCGGCGGCTAATTTTTAACCCTGGCGGGATCCACATCCTGCGGGGTGCGGGTTTCCGCCTAAAGGAGGGAATCATCATGTCATCTGCACACACTCCGGAAACGGAGAGCCTGTACCTCAATCAGTACCGTTGCCCCCATTGCGAGATCGAATGGGACGACGAATGGAATTGTGCCTGCAACGACCGTTGCCCGGCCTGCAATGCCGAAATCGAACCGAACCGCAGCGACGTCGTCGGCGACGAGCAACAGCCGTCCGCCTTCGCCGTGAGCTATACCCTCGATTACACGCATCGTGTGATGGTGGGCGTGTTGGCGGATAGCCCGGACAAAGCCCTAGCGATCGCCGAAACGGCCTTCGACGCAGGCTCGATCTGGGACGACACCCCGGAAATGCCGGTGTTGTACGACGCCTTCGAGGAAGTCGACGGCGAAACCTTGCTATGGCAGGTTGAAGAGGTCGACGTTTGGCCAAAGCCCGACGGATCGGTCGTTAAGCTACGTCAAGAACAAGTCGCAAAATCGATTTGTCGCGAATTAGCCGCGGTTTATCCGCAATACACCGCTACTGGAACCATTGATCAGGATGTGCTTGATCGCGTCATGGTACTGGCGAAATTAGGGTTATCGGAAACCGATCAACCGGCTTAATCCATCACAGTCTGTCTCGGACACGAGACAGATAAAAACCTACCCCTGCGGGAATGTCTATTCCCGACCAGGGACATGACGTTCCCGCATTTTTTTGGAGAACGTCATGCAAGGCACCATCATTGAACACACGTTCGGCAACGGACAATCCGTCCAGTACCAACGTCTACCGTCAGGCACCTGTTTCCACGCAGACACACCGCTTGCGGTGATCGAAATCTTGGAAGAGGTCCTCGGTACGCAGCGTAAAGTCAGACTGTACTATGGCGATACCGCTACTGGACAGTCCTGGTTCGACGAAAGCGACGTAATCGGAACCATCGGCCGCTCGTGCGGAAACCTCAAGGTACCATTGCTGATCGAGCCTCACGAGGACGGCGGTCCGGCTATTTTGGACCACTGCATTGTGCGAATCGACAGTCCCTTTAGGACGCTATACCAACACCCGACTTTCCGGGTTGGCGAGGTTGCAGTCCACAAGGGTGCGCACGTCGACTATCCGTGGTCGGTATCAATCGACGGCAAAGTCCACGCCGGATTTAGGGGCAAACGGCAAGCCAATGTGTTTGCCGCCTTTATCCAAGGTCAACGCTTTGACCTGCCGGTCGACAAACACGGCCCGTTCGAAGCGTCCAGCAAAGACTTGCCTTGGCAGGTCTGGTTGAACGACAAGCTGAAGGCGGCGTTTTTGACGGAAGCCGAAGCGCAACAGTATTGGTTCTCGGTTCAATAACGCGACCGACCTTTACCATTCACCCCGACGGGTAGCCATCCCGTTTGGGTGCGGCCTGTCGGGTATTTTTCCTAGGAGAAAACCATGACAGATCCACAAATGAGCGCTGGCGATACCATCAAGAGCACGGTACAGCAATCCTTGACGGACAAAAGCTGGATTTCGCTCGACAGCGTTGCGATCGCCACCAAGCCGTATCACACCACCGTTGGTGTAAAAAACGCCTATGTCTATTTGACCCTTTGGGGAACCAACTGGGTGTTGACGGCGGAGTATACGAGCCAAGGCCGCAATATCCTGGAAGCGCTACGCCTCAGTTTCCCTGAGACAACCGGTACCGAAGCCGTTCGCCAGTTAGCGGTGTCGTTTTCGGACACGGTTGATTTGATGATTGCCTTCAGTTATGCGGCCAGGCTTGGGAGAGACGAACCGCAGATGAAGCCCTTTGCATTAGGTCAAGCCGTGGCCACGCCCGGCGCATTGGCTCTATTGGAAAGGACGTTGGTCGACGCCGGCCACTTGATATCGCGTCACGCCCGTGGCGATTGGGGCGATATTGGCGAAGAGGACAAAGCGCAAAACAACGTCGCGCTGGAGGAAGGTGGCATGCTGCTATCCGTTTACCGGATTTCTGACCAAGACAAGGTCTGGGTGATTACGGATCCGGATCGCTCGGTCACGACCGTATTATTGCCGGACGAGTATTAACCCGATCGAAAACGATAATTCACCCGTACCGGGGAGCGCAGTCTTTCCCGAACGGGAAGCTGCGTATCCCTGCCATCCAAGAGGAATGACCATGAATACACACGCAGTTATCTCAACCGGAATGACTCACACCTCAGCCGCCGCCTTGGCGTTTTTGCACGACCGAGGCATCGACCTCGTGTCGTTGTTGGACCGGCATACGCGCGGTGACTGGGGCGACGTGGATTTGGACGATGAGCAAGAAAACGGCTTATCGCTTGTCTGCGGCGGACCGATCGTTTCGCGATTCACGCTGTCCGGCACGGACGGTATTCGGATTGTGACGGATACGCTTCGGAAAACGACGCGGATAAGTCTTGCGACCGAACCGCACGCCCTTACCGGTCACGCTGGCCATTCGTTTGGCTACGAGGCTCTGGCCGCTTAAGAACACACCCGCACTGCACCTGCGATAACCGGGTGACGCGCATTTAAACCCAATGACTCGGGGAAACAGACTTTCCCCGCCAGGGGTGCGTCTTGGTTTCCTCGAATATTCAATTTAATTGAGGAAAAACACCATGAACGCACCTATCCAACTACGAGTGAATACAACCAAACTGGTTCACAGCCTGAGATGGAGTTTCACCAACCAAGAGACCTATTTGGGCGAGCTGATGCAAAATGCCCGCCGTGCCGGTGCCAGTTATGTCGCTTTCGACTACTGCGCCGAGACGGACACCGTGACCGTCACGGACGACGGCTGCGGGATCGATTCGATTGAAACCTTATTGACCGTGGCTGAATCCGGTTGGGATGTGGAAACGATTGCCAAAGAACACGCGTTCGGTGTCGGCTTTCTTTCCGCGCTGTTCGCTTGCCGGCATCTGGATTTATCGAGCAAAGGCGGGCGTTTTTCCGCCGATACCGATCACATCCTGGGTTTTCAGCCGGTGGCGGTTTCGCCGGTAACCGATTGGAATGGTCTGACGGAAATCACACTGATTGAAATCGACGGCAAGCATATCGACACGACCTTGGCGAAACTCGCCGCCGGTTTTCCGATCGCGGTGCATTTTAACGGCACCGTGTTGCCGCGGCCTCATGCGCTCGATTCTGCCGGCGAAACGGAGTTTGTCGATTCCGCGATTGGCAGGATTCGGTTAATCGATCTGCGCGATTCGGATCGGCATTTCAACGATTGCCTGGTGTACTTGCAAGGCCTACCAGTGTACCAAGGGCCCTATTACCGTTTCTGCGGCACTCGTTACCTTGGGAATATCGTGCATCTGGACAGCGAACAATTCATGGCTCGCTTACCGGACCGCGACAAATTAGTCGATGAAACCAAGGTGATTCACCGGGTCGGCGAGGCTATTCGCACCGCGATCGAATGCAAGCTGGAGACGCTGAAAGCGGCCTTAAGCGCCGATCAGTTCCTGAGCTATTATCCCGCGTTGCGCGAGTGCAATTTGCTACGCTTGCTCAATGATGTCGAGGTGCTGCCCACACCACTGGTATCGCGCATCGAACGACCTCCCGTCTGTGATGCCAAACTGTTTGGCGACTTTGAGGAAACGGTTGACCAACTGGTGACCAAGCAGGCGGTCGAAACCGGACAGGTGCAATTGGTGACGATCGACGATGACATCACCACCGAGGGAGTTTTGCGCTATTTGATGGCCTGGAAGAACGGCTGGTTGCTGGTCAATAACCAATTCGACGCCGGCCATTGGGTGCAGCCGTACTTGCGGCACTTAAGCCAGGAGGACGTGTACTGCGAAATCATTGATGAATTGCATCGCGCGCAATTCAAAGGAATCTGGGTCTGGGTGACGGCGGTATTTTGCCGAGCGTATCGCATCCGGATCGGTGCCGACATTGTGGAATACGCAGCATACGGCGCCTATATCGGGTGCGAGCAAGACGATGTCGTGATAATCCCGTGCCACGAAAAATGGGGGAATGTACTGGAACAGGTGTCGCGGTTTTGCGAAAACGACGAATACCAAGGCGCCTGCCACGATGACGATATCGAGCAATTTGGCCAATTCGTTATTGCGAATACGGCTGAAAATCCCGCGGAGGCATTAAGCCGGCTAATGCCGGATCTGGGTGCATTTAAAGGCCTGCACGGCAAACGGTTTGTGTTGGACATCGACCACACCGGCCAGATCGCATCGCTGGTTATGGCGGAGGATGAACATGGCTAACTTCGTGTTTGACATCAGCATTGTGGAAACGGATCCGGGTCATCCCGAGTCCCCGTTTTCGCCGCCGGAGGATTGGACGGGAAGCCTCGAGGATTATCGCGGTTGGCTGAGAACGCAATTCAAGGCAAGCCCCTGGGTAAGGCAACGATTGGCTATTGCGGCCAGGCGCTACCAACTCAAGGGACCGTTAGACGTTCGAGGTCGATTCGGCTCAATCTTACCGTCAATCCTAACCTCCATGCTGGAAAAAATACGCGCCGAACCCTCGTTCGACGAATAACCACCCTACCCCCTTTCGAATCCGTCAGGGGGTAGTTTTAACCGGTTAGCGCGGCCAAGTGCCCTCGGCCTATCCAATCCGCTAACCACCCCAACGGGAAACAACCTCCCGACGGGGCTTGTTTTCTCGTTGTTTTAGCCTAACAATTCAAGGAAACCCGTATGAATTCGAATCCAACACTCACGGCAACAACGGAGTTCTCAATGGCTTCACAACCCAATCAACCATTCATGACCGAGGCGCAATACCTCGCCAGTGAACGCTCGTCCGACGTCAAACGGGAATACATCGACGGTGAAGTCATCGCCATGGCCGGCGCCCATCACAACCATTCGCGGATTGCGGCGAATGTGCTAGGTGAATTTCGCAATCACTTAAAGGGCCGGAGCTGTGAAGCGTTCATGGCCGATACCAAAGTGAAAGCGGGCCAGAACTACTTTTATCCGGATGTGGTCGTCGATTGCACGGAAGCACAGGGTAACGCGGATTATCTAACCTCGCCCCTGCTGATTGTCGAAGTGCTATCGAATTCGACCCGAAAAATCGATACCACCAAAAAGCTGCTCTACTACATCAATATTCCATCGCTCGAGGAATACGTGTTGATCGAGCAAGACATTGCTTCAATCGTCATGATGCGCAGAAAACATAATTGGCGATCGGAGTATTTTTATCTGGGGGATCAAGTGACCTTCGACTCGATTCAACTGACCTTGTCCGTGGCGGAGCTATACGATCGCGTGGACAATGACGATGTTAAACAATTCAAACAAGCATTGGTCGAACAAGACCAATAGCCACTTTTTTAAGTCCCTGTGACAGGGGCTTTTTCAAAACGGCCAAGCGGCCAATCGAAAACGGCAACACCGGCGAGAATTGGGGCTAGATCTCATGAACCGAGCCAATGAGCATATTCCTACCCAAACCCGCCACCCTTTCCGAAAAAAAACCCGTCAGTAGGCGGGCTATGTTTGTAGCCTGAATTCGGCGGGATTATTCGTTCATCTCCGTGTCTTGCCAACGCCGCTTTCGCATTGAGCCTCCCTTGAGTTCTATACGGTGGGCGCCGCTGACCAAACGATCCAGGATGGCATCGGCCAGGGTCGAGTTACCGCCACTCAGGTAGTCATGCCAACGATCTGACTGGTCACCAGCGTCGACCGGTTGCCGGTTCGCTGCTCGATGACTTCCAGTAAGTCACTGCGGCCGATGGCGTTCATCGCGGCGATGCCAAAGTCGTCCAGAATCAACAAATCCGATTTGGCCAGTTGATTCAGCCGCTTGCGAAAACTACCGTCACCGTGGGCGATGGCCAGTTCTTCCAACAGCAGTGGCATGCGATAGAACGCCACTGTCAAGCCCAGCCGGCAGGCCCGATTACCCAAGGCGCAGCCCAACCAGGTTTTGCCGGTTCCGGTCGGCCCCGTCATCAATAAGTTAGCGCCTTGTCTAACCCACTGGCATTGCGCGAGCGAGGCCATTGAACTGCGCTCCAAACCGCGTTCCGGCAGATAATCGATGTTTTCAAGGCTGCCGTTTTCCCGAAATTTGGCTGCTTTCAATAAGCGTTGCAGACGTCGATTCTCCCGGAAGGTCATTTCCTGGTCGACCAACAGGCCGAAACGCTCCTCGAACGCTAAGTGATGAGCATACGGGTTGCTCAATTGATCCTCGAACCCCTTGGCCAGACCGGACAATTTCATTTCATGCAATTTGCGTAATGTTTCCTGACTTAACATGTTTCTGGTCCTCAATGATAGTGCTGTGGGCCGCGAACATTGTCATGCTCGAAGTTGGCTTCCTGGCGTTCTTCTTCAGCCGAGACCACCGGTCCAATTGATTACGCAAAATGGATCGCACATTACTGACCGACGTCGCTCCGATTTCAATCGCTCGCTGGCAAGCAGGATTAAGCCGGTCCTCGCCAAATTCTTTTGCCAGCCCTTTTAGCATGTTATGCAAGCGATAGCCCTGTTCGTGGGTTTTCGTGTCGTTCAAAAGTTGAGCCATCAATTGCCGCAGGTGGCTTCCAACTTGCTCGGCCCAGGCCAGTGCCTGGTCGGGTTGCCACAAACCGTAGTGACGATGCGCGGCTTCCATGTGCTCAGGCACGGTGACTATGGCGATACCAAATTGCCGCGCATGGCTGGCTACCCGCCGTCCCCGAGACAGCACTTCCAGTGTCGACGCGGTAATCCGCAACTCGATGTCCTGTTTCTTGTATTGATACGGTACGCTGTAATAACAGCGGTCGAATTCTACGTGGTAATCAAGGCCGACCCTCGCTTTATGAAATTCCTCGTATTGATAAGGCGAGGCCGGTAACGGCTGCTTGGCCGGACGGTCGAGGGTTTCGAACGCTTCCCGCCGGCAACCGGGCAGTTTTTGAAGTGGCCTGTTATTCAAATCCACCAACAATTCGGCGATGGCCTGATTCAACTCGGCCAGACTATGAAACACCCGCTTGCGCAGCCGAAACAAGATCCAGCGTTCCACGATCAGCACGCCGTTTTCGGCTTTGGCTTTATCCTTGGGCTTGTAGGGACGTGCTGGCGAAATCACGGTGCCATAATGATCGGCCAGATTTTGGTAGGTGGCATTTATAACCGGTTCCCGTCGGCTGGCTTTATTGACGGCCGACTTGAGGTTATCGCACACCACTGCGGCCGGGACCGAACCGAAAAACTCGAACATCCGCACATGGGCGGCAATCCAATTCGGCAAACTCTGCGACAGATGTCCCTCGGCATAGATATAACAGGAGGCGCCCAGCGCGCCGACAAAAATTTGCACTTGGCGAACAAAGCCGCTGACCCGGTCTGTCAGTAGCAAGGTCGGGCCCGCGTAATCCACAAATACTTTCTCGCCGGCCATATGGATTTGCCGCATGGAGCGTTTCAATGACGCCATGAACTCTTGATTGCGCAGGCAGAACATGCTGTAACTGAGTCCAGCCGGGTACCTGTTCGTTACGGATATCGGGTGATGGTAACCTGGCCGTTCGCCAACCTTTATTTTTTGAATCGTGATACGTGTTGAAACGCTACGACGTGATCACACTCAGCTAAGTTTAACGCCAACCGAACGGCGACAATAGCCAAATCGAGCCGCCGACTAGACTTTGGGACAATTATGATCGAAACACGAATTGCGATAATTGGCTAACGCCGGTGGTCATCAGCGAGATGCGCGGCTAACACCAACCACTACCGGCAACCAATTTTAGAGACTAACAGGGGACGCGCATGGACTCGATAAACGACAGGGAAGGTTCGAGTTGCCTACGCAACCACCATGCTCGGCATCAATCCGGATTCGTCAAGTTGCCGCATTGGAAAAACCTGATTTCAATCGTTATCGGCGTAACTTCGAGAAAGGTCGGCGGCAACCTGGGCGACATCAACCTGAGCCAGGATACCTTTCGCAGCCGGTTTACCGACTACCCGTATACCAGCGCCGTCGCCACGCTGCCGGACATGCAAGCCTGTCCTGAGCGGAGTCGAAGAGGCGCCGGCCAAGTCCGCAGCCTGCGCGAAGCGGCCAGCATCAGCACCACCTTGGCGGGGCTGCTCAGCCAATTCGCTAGCGCCGGTCGCGCCGATCAGCAAGCCCAGCTCGATCAAATCCTCGACGCCTGGAGCGACACCAGCACCATGGCCTCCACCTTTGGCGGCGCCTACAGCGGCCACAGCCTGACCGTCAACATCCAAAACGTCGCCACCGGCAGCGCCGCCTACAACGCCTGGGCCGACAAACTAACCATCCTGGAACACTTCAACGGCCGCACGCTCAATGCCGTGCCGGCCGATATAGCGGTAAACAATGAAACCTGGAGAATAGCAGCATGAAATTGAATGCTCAAAAAAATATTAATAATCCGAAAGAGAACTTTAGAGAAACACAGGGATTTAGTTTATTTTCATTTGAAAATAAACTGCTCTATTTTTACTTTGTAACGCCATTTATTGTCGCCATATTGCTTAGTGATTATGCTGAAATTGATATTTCAAATATAATTTCAAAACATATAGGTTTGATAAGATTTATTCAGGTTGCTGGAATTAATGTTGCCAACAAAGCAATGATGTTTGTGACTTATTGCGTTTTTGCAATTTTTTATTGCGCCTGCCTACATTCATATAGAAACAAAAATAATTACAAACCCCCTTTCGGCGAAAAAAGTACACCTGATTTATTTAGCATAATATTCCTATCGTTAGTGTCGGTATTTGTGATGTATCTGGTTACAATTGTTGGCTTCGATGAAAGCTCTCTAATAAATCCATCTCGTCCAATAAAACTGTTATTGGTATTCGCTAAATTTGATATGTCTTTTGCGATTTATTTGGGATGTCTTATTTATGCAGGCGTCACTATGTTGTATTTGGCTTTGATTGGTATTATCGAGTTTTTTCACCGCCTATAGACATCAGTACTTGATTGAATTATCAGGCCTTACTTAAATTTTTTAAATAAATACTCACGGAGATATTCATGTCTGGCGATACGAACTTAACAGGAAATGCGGCCGCAACAACGAGTTTTACTACTGATGACTTTATGCAATTAGTTGGGACTTTTCGCGGTGCCGTGTTCGATTTTTATGAAGGTTATTCGGATGCATACAATGCGGCTGTTAAAGCTGGGTCTGATGCGCAACAAGCTATTATTAAAGGATTAGAGAATGCTTACCGAAAAGCGTCACAAGATTTTTTGGACGCCTATACGGCTTCCAATACTATGGCAAGCACATCGCCTTGGAAATCAGTTTATTCCGATTTGGCTGTAACAACTCTTGCCAAGGCAGATGTTCTTCAAGGTGATATAAGGGACAAGCAAGTTATACTGTCCGAGTTTATGCAAAAAGCGGCCTTTGATTTTGATAAGGTGATTGGGGACAATCCATGGCTTAAAGCTGCAGGTAAGAATGGCGGCACCATAGGGGATGTTGTGGATCTCGGCCTAGCTGTTTGGACCGGCGACAGTGGCGATGTCACAAAGGCAATAGCCGGCATAGCTTTGGGTGGGCTTGGTGCTGCGATAGGAGTAGCGCTTGCTCCTGCAAGTTTTGGCGCATTAGGCGTAGGTGTGTTGGCAGCTGCGCTAGGTATAGGAGGCGGGCTTCTCCCAGAAGCAGCCAACTATTTACCTAAAGTTGGCGAGAACGATTTTTGGGATTTTGTTGCTGATTCGATAACCAAACTTAATCCAATATCTGATGCTTGCGGCAACCAATTCACCTCCGCCACCGTCGCCACCCCACCCGTTCGCCGCGACCCACTGGTGTTCGACCTCAACGGCAACGGCCTGGAAACCGCCGGCGTCAACACCGCCAACCCGATCTACTTCGACCACGACGCCGACGGCGTCAAAACCGCGACCGGCTGGGTCAAAGCCGACGACGCCTTCCTAGTGTTGGACAAAAACGCCAACGGCACCATAGACAGCGGCCGCGAGCTGTTCGGCGACGCTATGCTCAAAAGCAACGGCCAACTGGCCGCCGACGGCTTCGACGCCCTGCGCGATCTGGACGCCAATCTGGACGGCAAAGTCGATGCCAATGACGCCCAATTCGCCAACCTGCGCCTGTGGCGCGACCTGAACCAAGACGGCATTAGCCAGGCCGACGAGCTGTTCACGCTGGATAGCCAAAACATCGCCGCCATCAACGTCGGCAGCACCGATCACAGCCAAATCCTCGCCAACGGCAACCAGTTGGCCGACATCGGCAGCTACGTCAAAACCGACGGCAGCGTCGCCACCCTGGGCGAAGTCACCGGAAATCTGGGCGACATCAACCTGATTCAGGACACCTTCCACAGCCAGTTTACCGATCACCTGGACACCAGCGCCGTCGCCACGCTGCCAGACATGCAGGGTGCCGGCCAAGTCCGCAGCCTGCGCGAAGCGGCCAGCATCAGCACCACCTTGGCGGGCCTGCTCAGCCAATTCGCTAGCGCCGGTCGCGCCGATCAGCAAGCCTTGCTGGATCAAATTCTCGACGCCTGGAGCGACACCAGCACCATGGCCACCACCTTTAGTGGCGCCTACACAGGCCACAGCCTGACCGTCAACATCCAAAACGTCGCTACCGGCAGCGCTGCCTACAACGCCTGGGCCGACAAACTGACCATCTTGGAGCACTTCAATGGTCGCACCTTCAACACTGTACCCGCCGGCACAGCCGCTGCCACGGTAACTCTTTGGACAACTACCCAGGATTTATTGCAGCGAAGTTACGATGCGCTAAGGAACTCAGTATATGAAAGCCTGCTAATACAAACTAGGCTCAAGCCGTATCTTGACGCCATTGCATTAACGGTTGACACCAATGGTATTGGCTTGGATTTCTACGCGATGGATGCGCTGTTGAATAGCAATCACGCCGCGAATGCCGTAGCGGGCATTGGTGATTTGTTGGAATTGGATCGCTTCATGGGGACAAAGCTGGGAGACAGCGGCTGGAACCGGCTGAGTCAAATTGGAGACTGGCTCGTTGCGGATAGCGGTAATAGCGGGGTTTTGAATTTATTGAATGAATTTGGCTATCCCACGGTTGTAACAACCGGAAACGGCGGGGATGCCAATGAACTCGTGACTGGTCAAGGCACCGATAAGGTTGTTTCGGGCAACGGCGGTAACGATTTGGTGGTGGGTGGCGTGGGAAATGATTCGCTGAGTGGCAACAACGGTAACGACATTCTCTACGGCGGCAGCGGCAACGACGTGTT